>JAFGPI010000016.1 GCA_016926065.1 Candidatus Krumholzibacteriota bacterium
CCGGTTCGTTCTCCCGAAAGGATAGGAAAAGCTTTTGACCGGCCGGCCGGTTTCAGATTCGATTATCTCCTTGGATATCACCAGTTCCTCCCGAACCTTCTCCCGTCCCAACCGGGTCAGGTCCAGATGCGAGCGGCCGTGGGATCCGAAGGAAATATTCCGTCCCCCCAGATCCCTGACCTCATCCCAGCTCAGGTGATCGAACTTCCTGCCCGGGAGGGGCAGCTCCCAGGCGTTTTCCCTTCCGGCATAGGAGGTGACCAGGAAAAAAAGGGCCGGAATACCTCGTTCCTCCAGCAGGGGCACGGCGGTGGAGGCCAGCATCCGGTAGCCATCATCGAAGGTGAGGAGGATCTCGCGGCGGTCCCCCCGCCTCCGGCCTTCCAGCACCGCCAGAAAATCATCCTGGTCGATGAAAACGAAACCGCAGCGGAGCAGGGTGTCAAGCTGGGAGGCGAATCTTCCCGGAGTGATCCAAGTTCCCCCCAACTCGAAGGAAGTGACCTTATGATAGGCCAGCACTCCGGGACCGTTCCGGGGGGGATCTCCCCAGCGGATTCTCCAAAGCAGGTAAGAAAATCCGGCCAGCGCGAAAAGGACAAATAGAAAAACGAGCCCGGGCATGCGTGCCCTCTCCCTATCCGGTATGGCCGAAACCTCCGGAGCCGCGTCCGGTGGCATCCAGTTCTTTCAGTTCGACCAATTCAACCGCCGGCAGGGGACAGAAAACTATCTGGGCGATCCTCTCTCCCCGGCGCAGCTGGAAATCCTCCCTGCCGAAGTTGAAGAGTATGATCCGCACCTCTCCCCGGTAATCGCTGTCGATCGTTCCGGGGCTGTTGAGAATTCCCAGCTGGTGTTTCAGCGCCATTCCGCTACGGGGACGAACCTGGGCCTCGAATCCCTCCGGTATCGATAGCACGAAGCCGGCCGGGACCAGCGCGGCTTTACCCGGTTCGATGGTCATGGGCTCGGGGCAGGCGGCGCGCACATCATATCCGCTGGACCCGGCGGTCATCCTTTTCAGGGGCGGCAGTCCCGAGTAATGAGGCAGGTATTTTATAGATACTTTAACCGGGCCTTGATCGACCGTCATGGCACCTTTCCCTCTGCCTGAAAGATCCGCGGGGCCGGAAGGGGAGCGATCCCGGCCGTCCCGGGAACCGCAACCTCTCCTTAATCAAACCAAACCTCTAAGTGGCAAAGGTCCACAGGTGACATAGGTCTGCTTTTCTTCGGCCAGGTACTTCCGGGCCGCTTCCGCTATATCCTTCAGCTTCACGTTTTCTATATTTCTTAAAACCGCCGGCAAGGTGCGGTATCTGCCGTGATAGAATTCATTGTAGAAAAGCCGGAATAACCTGCTCTCCACGCTCTCGATGCCGAACACCACCCCCCCCTTAAGTTGTGCCCGGGCGTATTCCAGTTCCTCCGCCCTCACCTCCCCGCGGCCGAGTTTCTCCAGTTCGCCGCGAAGTATTTCCAGGGCCCGGGGCAGGTTGCGGGGATCCACCGAGAAGAAAGACGACAGGGTGCCGGTGCCCTTCCAGAAACTGGTATGAGAAAAGACGGAATATACCAGTCCCCTGTTCTCCCGCAGGCTTTGAAATAGCCGGGACGACACTCCACCCCCTATTATATTGGAGAGCAGCATCAAGGTATAGCGTTCGGGGCTGGAAGCCGAGACGGTTCTGGTGCCCACGCAAACGTGCGATTGATACCAGTCCGGCCGGCGGATCGAACGCACCCTGCCACCGGGGGGAAATCCCCGCCCGGGCGGATTCCGGTAATTCCCATTCCGGAATCCAAATCTTTCCTCCAGCAGGGAAACCACTTTCTTCAGGGGGAGATTGCCCACGAAGCCCAGGATCGTATTCCCGGCGGTATAGGTTCGGTGGTGGAAATCGACCAGCCGGCGGCGGGTACAGGCGGCGATATCCCGGGCCTTTCCGGTCACCGGATAGCCCAGTTGATGCTCCGGGAAGAGGGTTTGAAAAAAAAGCTCGTAGGTCGATTCCTCGGGTGAATCCTTCACGCTCTTGATCTCCTCGCGCACCACCCGCGATTCTGTATCCAGGTCGGACGCGGAGAGGGAAGGATGCAACACTATATCGGCCAGCACATCGGCGAACTTTTCGAAGTGCTCCTCCAGCACCTTGCCGTGGAAACAGGTCGATTCCTTGCTGGTATAGGCGTCCCACTGCCCGCCAATCGATTCCAGTTCCTGCGCTATTTGGAGAGCGGTTCTGCGGCCGGTACCCCTAAAAACCATATGCTCCAGCAGATGGGAATAACCCCGCTGGGCGGGGCCTTCATCCCGGGAACCTTTGGTTATCCATACTCCGAAGGCGACGGTGGGAGATAGGGGATTTCGCTGGTAAAGCAAAGTGGCGCCCGAATCGAGGAACACCTTGTGTGGTCGAGGCAACTTCAACATAAGGCATAACTATTATAGAAGCACCTTGCGGCTGAGCCTGATCTTCCCTTCTCTGTCAATGCCGATTACCTTGACCTCCAGCTGCTGGCCGATGGAGAGAACGTCCTCCACCCGTTGGATACGCTTCTTATCGATCTCGGAGATATGCAGCAATCCGTCTTTTCCGGGAAGGATCTCCACGAAGGCTCCGAAGGTCACGATGCTCTTTACCGTTCCGGTATAGACCTTGTTCAGTTCCGCTTCGGCGGTAATCAGGTTGATCATCTCCAGGGCCTTATCACCCGACTCCTGGTCGACCGCGGCTATCGATACGGTTCCATCATCCTCGATATCGATCTTGGCACCGGAGGTTTCCTGGATATGCCTGATCATCTTGCCCCCCGGACCGATGACTTCCCGGATCTTGTCGATGGGGATCTTTATTTGAACGATCTTAGGCGCGTAGGGCGATATCTCGGGGCGCGGCGCGGATATGGTCCGGGCCATGATATCCAGGATCTTGAGGCGGGCCTGCCGGGCCTGTTCCAGGGCCCGCTCCATCACCTGCCGGGAGATGCCCGAGACCTTCACGTCCATCTGGAAACCGGTGATACCCTCGCTCGTGCCGGTCACCTTGAAATCCATGTCGCCCAGGTGATCCTCCAATCCCAGTATATCGGTGAGAATAGCCACCTGGTCCCCCTCCTTAACCATGCCCATGGCTATGCCCGCTACCGGTTTCGACACCGGGACCCCGGCATCCATCAGGGCCAGGCTGCCTCCGCACACGGTGGCCATCGAACTGGAACCGTTCGATTCCATGATGTCCGAAACCACCCGGATGGTATAGGGAAAATCCTCATCCACCGGCAGCACCGGTTTGAGTGAGCGTTCGGCCAGGGCGCCGTGCCCGATTTCCCTCCGGCCGGGTCCGCGGAAGAATCCCACCTCTCCCACGCTGAAAGGCGGGAAATTGTAATGCAGCATGTACTTCTTCCAGGATTCACCCTTCAATCCGTCGATCCGCTGCTCATCCTGGGAAGTCCCCAGAGTGGTCACCACCAGGCTCTGGGTTTCCCCCCGGGTGAACAGCGCGCTTCCGTGGGTGCGGGGCAGGATCCCCACCTCACAGGTGATGTCGCGGATCTCATCATATTTTCTCCCGTCCGTGCGCATCTGCTCTTTAAGGATCATATTCCGGACCACGTCACGCTCGATGTCATGCATGATCTTGATTAAATCACTTTTCGATTCCGGATATTCTTCCTCGTACTTAATAACCGCCTCGTCGATTAGATCCTGAAGGGCTCCGCCCCGTTGGTGCTTGCCGGAAATCCGGCACCGCCGGTCCACTTCCCCCCGGTATTCGTCCACCAGCTTCTTCTTCAACTCCTGGTCTACCTCAGGCACCTCGAATTCCCTTTTAGCCGGCAATTCAACCTGGGACAGGAATTCCCTTTGAAAGGCATTGAGCTCCTTGATGCGGGCGTGGCCGAAGTCAAGGGCTTCCATGATCCGGGCCTCCGAGATCTCCGGGGCGACCCCCTCCACCATGATAATGGCCTCATCGGAACCGGCGATTACCAATTCGAATCCGCTGGCCTCCACCTCGTCGAAGGTCGGATTGAGGATAAATTGATTTTCCTTCATTCCCACCCGGACCCCGCTGAGAACGGCGTTAAAGGGGATATCGGAAAAGTTGAGGGCCAGGGAGGCTCCCAATATGCCCAGCACATCGGCCTGATGCTGTTGATCGCTGCTCAGCACCGTACAGGCCACCTGCACCTCATACTGAAATCCCTCGGGAAAGAGAGGCCTGATGGGCCTGTCGATCAGCCTGCAGCTCAGGGTCTCCCTTTCGCTGGGCCTTCCTTCCCGCTTGAAAAAACCGCCGGGGATTTTTCCCGCGGCGTAAAACTTTTCCCGGTACTCGACGAAAAGAGGGAAAAAATCCCGGTCGCTGACTTCGCCCTTGGAGGCCACCGCCGTCACCAGAACGGTGGTTCCTTCCTCTCCGATCAATACCGATCCGTCCGCTTGGCGGGCAATCCTTCCGGTCTCGAAGAAATAATTCTTTCCCTCCAATTCAATAACTTTTTTGATCATACTGTCCTTTTCCTCTCACTATCGCGTAACCATAGACGGAACCTGCCCCCAGACCGACTCTTTCAAGGTATAATCCGGGATACTCTCGGTTACTTCCTGAGGTTGAGTTCCTTGATTAGCTCCCTGTATTTATCTAATTTGTTTCTTTTCAGGTAATCAAGAAGTTTGCGGCGCCGGCCTACCATCTTTAAGAGTCCCCTCCGAGAGGCGAAATCCTTCTTATGGACTTTGAAGTGCTCAGTGAGAATATTGATGCGCTCGGTGAGTAGCGCGATCTGTACTTCTGGAGAACCGGAATCCAGGTCATGTAACCGGAACTTGCCGATTACCTCCTTCTTTACCCCTTTATGCAGTGCCATCGTCATAACCTCCTTGATACCCGTGTTGACTAACACGATGGCAGCAGAACGGAACTTCTGCCCGATCCACCTGACAACTGCCCGTTAGTATCCAAACGTAGTCTTGAAACTTACACATGAGAACCGAATTGTCAATAGTTCTTTTCCAAAATGCCGGTCACTTTTTCCCTATCCTGCAGGAGCTGTGCCTGTAGTTCATTTCGGTCCCGGAATTTTTTCTCTTCCCGGATGAATTCCAGGCAGTGGACTCTCAACCGCTGGTCGTACAGTTTACCCCGGTAATCGAAGAGGTGAACCTCCATGCGCTTATCCCGGTCCCCTCGGATGGTGGGAGCAAATCCCACATTCATCATTCCCGGATAATAACGCCCCCCCTTCTCCACCCGGACGGCGTAGACCCCCCGGGGAGGGAGCAGCTTGTCCGCTTGGCTAACCCGCGCGTTGGCGGTGGGAAAATCCAAGGTGCGGCCGATTCCTTCTCCGCGCACGATATCAGCATCAAAAAAATAAGGACGGGTCAACAGCCGGGCCGCCCTTCTTAGTTTGCGGTGCGAGATTGAATTCCTTATCCTGGTGCTGGAAACGGCCCGGCCGCTGATTACCACCGGCGGCACAACGGTTACTCCGAAACCGTGCTCTTTTCCTTCCCGGGACAGTAACTCCCGGTTACCTTCTCTACCTTTGCCCAGATGAAAATCATAACCGACCACCAGGTGTTTCATGGAGTAAAGATCCAGCAACCGTTCGGCAATAAAGGTGCGGTAATCCAGCTCCGCGGTGCGGATGGTAAATCTTTCTATTACGATGATATCGATATGGAGCAGGGCCAGCAGGGATATTTTCTCCTCCAGGGTGGTAAGCAGCCGGGGAGCCGCTTCCGGACGGATCACGCTTAGCGGATGGCGGTCGAAGGTGATAAGCACCGATACCTGCGCGGCGGCCTTTTCTTTTTCTTCCCGCAGCCGGGCGAGAACCCGCTGGTGTCCCACGTGCACTCCGTCGAATACCCCGATGGTCACCACGGCGGGAGGAACCGCCCGGTTTGCCAAATCCTCCGCTTTAACGATCTCGGTCATACCAACCATTGCTTGTCTTTAAGTCTCTTAAGGCGACCTCCGCCAGCCCGCGGCCCGGCGCCTCAAGCAAAATCTCCGGCCGCCGTCCGCTGGCCTCCCTCCGCGGAAAACACCCTTTTCAACTTGAGCAAACCGGCCCCATTCACCTCGGCGATACCCCCCAGCTCCCCCCGGGGGCGGAGCAGCCTGATCAGATCACCGTTTCCGCAATCGATTTTGCCGACTCGGGGAGTGATCCCGCTGTCCAGTTCCCGGGACTGGGTGGCGGTCAGCTCCACCGCCGGGAGATGCTGCAAGGCTTCGGAGAGCGAATATCCCGGTTTTTCCCGGTCCGCGAGCCTATCGAACGCTTCGTCCGATACCGCCGACCGGATATCGAAATGTCCGATCTGCGTCCTGACCAAACCGTAAAGATGGGCGGGAATACCCAGCATATCGCCGATTTCCTCGGCCAGCACCCTCACGTATAAGCCCCGGGAACAGAAGATTTCAATTTCAAAGCGGGGCGGATCGAAGCCTTTAAGCATGATTTCATGGATGGTCACTTCCCGGGGGGGCCTCTCCACCTCCTGACCCCGGCGGGCCAGGGTATAAAGAGGCACTCCGTTGCGCTTCAGGGCTGAA
>JAFGPI010000172.1 GCA_016926065.1 Candidatus Krumholzibacteriota bacterium
ATTGAGGGGTTAGCCGTCTCCAGCACCTTGGCGGCCGGCGCGGCCGGTAGCGTGACGGTGGTGAACAACTCTCTGGTGTTCCAGGTGGGAGCCAACAAGAACCAGACGGTGACGATCGCCCTTAACGCCATGAGCTGTTCCCGGATAGGTACCGGGGTGGCCGGCAACACCTTTGCCAACCTGGCCGAAATCAACGTTACCAACTCTGCGGACGCACAGGACTCGATCGAGATCATCGACCGGGCGATTCAGCAGGTATCGGCCAAGCGGGGCGAGTTGGGCGTTTTCCAGAAAAACACCTTGGAGAGTAGCACGGCCAACCTGGCCATAGCCGAAGAAAACTTGGTGGCGGCCGAATCGGTGATCCGGGACACGGATTTCGCCCAGGAGATGGCCGAATTGACCAAGAACCAGATTCTGCTGCAGTCGGGCACCGCCATGCTGGTTCAGGCCAACCAGATTCCGCAGGTGGTATTGAAACTTTTACAGTAGTATAGAAAACGGGGGGAGGGGGGAGAAGCCTCCCTTAACCTATTACGGCCTTCGCCGGCTTGACCGGCGAAGGCCTTTTTTATAAATGCCGGCGGCCTGCCGCCGATTTTCCGGTAATAATTAATTTCCGGAAAAATTTCGCTCAAGTTCCATTTTCTCCTTCCGAACAGTTAGACAAGAGAGAAACGCCCTCCCGGTCAACCGGCCTGTGGGAAAGGAGTAAGTACTGTGCCGGATAACAAGGAAGTAAGGAGGGAGCGCTGATAAAGTAGGGATTACCAAGGAAGGAGGAGCTTAAATGAGCTTCAGGATCAATCACAACATCAGTTCCATTAATGCTTTAAGAAACTTGAGCCTGACCGAATCGGTAGTGGCCAAGTCTCTGGAGCGTCTCAGTTCAGGTCTGCGGGTAAACCGGGGCGCCGATGATCCGGCGGGTCTGGTGATTTCGCAGAACATGCGTGCTCAGATCGGCGGTATTCAGCAGGCGGTTGAGAACGCCGAAACCGCCACCGCCATGGTGCAGACCGCTGAGGGGGCTATGAACGAAATTCATAACCTGCTCAACGGAATTCGTGAGTTGGCGATTCATGCCGCCAACACGGGATCTAACGACGCCGTGATGCTGGCCGCGGATCAGGATGAAATCGATAACGCCATCGCTACCATCAACAGAATCGCGGCCCAGACCCAGTTTGGGAACAAGAGCCTGCTGGATGGTTCCAGCGGTGTAACCGGCACCACCTCCCTGTCCACCGTGTCCTTCATGGACGCGACGGATGCCACCGTGGCCGGCACCTACGCCATTACGGTGACCACGGCCGCCGCGCAGGCCGTAACCACGGGCGGCACGGCGCAGACCGCGGTACTGGGCCAGACTGAGACCCTGACCATAAACGGTGTGGATATAGCGCTGGCCGCCGGGCTCACCCAGAATCAGGTTATCACCCAGATCAACACCTACAACAGCTCGACCGGGGTTACCGCTTCGGACGATGGCTCGAACAACCTGGTGCTGACAACCGATGCTTATGGATCCAACATCGATCTTTCGGCCGTCTCCAACGTGGCCGCCGCGGCCGATACCACCGGTATCGGAACCACCGCTCTGACCGAGGTCGGCGTCGATATCGCCGGCACCATCGGCGGACTGGCAGCCACCGGACGGGGAACGTTGCTCACCGGAGATTCCGGTCTGGCCATCGAGGGACTCTCGATCTCCACCACCCTGGCGGCGGGAGCGGCCGGTAGCGTAACGGTTACCAACAACTCGC
This sequence comes from Candidatus Krumholzibacteriota bacterium, assembly GCA_016926065.1. Lineage (GTDB taxonomy): Bacteria > Krumholzibacteriota > Krumholzibacteriia > Krumholzibacteriales > Krumholzibacteriaceae > JAFGPI01. Next base: position 1,767 of record JAFGPI010000172.1, read on the forward strand.
TGGTATTCCAGGTAGGCGCGAACAAGAACCAGACGGTGACGATCGCACTTAACGCCATGGCTTCCACCAATATCGGTACGGGAGTATCGGGCAACACCTTTAACAACATCAGCGAGATCAGCGTGCTCACTCAGGCCGGTGCGCAGGATGCCATCGAGATCATCGACAAGGCCATACAGCAGGTATCGGCCAAGCGAGGCGAGCTCGGTGTGTTCCAGAAAAACACTCTGGAAAGCACGGCCATCAACCTGGCGATCGCCGAAGAGAACCTGATAGCCGCCGAATCGGTTATCCGGGACGTCGACTTCGCCATGGAAATGGCCCGGCTGACAAAGAACCAGATTCTACTGCAGTCCGGCACCGCTATGCTGGTGCAGGCGAATCAGATTCCCCAGGTCGTACTTCAGCTTCTGTCGTAACCGGGGAAACATTGATGAGGGTAGCCTCCCCGGTCCGGTCCGGGGAGGCTTTCCCTGGCGGAGAGGAGAACCGCCATGAAAATAGACAGTGTGGGAACGCCCCCGGTGGGTAATGACCGGACCATGGAATTCAAACGTAATGTTTCCGGTTCCTCCCGTGCCGGTGAGCCCGGACCGGACGGAGGACAAAAACTTGCCGGAGAGCCTAAAGTCAAGAAGCTCGGTAAAAATTCAAGTTCCCCCGGCGCCTCGGCCAAAAAGCAGGTAGTTGAACATCTGGAGCATCAAAGGCAGGTTTTAAATCCGGTCAGCTATAGCCGGGATCTTTCCTTCGTGAAGCACCGGCCGAGCAATAGTTACTACGTGCGGGTGATAGACGGGGAAACCCAGGAAGTGATCCGGGAGATCCCCCCCCCGGACGAACTGGACCGGATAACCAAGATGGTCAAATACCTTAAAGCTCATTTCGGGATCTAAATTCCGCTTTGAGTTTCACGCCGGCGGACGAATCCGTCCTTCCCCGGTGATGGGACTTTTATCCTATATTTTCCAAACAAAAGGTAAAGATTTTTCCTGCTGGGCCGATAACCAGAATGTTGGAAGAGTGATTGGCTTTAACGCAAGGATTGGTGAATATCATGGCTGGTGTGGGAGGAATTCAGGGCCTGATAACCGGTATCGATTCCCTGGATCTGATCAACAAGATGTTGGAGATCGAACGCAGGCCCATCTACAATATTGAATCCCGGATAGAAAAGAACCAAAAGATAAGAAGCGCCTATGATGCGATGGAAGCCATTATCCTGGCATTGAAAATCGACGCGCGCAACCTGCACCGCCGGGACCGGTTACTTTCGTTGAATGCCGTTTCCACCGATGAAGATGTGTTGACCGCCACCGCCCGGAGCGGCGCGGTGCGGGGTAAGTATTCATTAACGGTCACCCAGCTGGCGCAGAGCCATCAGGTGGCCACGGCCGAATTCGCCGACCGGGAAGAAACCACAATCGGAACCGGCACCATAACCATAACCAAGGGCGCTGAATCTCCGGTGGAGATAACTATCGACTCCAGTAATAATACCCTGCAGCAGGTGGCCCAGGCGATCAACAGTTCGGGAGCGGGAGTGGAGGCGACAGTAGTCAATGTGGGGGGCGATCAGCCGGCCTACAAGATCATCCTGTCCGGGGAGGGAACGGGAGCCTCCCAGAGAATCGTCATCGATGAGGATCTTGCCGGGGGGACCGGATTGATGTTGGGTGAGGTGGGAAGTGCTTCGGCCTGGGAGGGCTCTTCCTCCGCCTCGGTAGACGCCGCCGGTAACTATACCGGCAATTCCGACACCACCCTGACCTTCACCGTCGCTTCCGGGGGAGGGGGCGCGGTGGGCACCGATACCCTGGTTCTGAACTATTCAGATGGAGGAAATCTTTCCGGCACCCTCACCATTCCTTCTTCCTATGCGGCGGGAACGGAGATCTCCGTTCACGGGGGATTGAAGATATCGCTGGGAGCGGGAACCCTGGTGGAAGGAGACAGCTTTGAGGTGGCGGTGGAATCCTCCACCATCCAGGCCCCGGTGAACGCCATTTTTTCCCTGGGCAGCGCCGCCGGCGGAGGCACTCCGGTGGAGCTGCAGAGCAGCACCAACACCATCAGCGATCTTATCGATAATGTAACCATCGAGTTGCACACGGCCGATCCCACCTCACCGGTGTATATCGATATCAGTGTGGACGGCGACAGTATGTACGAGGACATCGAGGGATTTATAAACCGCTTTAACGATGTGATCAAGAAGTTCGACGGTCATTTCCAGTACGATGAGGAATACGGTGAGGGAGGGGAACTATTCGGCGACTCCTACGCCATGCGCCTGAGCATGGCGATCAGGCGGGAGGTCACCGACATGGTGCACGGATTAAATCAAACCTTGAATAACCTGGGATTACTGGGGGTGACCACTTCTCCCGACGGAACCCTGGCGGTGAACGGCAGCGTCTTGAGGGCTTCCATCGAGGAGGATCCGGACGCGGTGGTCAGGCTGTTCGCTACCACCGGGACTACCACCGATCCGGATATTCAGTTCCTGCTGGCTTCCTCCAAGACCCTGCCCTCCTACCGGCTCGACGAATCCGGTTATGACGTCAACATCACGGTGGCGGCCAGCCGGGCGAAATGGGAGGGAAGTACTCTGGGCGAACCGACCACTGGCGCCCCCCTGGTCATCGACTCGACCAACAACCGTTTCAGGATCGAGCTGAACGGACGAGAGAGTGTTGAGCTGTCGTTGGCTGAGGGCGCCTACACCTCCGGATCGGCCCTGGCCGAGGCGATTACCGAAGCGATAAACAGCGACGGCACGCTGGGTTCCAACAAAATCTCGGTTACCTACGTAGATGACGGAGGGGGCACGGGGCATCTGGAATTTACCTCCACCCTGTACGGTTCGAATTCCACCATCAAGTTTCTGGAGGTTTCGTTCAACTCGGTATATTCCGATATCGGAGTAACCACCGGAGTGGAAAAGAGGGGGACGAATGTGGCCGGCACCATAAACGGGGAAGAGGCGACCGGAACCGGGCAGTACCTGACCGGAGCCATGGATAATGAATACACGGAGGGATTACAGTTGCTGGTCACCATTACTACCGAACAGTTGCTTTCCCAGGGTGGGGCCCAGGGCAAGGTGTCGGTTACCAAGGGTATTGGAGCCCGGATCACCGAGTATATCAACGATATAACCGATGCCAACTCGGGAGCCCTGACAGCCAAAAAGAACACCTTTGATGATATTGAAGCCGGTATGAAAGAGCAGATCGAGATCATTCAGGCCAGTATCGACAAAAAGGAGGAACAACTGATAAAGCAGTTCATTAATCTGGAGAACGCCATAGCGGAGTTCAAGGCCCAGGAATCTTACCTCACCAGCATGATCTCGCAACTCCAGATACTATCCAACTACAAGCTGAAGCATTCGGACTGAAGCTGACAGAGAGGATTAGATGAAAGGAATAAAAAACGCTTCCACGCTGGTCACCAACCGCTACAACCAGGTGAAGGTGGAGACGGCCGATCAATTGACCCTGATTACCATGCTCTACGATGGCCTGGTCCGTTTTCTGACCAGCGCCCTGGAAAAAATGGAGCAGCGTGAAAACGCGCACGAAGATTGCATCCGGGCCCGGGATATAGCCAACCATCTGATGCGTTCGACCATCGATGACGGCAGCGAGGTATCAAAAAATCTGATCGCCCTTTGTTTTCATATTTACCGGGAGGTGGTGACCGCTCATATAGAAAAATCTTCCCAGCGGATTGAGGAAATTTTACCAATCGCCCAGAAACTTCGTTCCGCCTGGACGGAGTTGAAAGAGCGTGAGGGGGGAGGGGGGAATGAGCGGTAATTCATTGAAAGTAGACAGGTTAAAGGAAGAAATTATCAGTAAAACGGATCTTCTGGAACGGGATCTGGGTAACTTGGACCTGAAATTGCTGATAACTATTTTGCGGGACCGTAATGAGTTGTTACGGGAACTGGCGCAAAAAGATATTGACATAGAGGAAGTTACGGAGATAATGAAAGCGGTAAGGAAGAGAGATGCGGTCATTCAAGCCAGGTTGTCTATCTTCCGGTCCCGGCTTAAAGAAGAAATCCAGGTTTCGTTGCAAGAACGAGACCGGTGCGCTAAATACTTGAAGAATAAATAAGTTAACCTAATGGCGGCGGATAAGATGGATATGAAAATCAATAATATACAACAGGGAAAGATAGACCAGCTGAAAAAGGACCGGGATGTCGAGGAAAAGGCTAAAAGCGCTCATCACACCAAGGCCGGCAAGGTAAAGAAACCGGCCACCGAGGTCAGCCGGACCAGCCGCATGGTATCCCGGGCAAAAGTGGCCGCCGAAGCGTTAAGCGACATCCGGGAGGAGAGAATAGCCCAGGTCAAGCAGAGAATGGCCGAGGGGTATTACGACTCCCCCGAGGTGCAGGAAGAGCTGGCCGCCAAGATCGCCGAGCATCTCAAGCAGATAAAAGACAATTGACCTCCACCCTTTAAACAATCCAGGCAGAGATCCAAACCCTCGACGGGGGTGCCTCCGCCCGCACGGTTCGGCAAAGGCCGAACCGGTGATGACCGGTCATTTTCCGCCCTGCGGGCGCGGAGTGATGGAGTCCCCGGCTACCCTCCGGTGAGCGAGCTGGGGGACCTGCCGGCAAGGGCTTGCTCCGGTTTGAACCGGTATGACAATTATTCTACCAGCCAGGTAAAAGATTTGTCTGGTTAGGCACCGGCAGCTGGAAATGACGATCAGGGAGATCAATATTTCCCTTATCTCCGTTCCCGGAAATCGGAGAAAGGCCTTTAATGGCAGCGCGAAAATCTCAGAGGGAGCCTATTTTTTCCTCCGGCGGGAATAATATTCCTCCCCCGCCCGGCTTCCGGCCCGTGGCATATTCATTGCCTTTCACCGGTACCGTAACCTATACGAAAGGACGGTCTTGAAAATTTCCGTGGGTATAATGCTGTTGGCGATTCTGTCCCTGGCGGGGCCGGTTTCCGCGGAGGATCTAGGCCAGGATTATACTGAATTGGTGCTGAAGGCTTCCGAATGGTTCGCCGAAGACGAACCGGCCGATTATTCAGAGCTGATCGCCCGTTTCGAAAAAGGCAGCCGGAACCTGGATTCGCTCACCCACATGTACATGCCCCTGGACACGCTCAGCGGGCCGATCGGGCATGAAAGAGTTATGCGTATCGCTCAGGCATATACCGACCTGGGAATGAATAAAAAAGGATTGAAATGGTGGAAACTGTTGAGGCGCATAGACGACAGGGAATATTTCAGATTGGATAATTACCGGGGACTTTTAAGGACCGGAATAGCGATGGGTGAGGTAACCCTGATCGAGAGCATGCTCGGCGGCGTGGAGCTTTGGGATTCCTCCATCAAGCAGGAACTGGCCGGGGAACTACTGGACGCCTTGAAATTTCTTTATTACCGGGATGCCGATCCCAAATGGCTGCAAAAGATTTTCCTCAGGCTGAAGAGGTTTCTCCCTCCCTACGAGGCCGGATTGTTATACTCCGCGATTTTGCTTTCCACCGGGGACCAGGAGGGAGCCTTCCTGGCCTGCCGAACCATGATCAAAAAAGACTATGCCTGGGAAATGACTCCCGGCCAGGCTCGGAAAGTGATAGTGGAAATGTACAGAACATCGATCTTGAGCGGAAAATACCCGGCCGCCCAGGATCTGCTCCGGAGATTGAATATGTACGGCAGCCGGGAACTGGTGGCCCAGGCCAGAATGTGGCAACCGGGATTGGTACTGCTCAGCGGTGATCTGGATAAAGCCCGGGTCTTGTACGCTGAAATTTGCGGGGCCGATCCCACCGCCGTGGAAGCCTGTTTCTGGAAAGACTATATCGAGCGTTACAAGGAGACTCTGGCAAATGCTCAGTGAATTACAATTGCTTCATGGCTATCTGGAGGAAAGGGACTGCTATCTTGAGATCCTGGGACTGGCCCGCGATCTCAGGGATATCCTGAAAAACGACCATTCCGCGCAGGAAATATTATCCAACCTGCGCAGTAAAAATCGCCTCATGCAGAGAATCGACGCGATCGACAAGTCAATCGACGACGAGAAGAGGCGTTACCACCGCAATATCGGTAAGAACCGGGAGGTGGCGAAAATCATTGATGAGCTTTCCTCCCTGGTGGAAACAATATTGGTAGTAGAGAGGGAAAACGAGATTCTATTCAGCACGGCTGGATATAAGATGAGCAAATCCCCGGAAACTGGAGTCACGGCCGATTTTGTGCGGGCCCTCTATACGGTCAATAGCACGGGAGAATAGAAATGATAAGATCGAATTTGATTCGCCGCACGGGCATAGCCAAATTCAAAAGGGCGCTGGACGCCTACGCGCTGCGGCAGCGGGTCACCGCGGAGAATGTGGCGAATGTTCAAACCCCGGATTATAAATCAAGGAAAGTTATATTCGAGGAGAACTTACAGAAGGCCCGGGCCGGGTCGGTTACCATGACGCCGGTCCCCAATCCGCCGCGCGCCATCCCCATCGTTCCTCCCCAGCAAAGGTTCGTACAGTTGCGGAACGATGATTCCGGTTATTTCAACGGCACCAATGATGTCAATTTGGAGACGGAAATGACCGATCTTACCCGGACCGCCATGGCCTACAACCTGGTGGCCAAAATGACCAGAGGCACTTTTGATTTGCTGCGGTCGGCCATCGCGGGGAGAATAAAGTAAAGTTTTAGAAAAATGCGGAGGAAATCATGAACGGCATGGGAATATTCAAGACGATCGGAATAAGCGCATCCGGCTTGTCGATTCAGCGGATGAAGCTGGATGTGATCGCGGAAAATCTGGCCAACGTGGAAACCACCAAAACCCCTGGGGGAGGCCCCTACCAGCGCAAAACGGTCACCATTAAGACTATCCAGGAGAAGCGCCCCTCCGGGATCCCCTTTAGGGCGTATCTGGGGGACCGCCTCACCGCTGGTGCGGATGAAGATCATATTTCCCCTTCGCGGATTGCGGCGGCTAAGATTCCGGAAGGGACGGTGGAAGTGGATAAAAACACGCCCTTCACCTTAAAATACGATCCTTATCATCCCGACGCGGATAGCGAAGGCGTGGTGCGGATGCCGAATGTCAATGTTATTGACGAAATGGTCGACATGATCACGGCCACCCGCGCCTACGAAGCCAACGTCACCGCCATTCAGTCGGCTAAAAATATGTTTCTGAAGGCTTTGGAAATATAGTGAAGGGAAGGTTCGGAAATGAAAATCAGGCCGGCCGCTGGATCGCTGATTCAAAAGACATATCAGGATAAAAATCCGGTCCCGGAAAAGGGTTTCGGGGAGATTCTGAAAAAGATGGTCGCCGATGTGGACTCCCTACAGGCCCGGTCGTCGGCCACCGCGGGGGCGGCGATAAGCGGACAGCCGGTAGAGGTTCATAACGTGATGATCGCCATGGAGGAGGCCAGGATGGCCTTCGATTTGATGTTGGAGGTAAGGAACAAATTAGTGGAAGCCTACCGCGAGTTAATGCAGATGCGCATGTAGCGACGGCATAGGAATAATGGAGAAATGGCCATTTAGCCATTATTGTAATCTTATTCTAGATGAAAAGGAGAAGCGCTTTGGCGCGATTGGACGAAGCCCTTAATAGATTTCAGGGAGCCTGGACGGGATTCAGCTTCAGCCAGAAAGTGATATTATCCACTATTGTGCTGGCGGTCATCGTCAGCCTGGTGGTTTTTTCCATGTGGCTGAGAAAACCCAGTTTTGCCGTGCTTTTTTCCGATCTTGACATCACCAATGCCGGAGAGGTGACCCAGGAGCTGGAGCAGATGGGAGAGGAATACCGGGTTACCCGGGGGGGGACGACCGTTCTGGTAGAAGCAGATAGGGTGGCCGAATTAAGGATCGGTCTGGCCTCGGCCGGAGTCATTCACCCGGGCGGGGTAGGTTACGAGATTTTTGACAATAATGAGATCGGGGTGACCGACTTCGTACAGCAGTTGAATCTGAAGAGGGCCCTGGAAGGTGAGTTGTCGCGCACCATCAGCAGCCTCACCGCCGTGGAAAAGGCCCGGGTGCATATTGTGTTTTCCAAGGAGTCGATATTCAAGCAGGGAAACCAGGATGCCACCGCTTCGGTGGTGGTGGGCCTCAAGCGGGGGTATTCATTGAACCGTACCCAGATAGTGGGGATTACCAATTTGGTTTCCTTCAGCGTGGAAGGATTGAGCCCCGAGAACGTGACCGTTCTCGATCAGACCGGCAATACCCTCACCCGGACGGCGGCGGATGAGTCCCTGGGATTCAGCAACGCGCAGATAGATCTAAAACGTAACCTGGAGGGCTACCTGGCGGGGAAGGCGGAAGAAATGCTGGCGGTGGTGCTGGGGCCGGGCAAGGCGGTGGTGAGGGTGGACGCGGACCTGGACTTCCGGCGCATCGAGACCACCAAGGAAATGTTCGATCCCCAGACGGTGGTGAGAAGCGAGCAATCCACGGAGGAGAGTAATAGCCAGGAGGGCTCCCGTAGCGAAAATATCACCACCAACTACGACATCAATAAATCGGTGGAAAGGATTGTGGGAAGCGGCGGGGGGATCAATTCCCTCTCCGTGGCCGTATTCGTCGACGGCCACTATCAGGAAAATGGCCCGGACGGACAGCGTGAATATGTCGCCCTTTCCAGTGAAGAATTGAGCGAACTGGAAGAGGCGGTCAAGGGAGCGGTGGGATTTGATCCATCCCGTAACGATGTTATAAAAATAGTCAATCTCCCGTTTTATTCGACCGGGTTGGAGAATGTCAGCGGGGACGGCTCGATAATGGAATGGTTGCCCGGATTGATAGGTAAAATCGCGACGGTATGCATCCTGGTATTGCTGTTTCTGCTTGTCCGTAAACATCTGTCCCAGATGCTGTCGCAGGAAGCGACTTTCCCCGCCTTCAGCGCGGGTCCGGTGGCCCCGGGCGGGAGTGGTCCCATTCTGACCCAAGCCGAGCTATCCCTGGAGGAGAGGACCAAGAATGTTTCGCGGAGCGACCCGGATCAGGTGGTGAAATTGATCAAGACCTGGATGGCCGAATAACCGGGTGGTGAAGAGGTATGGCTGAGAGCAAAAATAACAAGGCTATTCTCAAAGACATGAGTGGCGCCAGGAAAGCGGCCATCCTGCTGATATCGCTGGGGGACGACGTCTCCAGTTCCATATTCAAGAAGCTTTCCGATTACGAGATAGAAACGCTCAGCACGGAAATATCCCAAACCGGAACCGTAAAAGCGGAAGAAAAGCAGGCCATTCTGGAGGAATTCTACCAGATGATGAGGGCCCAGGGATATATATCCCAGGGAGGTATCGGTTACGCGGAAAGAATCCTCCGCAAGGCGGTGGGTGACGCTAAAACGGAGCGCATGCTCAACCGGGTTCAAGGCTACGGGGAGGGGACTTCCTTCGAGTTGTTGCGCAAGGTGGAACCTCTGACCATAGCCAATTTTCTCAAGAATGAACATGTGCAGACCATAGCCCTGGTATTGGCCAACCTCGATTCAGCGATTTCCGGACCGGTGCTGTCCAAGTTGCCGGTTGAAATTCAGCCGGAGGTCGCTTTCCGGGTGGCCACCATGGATAAACCCAGTCCGGATATGGTCAAGTCGATAGAGGAAGTATTGGAAAAACACATTTCCAGTGATTTCGAACAGGTGCGGGGATCGGTGGGGGGAACCAAGAGTGTGGCGGACGCTTTGAACGAAATCGATTCCGAGATGTGGCAGGATATACTCGAGGGCGTGGAGGATATAGATCCCGAGGTCGCCCAGGAAGTTAAGAACAAGATGTTTGTCTTCAAGGATCTGGAATTGCTGGATAACCGGAGTATGCAGGAAATCCTTAAGGAAGTGGAAACCAAGGAATTGGCCGTAGCCTTGAAGGCCGCCAGCGAAACCATCAAGGAGAAAATTTTCAGCAACATGTCCAAACGCGCGGCCGAGGGTCTGAGGGAAGAAGTCGAGTACCTGGGACCCATGCGGCTGGTGGAGGTCGAGGGTATGCAGCAGAGGATCGCGGACGTGGTCAGAAGACTCGAGGGAGAAGGACGGGTCATCATAGCTGGCCGGGGCGGAGCCACCTCGGTGATGATTGAATAAAGCGGAAGAAGAAATGCTCATGGAATGTGACGAATTCGTGCCGGATATCCCGCCGCAGGCCGGTCCGGTTAATTTCCAGGTGCTCCCGGAAGTGGAATCTACCGGACTGTATGTTGGATCTACCCTAAACGCGCGGAAAGGGCTGCTGCGGAGGAATGCTGAATTCGTGCGGGCGGTGAAAACCGCCTATATCCGGGGAGTGCGGAAGGGTTCGGAGGAGCTCCGCTTTTGGAAGGAAAAAGCCCTGCGGGAAGCATCGGCCCTGTTCGAGGGAATGGGTCTCTCCCAAAGATTGTTGCGCTTCCAGATCGAGGAGGAACTATTGAAATTGACCGTCGCCCTGGCGGAGAAAGTGATCAAGCATGAAGTAAGAGCGGATGTGGTTCGGTGCCTCCGGGATCAGATCGGTGCCTGTTTGAAACAGATTGAGCGGGAAATACCGATTCAAATCCGGTTGCATCCGGAAGATTTGGAGTTGGTGGAGGGAATTCTCAACGCCGGAGATAAATCGATGCAGGTGCTGGAGGGTGTCCGTTTGCAGGAGGATCGCCGGGTACAGCGGGGAGGATGTATAATGGAAACCCAAAAAGGAGCCTTGAAGGCGACCATATCCGGGCAACTGGAAAAACTCGCAACCGTCCTGGAGAAAGAATATGCAAGTGCGGTCACCGAAGAAATGGGATCGCCTCCGCTCCGCGATACTTGATACTAATCCGGTCCAGGCCAGCGGACGCGTGGTGGGTATGATCGGCATGGTCACCGAAGTCGAGGGCGTAAGGGCCTCCGTGGGTGATATCTGCGCTATAGAAACCGGGAGGCATAGTGAACCGCTGGTGGCGGAAGTCGTCGGGTTCCGCCAGGACAAACTGCTTTTGATGCCCTTCAACAGCACTTCCGGCGTGGGGAAGGGCAGCGTGGTATTTCCCTCCGGCAAACCGCTTACCATTCCCGTGGGAGAGCAGCTGTTGGGCAGGGTGATGGGCGCTCTGGGCGAGGAGTTGGACGGAAAGGGACCGATTCTTTCGGCGCACTGGAAAACCCTGGACAATTTGGCTCCTTCTCCGCTGGAGAGGAGACCGATCAATACCATGCTGGAAACGGGGGTTAAGGCCGTTGATGCCATCCTGCCTTGCGGAATGGGTCAAAGGATGGGGATCTTTTCCGGCAGTGGCGTGGGCAAAAGCGTTCTGCTGGGCATGATCTGCAGGAACGCTATCAGCGACGTAAACGTGATCGCGCTGATCGGTGAGCGGGGACGGGAGGTCAGGGAATTTGTCGATAATATCCTGGGTAAGAAGGGCATGAGTAAATCGGTGGTGGTGGCCGTCACCTCGGATCGCAGTCCGGTATTGCGGGTAAAGGGCGCGGAGGCGGCCATGACGATCGCCGAATATTTCAGGGACCAAGGTTTGAACGTACTGTTTATGATGGATTCGGTGACCCGGTACGCCATGGCGCAGAGGGAGATCGGGCTGGCGGTGGGGGAGCCCCCCACCGCCAGGGGTTATACCCCTTCGGTGTTCGCCAAGTTACCGGCGCTGCTGGAGAGGGCCGGAAATGGATCCCGGGGCAGCATCACCGGATTCTATTCGGTACTGGTGGAGGGGGACGATATCAGCGCCGACCCCCTGACAGACGCGATCAGAGCCATACTGGACGGCCATATAGTGCTTTCCCGGAGGCTGGCGAACGCGAATCTCTATCCGGCGGTGGACATCCTGGAAAGCATCTCCCGGCTGGCACCGGTTTTTCTCACCGCGGACCGGAAAGCGAGGAGAGAACGGATTTTAAAATGGTATACCGATTACCGGGAGGCCGAGGACCTGATAAATATCGGCGCCTATGAAAAGGGCAGCAATCCGGATATCGATATCGCCGTTACCATGTGCAAAGAGCTCAGGGAATTCTTCCGCCAGGATCTGCTGGAGTCTTCCTCTTTTGAGAATACCTCAACCTCCCTGGCCGGATTAATCGCGGCGGTGGGTTCGAGGAGTTGAATCAATGAAACGCCGGTATAAAAAACTCCGGAGAATCGCCCGTTATTACGAGCAGCAGAAAAACCTCCGGATGGTGGAGCTGCAGAAGGCTCTGGGTGAGAGGGTGAGAGAGCGAAAAAAGCTTCAAGGGCTGGAATCTCGCGGCCACCAATATCTGGCGGATGCCGCCACGCTGTTGGAGGGGCGCCTGAATCCGGGTGAAATAATCCGCCGGCAGCACGGCAACAATTATTACCGGGACAGCATCAGGAAACAGAGAGACGTGGTCGAGGATTCCGTGGCGACGGAGAAAAGCAGGCGCCAGTCGTTGATCAGCGCGTCCCTGACCTGCCGCATATGGAGTAAGCTGGTAAATAACCACGAAATCCTGGTGCGGCGGAAGCAAACCAGGATCCAGGAAGGTTTAGCCGACGATCTGGCCCTGCTTCATGCCCGCGCGTCGGACAAGCAGCATGCCGAAGCCGATCAGGAAATTATGATCCCGCGCTAAGGGTAATATTTTCCCTCTTTATCCGGTTTTCACCCTTCTTTCTCTTATCGGCGGAAAAGACCAATAACTTTAACCTTATTTAAGACAATCTATTCAAGCCCCGGGCGAAGGGCATCGGATCCGGCCCTATCCGTGGCATATCCCTTGCGGTTTCGACTCCGGAAATAAATGCGGCCGGCTCTTCCGCGGGGGAAGAGAATCGTGACGCCCGACGAGGTGAGATGAAAGAGATCATCCTGTTTTCGACCCTGAGCTTCATCCTGATATTATTCGGAGTACTGTATTCCACCGGGTACATCCAGATGGGTCCCCAGATCGATATTGAACCGGTAACCGAGAATGAGAAGTTGTCCCTGATCAAGATACAGCTGGAGGCGATTGGAGCCCAGAAAGCGGAACTGGAGAACAAAAGGGAAGAGATCGCGACCCTGCAGAGTGAATTGGAAATAGAGAAAAAAATCGTTTCGGAAAACAGAGAGAATCTAAAGGAGCTCCAGGACCGTATTGGCGAGAGCTTGAACCTGTTGGAGGAGGAACAACAGGTAAGGATAGATAAGCTGGCGAAGCTGTACGATTCCATGAAGCCGGAACAGGCGGCACCCATCGCGGCCTCGCTCAACATGAACCTGCTGGTGGAAATCATTGTAAAGATGAAAGAAAAGAAGGCGTCCAAGTTAATGGCCGCCATGCCGGTTACCACTTCCGCCGAGATAAGCAGAAGATTGGGGAAGAATAAGGATATATGAACCTACTGGGCTCTCATATGCAAAAAATCAACCGCGCCGTCCAGCCGCGGGGTAACCTTTCGAATCAGCATGAATGGGCGGTGGCCGACGGTGGTATATTTTCTTTGGGCGCGGGCAGGGATCTCTTTTCCCCGCTCTTGGCGCTTTCTCAAAAATCGGCCGTCGCTTCCCGGGAAAAATCCCCATCGATTCCGGAGCATATCACCGGCATCGACGCTATCGGTTCTCCCGGTTCGATGAAAAAATCCAAAGCGCTCACCCCGAAACCGGATTCCCCAGCGGAATTTGTGACCGGCTCGTTCTCCGTGCAGGGAAAGGAATGTCACTTCTCTTCGCCGGATGAGATTAAAACCGAGGCCTCTCCCCTTCCGCCGGAAATCCGGTCCCTGAAGAATCTAATGGCCTCCCCGGAAAAGAACGAGGCAGGCCTTCCCGCCGCCTTTCTCCGTTCCTCCCGGGGGAGCTTGAAATCGACTGCGGAAGAAGGAGCTTTATCCCCCAGCAGGGAAGGAGCTCTGTCCTCCGGGGGAGAAGGGACGCTATCCCCCCTGAGAGGATCAGCCCTATCCAGGGTGAGAGAAGGGAATCTATCCCCCGTGGAAGAAAGAGCAATATCCTCTCTCCGGCCGGAGGGCGGGGAAGAAGAATCCCGCCGCCTGAAGGTCAGTTCCTTTTCCCCGCAACCTCCGGGGGAAGCGGAATCCGACCGGGTGGGATGGTCCCACCGGCTGCTCAGATCGTGGACCGGGACGGAGATGGAGGCCCCGGAATCCGGACCGGGTAAAGGCGGGACACTGTCCAAGCAACCGCCTCCACCGGCAGCAAACCCGGAGCGGAGGCGCCCCTCCGCCAATCTCCAACTTACGCGGAATACCATCCGGTATCAAACACCATCCGGCTACTCCCCGGCGTTGACGGGACGTTACATCCCCCCGCCGGATAAGCGCCGGTCCGGGGAGAGGCGGTCGATACGGGCAGACGGCGCGCGGATAAAAGAAATGGCACCAGGGGAGGGCAAGGTTTCCGGAAGGGACGGATTGATTTTTTCGAGAGAGCCGGATCCCCTATCCTCCCGCGCGGGATCCGACGGGGGTGGCGTAAACTCGCCGTCCAGCGGGAAAAAATGGGAAAGAATCGTTGAAAACGTCACTGCCAGGGAGGAGGGCTTCACCGGCGGAGCCGGAGTAAAGGCGATGGCGGGCAAAGATTTCCGGGGAACGGCGGTGAGGTTGAAGCCGGTTCTGGCGGGAGAGGTCTCTTCGGCCGCCGAGCGCCACCTGGTGGAACAGATAAGGATTATGTCCGTGAGCGGCCGCCACAGCGGAGAAGTGAATATCAGCCTTCATCCGGAAGAGCTGGGCGAGATGCGTATAAAGATTACCTTGAGGGAGAAACGGGTTAAGGCCTCCTTCGTGGTCGAATCGGCGGCGGTAAGGAGCATCATCGCCGGAGGCAGCGAAAGGCTGGCCGAAAGCATTGCCCAGGAAGGATTCATCCTGGAAAACGTGGACGTGGCCGTGGGTGATTTCGGAAGCCGCATGCCGCCAGAAGAATGGGAAAGGGAAACAACCGCGGCCGAGCCGGCGGGAGTGAAATCCCACGGGAAAATTAAAACCGGGTCCATCCGGCCGCTTTCTAAAGATGGTATAGATATCCTGGCCTGAGGAGGAAAACGGTGATTATCAATGGAGTGCAATCGCAGATCACTCATACCACTGAAGTAAATAATGATACCGTGGGAAAAGATGATTTTCTAAAACTTCTTATCGCTCAGCTAAGTCATCAGGATCCGATGGATCCCCTGGATAATAATCAATTCATCTCCCAGATGACCGAGTTCAGTTCCCTGGAGCAGCTGGAGCAGATCAATTCCGGAGTGGGATCCACGAACCTGTTGACCCAGTCCATGAACAACGCCTTCTCCACCACCCTGATCGGGCGCAACGTGGTAATAAACAGCGATCAAGCGGAAGTGCGGGAGGGAAGACCGGTGAATTGCGGCTTCTACGCCCCGGGGGCCGGGAGCGCCGTGATATCCATTACCAATAGTAACGGAACGGTAGTCAGAGAGCTGGAGGTGGAGGCTGATGACAGCGGATTTATCCGGGTGAATTGGGATGGCAAGAACGGCAGCGGGAATACGGTGGTGGATGGTAATTATTTTCTGAAGGTGAATTTTCAGACTGGAGACGGAATGGAAACGGCCTTGGCGCCCTTTCTCACCGGTCATGTTTCGGCCGTGAAGTTCATGAGCGGCAACGCTTACCTGACGGTGAACGGACAGGAGTACAACCTGGCGCAGGTAGTGGAAGTAACGGAGTGAAAAAGGATTCGATCAAGTTGACGGAGACAGTAGGAAGGAAGGAGACCAGGAAATGTTAAGATCGCTCTTCGCGGGAGTTACCGGATTGGCCAATCACCAGCTTAAGCTGGATGTTATCGGAAACAATATAGCCAATATCAATACCCTGGGGTTTAAATCGAGCCGGGTCACTTTCCGGGAGATGCTGACCCAGACGATTCGAGGCGCTTCCCGGCCTTCGGTGGATGGCAATGGAGGGACCAATCCCCAGCAGATCGGATTGGGATCTTCAGTGGGAAGTATAGACACCGATTTCTCGCAGGGGAACATGCAGATTACCGGAATCATGACCGATCTGGCCATTGAGGGTGAAGGGTTTTTCATCCTCAGCGACGGATTCACTCAGTACTATACGCGGGACGGCGCTTTTAGCCTGGATGGAATCGGACGCATGATCAATCCCGGTAACGGTTACAAATTACAGGGAATACTGGCCGACGAATACGGAGTGATTTCCCAGGGGCAGGGGATTGAAGATATCGTGATCCCGTCCTCCTTAGTGGTTCCGGCCCGGGCCACCACCGAGATTGAACTTTCCGGAAACCTCAACGTTGATTCGGACGCGAGGGGCACCCTGACCATATCCGATTCCCTCATGGCCGCCGCCACGGGCAGTAATTTGTTGACCCTGCTAAACGATGGTTCCGGGGATGCGTTGGGGCTGATGGTCGGTGATAGAGTCTCCATCCAGGCCAGCATCGCGGGCACCGATATAGACACCGATTACACCATCACCACCACCAGCACCTTGCAGGAACTGGCCGATGCGGTGCGGACGGCCCTGCAGGGAGTGG
>JAFGPI010000173.1 GCA_016926065.1 Candidatus Krumholzibacteriota bacterium
AATTCGCGGCCCACCGGTACGCCCAGGACCTGGAACTGCCCTCCAAAATTCGACTGCACCAGCACTCCCACCGTCCAGCCCTCCTCCGGCAGAATCCGGGAGGATGTGCCGATACCCCCCTTCCAGCCGAAGGCGACGGTGGCCGCCCCGGCTCCCACGCTTCCCTCTTCCACCTTTCCCCCGTGGGCGCCGGACAGGGCGGCTCGCACGTGAGCGGGGGTAACCGGCCGCAGGGTGATGCGGTTGAGGAGATATCCGTCGTTGGTCTCCCCCACCACCGGGTTCAGGGAACGCACGGAGGACATTCCGGGTAGTTCCAGCATCCATTCCACCAGGGCATCGGCCGCCTTCCAGACACTGAGGGTGTTGGTTAGCAGGATCGGGGTTTCCAGTTCGCCCAATTCCTCCACCTGGGAGGAACCGATGAGCTTGCCGAAACCGTTGCCCACGTGAACGGCCGCCGGCACCCGTTCCTCGAACAGGTTCCCCTCATGGGGAATCACGGCGGTCACCCCGGTGCGCACGCTGTCCCCCTGCACAATGGTTGCGTGACCGACCCTCACCCCGGCGACATCGGTAATGGCGTTTAAAGGACCGGGAGGGAAGATGCCGGGCGCGATCCCCATATCCCTGGCCCTCAGCCGGGTCTCCTGCGCCCGCGCCGGGCCGCCGGACCACCAGGACATAATCAATGGAATTATAATTAGCGCCGCGCGGGAGCCGGCCTTAAGATTCGACATGATCATCCGCCACCTCTCCGGTCTGAAACGGTTGGTTCACCTGGGCGCGAAATTCTTGAAAAATTCGATCATAATCCTGCTGGTCTTCTCATTTTCCAAAAATTTGTTCAGGATCCGGTCGAAGGTGGAAAAGGTCTCCTCTATCCTCTGCAGCCTATCACTTACCTTTTTCACCTTCTTGGAGTCTTTTTCCGCGATCAGCTGGCGCAGGGTATCCAGGGCGGGATCGAATTCCCGCTTCTTTCTCTCCACCGCTATGCGAAAGAACATCTTCCACACATCCGGCTCTATCACGTAAAAATCCCGCCGCTCCCCGGATATATGAACGCGCTGTATCACTCCCCAGTTGCGCAGCTCTTTCAGGCACATGCTGGCGTTACCCCGGCTGATGTAGAGCGCCTTGGATATCTCGTCCAGATCGACCGGATTTTCAGAGAGGATCATGAAGGCATGTATCCTGGCCATGGAGCGGTTGATTCCCCAGAGCACGCCCATGGTGCCCCAGGACTCGATGAATTTTACAAACTCTTCTGATTTAAGCATTTCTATCCTTTCAGTATATACTGAAAGATATTACAACAGCTGGCGGTCTGTCAATCTTCTTTTCAATGAATTAATTTGTATCTTGCCACCGATCCTTTTATACTGTAGAAAAAGTAACGGTAAGTATAATAAATACGATGAGGTAGTAAAGATGTCGGAAAAGGCGATAAATCGGATTCTCGCCGTCTTGGTGCTTGTGGTCAGCTTGGCGGTTTACGTTAGGACCATGGCGGTCACGGTCTCCCTGTGGGACTGCGGCGAATTTATCGCCACCTCCTATATCCTGGGAATTCCCCATTCGCCCGGCACCCCCCTGTACGTACTGGTGGGAAGGGTCTTCTGCATGTTCCCCTTCGCCCTCTCCGTGGCCCAGAAGGTCAACCTGCTCTCGGCCACTTTTTCGGCCCTGGGAGTGCTGATGGCCTATCTTTCCATGGTGCTGGTGGTCCGTTTCATGTTCGGCCGGGCCCAGACCGCCGCCGGCAGGCTTATCCGCTACGCCGGCCCCCTGGTGGGCTCCTTCTTCTTGACCTTCAGCGACACCTACTGGACCGACGCCATAGAGGCCGAGGTTTACGCCCTGAGCGCCTTCGTGATGGGGCTCTGCACCCTGCTGGCCTTGAAATGGCTGCTGAATCCTTCCGGAGAGCTGAGCAAGGAGGACCGCAAGAGGATCTTGAACGAAGCCGGGAAGGCCGAGGCCAAGAAACTGATTCAGGATATCGAAAGCAGGGAGAAAAAGCACTCCCATTACCTGGTTTTCCTGATCATCTACCTGCTCTCCCTGGGAATCGGATTTCACCTGGGGACCATCCTGGTCTTCGGGGGCGTCTTCCTCACCCTCACCCTGGTCAAGGACAAGGCATTCACCAACTTTGAGCTTCTGGTGTTCTCCTTCGGCCTGGCCGTCATGCTGGCCGACATGACCATGCACAAGCAATCGAATCTGACCCTGCTCGGCCTGCTGGTATTCGCCGCCCTGGTGATCTGGTGCACCGTGACCCGGGGAAGCTTCGTTCTCCAGGCCACCGCCCTCTTTATCCTGGGTATCTCCGTCCATCTATTCCTGTATATCCGTTCCGGCCTCAATCCGCTTATCGACGAGGTGGACCCGGAAACCTGGAAATCGCTCTACGCCCACCTGAGGCGTGAGCAGTACCCCCCCATGAACGTATTCCTTCGCAAGGCCTCGTTTATCTTTCAGCTTCGTCATTTCGGAACCTATTTCCGGGAGCAGTACCGCCTATTCGGGGATTTCCTGCTGGGCCCCCTGAACCTGGGGAAGGCCTCGGTCATAATCCCCATGGCGCTGGGATTCTACGGCATGATAGCCAACTTCACCCGGGAGCGTAAGACCTGGGTCTTGAACTTCACCAGCTTCGCCCTGAACTCGCTGGGATTGATCATATTCCTCAATTTCAGTGATACCGAAGTCCGGGAGAGGGATTATTTCTACAGCGGCGCCTTTTACTTCTTCGCCTTTTTTATCGGGATCGGCGCCAGTTCCGCTTTGATGCTGATGCGGGAAAAGGTCGAAAAGGCCGGGCTCAAGTTCATGCGCCTGGCCGTTCCGGTCGTGCTGCTGCTGGTGATCTGTTCCCTGCTGCCGGCCCGCTACCACTGGTTCCGGCATGACCGGTCGAACGACTTCATTCCCCGCGACTACGCCCACAATATGCTGGCCGGCCTGGAGCCGGATGCCATCATTTTCACCAACGGCGATAATGACACATTCCCCCTCTGGTACATCCAGTACGTGGAGGATTTTCGCCGCGACGTGCGGGTGGTCAACCGCATGCTGCTCAACACCTCCTGGTACATCAAGCAGGTGCGGGACGAGGAGCCGAAGGTGCCCATTTCCTACACGGACCAGGAGGTGGAAAGGCTGCACCCGGTCCGGGATCCCAAGGACGGCAGCGTCTACTGGGTCTACGCGCTGGCCATAGCCAATATCATTCAAACCACCAATTGGAGCCGGCCCATCTACTTCGCCGTCACCGCTCCCCCCGAGGTTTGGAGCCGTTACTCCGACTATCTCGAGCTGCACGGAATGGTGCGGCTCCTGGTTCCGCGCAAGGGCAGCAACATGATCAACGAATACATGCTGGAGAGAAACTTTGACGACCTCTATCTCTTCCGGGGGGTGCTGACCGAGGACGGCGAAATGGATGACTCGGTGTTCAAATCGGTGGACGTGCACCGAATGTTCGGTAATTTCGCCATGTCCGCCTCCCAGATGGCCCTCATCACCAGCCGCCGGCACGATTACCAGTCGGCCACCAAGTGGGCCGAATACGCCCTCAAGCTACAGCCCGATTACGACTGGGCCAGGCTCTACCTGGGCATCTATTATCTGAGAAACAAGGAACCGGGCAAGGCGATCGATCACTTCACCCGGCAGTTGCGCGAGGACCCCGAAAACGGAAACTACTGGATCGGCCTTTCCGGCGGATACGAGAGCGCCGGAGAGATAGACCAGGCGATCCAGGTGCTTCACGAGGGGACCGAAAGGGCCCCCGAGCTCCGCGATATCTACGGCCACGGTTTCCGCATCTCGGCCAAGGCGGGGCGCCGGGAAGAGGCGATCGGTTTTATAAAGAAATGGATCGACCGGCACCCCAACGACCGGGAATTCGTTTCCCTGTACCGGGACATCGATCAGGTGCTGTGGAAGGAATATGGGCTCGGCTCTCCCCCCGACTCAACTCCCCCGGATTCCAGCGCCGGCGACTAATACAATTTCAGATCCCTGACCGGATTGATCAGCGGTTCGAAACCATCGATTCTGCATTCCACCACATCTCCATCCCGTAGCGGAACGGCCCCCGGCGTGCCGGTGGAAATGATATCTCCCGGAAGCAGGGTCATGACCGCCGAGTGGAAGGAAACCAGCAGGTCCGGGGGAAATATCATGTTGGATACGAGGTTTCCGGCATGCTCCCTCCCGTTCATTATGGTGCTCACCCTCAGGCCCGGCACGTCCTCCACCTCGTCGGGAGTGAGGAACTGCGGACCGCAGGCGAAGAAGGTGTCGAAGCTCTTGGAGCGGGTCAGATAGCGAATATTCCGGCGCAGGATATCCTCGGCCGTCATATCCAGCACGGTGGTGAATCCGGCCACCACCCGCAACCAATCCTCCCGCTTCACGTCCTTGCATCTCTCCCCGATAACGACGCCCAGCTCGGCCTCCGCCGTGGTCCGCTCCGATTGCCGGGGAATCCGAATGACCTCCCCGCAGCCGATGATGGTGGTGGCCGGTTTCATGAAACTGCCCGGTTCGGTCTCCGGGGCGACCGCGGAGAGATCGCGGGCGTGCTCCCGGTAATTCAATCCGATACCCCATATCTTGGGCGGTTTTCTGAGGAGAGGGGCGTACCTGGCCTCCCGGTAGGGAATCAGGCCTTCCCGCGGCTCGAGCCGGGAAAGATCGGTCACGCCGTACCAGACGGAGACCTCCTCCAGCTCTCCCCTTTCGATCAGGGCCAGCAGGTCGGTGGACCATTTTTTCCGGTAGCGCCGGTTGATCCGTTCCAGGGGCAGCAATCCGGTAGGCAGACAGATGCAGATCTGTTCTTTTCCCTTTAGATCTACGGTGGCAAGCTTCACGGCATCCTTCCTTCTTGGGCCCGTCCGTCGGAATGCCTCACGGCAGAGTTCCCTTTGGGACCCGGCCCGCGGCAAGCTTCACGGCATCCTTACCGGGGGAGCCCTTTTCTGTTCGCCGGTTCGTGTCCCGCTCCGTACCGGAAGGGTGTCCTAACCAGGATATTAACGCTGCTATTTTATTCTCCACCGCGGTCAATGTCAAATGGTTGGTTTATCTGAACGCCCAGGGGGAGTGAAAACTCTTATTCATATTTGCTGGTAATACTTGATGCTGCCTGAGCGGCACGGAATTGGGCTGGTGATGTTAAGCGACCGGTCATAACCGGCCGGCGCTAGACCTTTGATTCTGCCCTCCGGGGAAGTTCGAATTTAAAATATTCATGCAGGTTGAGCAGTTCGAAAACCGCCATTATCTTGAGTGACACGTTGGCGAAATAGGCTTCTCCGTCCTTGCGGCGAAGAGAGGAAACCAGCCCCAGCAGCATGCCCACCCCGGCGCTGGAAACGAAATCCACGTCCTTGAAATCCAGAATGACGTTGTAAAATTCCCGGTCCAGAAGTTCATTCATCAATCCTTCCAGGGATAAGGCCCCCTTGGAATCCATGTCCCCTCTCAGGCTGACATATTGATTCCCATCATCCATTCTTTTAGGTTTTCCAATCTTCAAATTTGCCATGGTGTCCTCCTTTCCCTGCCTTATCGGCAGTCAAGGAGGATAACTTATCATGATTTTTCGGGGTCGCTGAATAATTATTTCCTCTCTCGTTACTTCGAACAGGAGGTATGATGTGAAAGAGGCAAAGGATGCACCGGAATCTCACCTGCAAAACTTGACCTTGCCCTTTTACTCCATAATCTCGTAAAGGGTCTGGTTCATCACGAACTTGACCCTTTTACCCAGGGAGAGGTAATCGCCGGCCTGGGGAAATTTCTGGAGCAGGGCGTAGTATTCCTCGCTGGCGAATCGAATCGACACCTCATCCTGGTATCCCTTCTCCCGCGCCGCGGAGTCCATCCAAACCGCGCCGGTGTGGTAAAAGGCCCTTCCCCGGATCATCCTTAACTGCTCGATGATATTCCCGGCCTTGCCCTTCTCGTCCCGGTAGCCCAGTTCTTCCTTTCCCACTAAAAGCTGATCGGTATTCTCCGCCTCGTTGAGGGCGCGCAGATCGAGGCTGGCCTTCACCCCTTCCACCTTGTCTTCTACCCGCAAGGTCGACCAGGCCCGCTCCGATCCGGCCAGCACTCCGCTTCCGGCCGGGGCCATGTTGGATATCGTCTGCTCGTCCCGCTCCAGACGTCCTCCCGCCACATGGCGTCTCTCATCCTCCACGATCAGGTAGCTGGTATAGGGGGTGATGATACCGTGTTTCCTGGCCAGATCGACCACTTCCTCCACCAGTTCCCTATCCTCGCCGTGCAGCCGTATCTGATCGAGCAGGTACCCGATCCTTCTCGAAGCCCACAGCGAGGGTATGAGATCGTTGTCATCCCTTTCCCGGTCGAAATCCATGTCGTATCTGTAGCTGATCTTTCGCCCTTTCAGCATCCCCTCCAGCACCACCTGCGTTTTTCCGTCACCGCGGTAACGCCCCAGCAGCGTGAGCGAGGAGCCCAGGAAGAGGTCGGGCGGCGGATCCGGATAGATCCGGCTGAGATTGACGCCGCTGCCGGTTTTTATCTCCAGGCCGGTCAGGACCGGCGAGCGTATCTTGTTGTATAGATTCGAAATCTTCATCTCGATCTCCTCGTCCGGCTGGATGTAGGTGCGCGAGGACCGGGTCAGCTCAGTGATCCTGTCCAACAGGTGGGTATTGATATCATACCCGATGCCGCAGGTGAATATCCTGGTGCGGGGGGACACCTTGGCCTTCAAGGATTCGATCAAAGGCGCCTCGCCGGTAAGTCCGATGGTCGGTTTACCATCGGTTATAAAGAGGATCATGGAGGGCCTTTCCCCCTCGCCGCTTCCGGACAGGGCCAGCTCCAGCGCTTCCTCTATATTGGTGCCCCCGATGGCCTGGAGGCCTTCTATGAAATCCGCTGCTTCCCTTCTGTTGGCGGTGGTGGCGTCGGCCAGTCCGGTGGACCAGGCCTCGGCCTCGGTGGAGAACCGGATGACGTTGAAACGGTCCCCCCGGTTGAGGTTCTCTATGCAGAAACGCAGGGCCTGCTTGGCCTTCTTTAAGTTGTCGCCATCCATGCTGCCCGAAACGTCCAGGACGAAGGTGATGTCCTTGTCCTCGATCTCCGCCTCCTCCACCTCGATTAGGGGGGAAAGATGCAAGTAGAAATATCCATCCTCGTCCGGTTCCCGGTAGGTCAGCAGCGACAATCCCACCGGCGCCTCCCCGGTGCGGAAGTACAGCCTGAAATCCTTGTCGGGCAGGGACCGGCGGGTTTCGTAGGCCGCCCGGGCCCGGTAATCTCCCCGGCGCACGATCTCAGTCTGGTGCGAGGGAGAATAGACGTTCTTCAGCCTCTCCCTGGATCTGATATCGACATTTATCACCACCTCGTCTATCGGGGCGGAGGAGAATTTTTCAGTGTTCAGGGGATAGACATACTCGATCGTTCCGTTATCCCGCTCCAAAATCTGGCGGTAGGAGATCTTGATCCTTCTTTCCGAGTGCGGCTCCAGGGGAAATATCCGGGCCTTGAACAGGTCCTGATTATAATACTCCAGCAGGGCCGGATCCTTCGCCCGCCTTACTATATCTTCGTAGATGCGGCGGGCCTTCTCGGCGGTCAGCATCTCCGCCTCCACCTCCCGGCCGTCCATATAGAGGCTGAACTTATCGATCACCGCCCCCCGCGGAACGGGAAAAATGTAGTAACCCTCCAGGCGCTGCCCGGTGGGATTGTAGAACACCTGGTCGATCCGGGTCTCCGCGCTCAGATCCTCTATCGAAACATCCACCCGGTGATACTTGACCTGCAGGGGAAATCCTCGCCAGGGCGGCCGGGGAGGAAAAGGTCTCACCGGCCCATCCGGCGGGGGAACTACTATCAGCCCATCCGCCGCGGCTGCGCTTGCTATATAAATCATCGCCAGTAGAACCAGCATCCTTAATCCTTGGATCTTTGTTGTTCCGTTTCTTGTTCGAAACCTGATTCCGGTATCTACTCCCTTCCCAGCTGCGGTCCTCGATGCGGTGCTTGTTCCGTTCCTTTTTCCGGTCCTCCTTCCATGGCTTATGCCGACTCTGATTCCATTCCGTCTTTGATCCGCTCTTTTTTTACACTCCTGGTGTCTCATCTCGAACCTCCCCCGCTTAATCTTATCTTGCCACTATTCATTCCACGCTATCTTGATTTAATACTCGTTTCTCACTCGAACCGGTAATCCTTCTCGGCGGCCTGCCGGCGCACCGCTTCGATAATCGCCCGGTCCAGGGTATTCTCCCCGGACATATCCTTCATCTTTTCTTCCAGATAGCGGCGCCTCTCTGCATTGAGACGGTTTATCCTCTCCTGGAGCTCCTCCCTTTTTTTGCCCATCCCTACGACGTACTCCCTGCGTTCCCGATCATCCATCCCTTTCATTTCTGGGGGGAGATCCTGGTCCTCCATCTTATCCATAATCCGCGGATCCTTCTTCACGGCGTCCACCAGGTCCCAGTATTCGTTGCGGTACTGGAGGGAGGATTTGGCCACCGAGCGCTCCACGTGGACCGTGGGGGCCTCGGCGGCGGCCAGCTTGTCCATCCTTTCCTGGCGCTCCTTATTCTTCTTTCCCGCTTGACCGTATTCGATATAAGTCTCGTTCAATTCCTGTCCCAGGGCGATGATCTCCCGGTCCTGGGGTGCATCGATATGCGCGATCTGCCGGTCCTGGTCGATATTGGCATAGCTGCCATCGGCCAGGTCCGCCCCGTCCTTCCAATTGGTTTGGATACCCTGCTGATAATTTCCGCAGAAAATGGTGTTGATGACTATGCCCCGGGCCACGGCCTCCCGGCAGGAGCGCCGGTAGTCGACATTGCCCTGGGTGAATGGTTCGTTCCCGGCGATAATGATAATCTTCATGACATCTTCGCCGAGGTGCCACTCCAGTCCGCTGGCGGCGGCTTCGATCACCCTTCCGCAGTACTCGCTGCCCCCGTTGGTGGTGAGGTTGAAAAGCTCCTCCGAGATTCTGTCCAGATCGGTCGACAGGGGAACTACCCGGCGCACGTATCCGCCGGAGGCGGCCAGGGAGTTATTTCCATATTCGTACAGGGCCACCTGCAGGCGGGGGCTCTCCCCGTAACGCTTGGCCAGAGCCAGCTCGTTCACTATCGTCCAGAGTTGGGTCTTGGCCTGATTGATCAGGCCGTCCATGCTGTTGCTGGTATCCAGCAGCAACGCTATCTGGATCAGGTTATGCCCGCTCTTATTTCCGCCCTGGGGAGCAGCAAACGAATTTACCGCGAGGCAAAGAATCAATGCCATCACGGCGATCATCGACTTCTTCATCTTGCACCTGCCTTTCCGGGTTTTCACTTCAATTATTCCGCTTATCTTCATTTTGCGCCTTTTCTTCCAGAAATCTGCTCCGAGTAACCTCATTTTGAGCCTTCCTTTCCGGGTCCGTTCTCGGAATCACCTCGTTTTACGCCTCCCTTTCCAGGGCTTTGCTTTTCTTATCCTCGTTCCGTTCCTTAGACAAAAGGGATCGACCCCAGGTTCCCCCCGGGCAAAATAATTTTGCGCTTTTTGAAGCTGGGATAACGGCCCCACCTTTTAAAAAACAATTTACTAAAGGATATTTTCGGACCGGCCGATAAAAAACGGGGGACTGTTTTTCTGGAATCGTTCTTGCGGATGAGTGGTACTGTATCTTTTGGGAGAATGGACCGGGTCGCTTCCGCCTGGGTGGCGACATATAACGATCCGCAGCTCTAACCGGCAATATTTGCAACCGGTTACGAGGGCCGGGCGAACGTACGGATACCGGTTTTTAGGCGGAGATACCTGGTTAAAAGAGAGGGATTTTTGTTTTCCGGTTGCTTTTTGCAATCGATCACTCGGGGAGCCGGCAATGCAAAAGATAAAGATGAAACAGGTGGACGCCTTCACCACCAAACCTTTTAGCGGCAATCAGGCCGGGATTATCCTGGATGCCGACGGTTTGACCCTGGAGGAGCAGAAAAAGGTGGCCAGTGAGATCAACCTCTCGGAGAGCGCCTTTATCACCCATCCCCAATCTGCCGAGGCCATGTTCAGGATACGGTATCTGACCGCCACCAGTGAAATGGATATCAGCGGCCACACCACGGTGGCGGCTTGCTTCGCCCTCATCGAGGAAGGCAAGATACAGCTCAACGATGGATTGACCCGGATCTACCTGGAAACGAATATCGGAAACATACCTATCGACATTCATTTCCAGGCGGACCCGGCGGCGAAGAAGTCGGGTGCCGGGGAAGACCGCGTCTACCTTAACGTAAACGGAAATCCCGGCTACCTATACAAGATCATGACCCACCAATCGATCCATAAGTACCGGGCGGCGGACGTGCCCATAAAAGCGATCGCGGAGATTCTGGAGATCGACGAGAGCGAGATCGCCGGGACCGGGCTTCCCATGGAGATTATCGATACCGGCTTGACCCAGTTCGTGGTGCCCCTCCTGCACCGGGAGACGCTCCTTTCCATGCATCCCGACCTGATCAAACTGGGATTGCTGAACCAGAAGTTCGGGATCGAGACCAACGACATCTTCACCATCGATACCTGCACTCCCGAGGCCACCGCCTATTCCAGGCACTTCTCCCCCGTCCTCGGGACCTGGGAAAATCCCGCCTCCGGTAACGGAGCGGCCACGGTGGGAACCTACCTGATCAGGCACGGCGTGGTCACCACGGCGAACATGACCATGGAGCAGGGCAACGACATCGACAGCCTGGCCAAGGTGTACCTGATAGCCGAAGAGGGATTCGGGGAATCGGTGCCGGTTCAGCTGGGAGGCCTGGCGGTCACCTCGATCGAACGCACCATGCAGATCAACCGGGAAACCAACGAAGTGGTGATGTTGAAATAATGAATTACTGGAAACGCCTATAGATCCCAGTAAGCGATGCCATTGGCGGGAGTATTCCCCGCCTTGTCGAACTTGCCCCCGGCGATGAGTTTTTTATCGAATATAATAAGAGCGTTTACGTCATCATCCATGCCTGAGCCCAAAGGTTTCATGTAGGTTCCATCCCAGGAGGCGATATAGTTGGCATCCACGCCCCCGGCCGAGGTGAACACGCCGCCGATTATCAACTTGCCCTCATAGACGCTCAGAGCCGAGACCTGGGAGTAACCCAGCGCGTCGCTGTTGTCCATCCGGGCAAACAACGACCAGGTGCCTCCGTTGTAGCAAGCGATGTTGGGTCCCACGGCCCCGATATTTCCTCCGGCATAAAGTCGACCGTCATATTCCATTATGGAATATACATTGAAGAATCCGTATTCCGTTCCCATTGCCGACCAGGAGGCACCATTCCAAGCGGCCACGGACAGCGCGGTAATAAACTCGGCGCGACTGAATGCTCCCCCCGCTATCAATTTGGCGCTGTAGACATATAGCGCTTCTGTAAACGCCGGTTGAAAAATGTCCCAGTTGGCGGCTTAAAAAGGGCGGTTTAAAAGTGTACCATTCCTGGTATCTCTCGCAGTAGA
>JAFGPI010000174.1 GCA_016926065.1 Candidatus Krumholzibacteriota bacterium
AGGTCTTTCTCAACGATATTGTCATGCCGACGAAATCGACTGGAATAAATCAACTGAATCTGTCAATCTTAACCGGACACTAGTGAAAATAGATAATAAAAATCTGGGGAAAATATTTCATGCCCGTTTAATGCCCGGGGACAAAGGGATGATCGGACGCGAGCGATCAGGCTGGAAAAAATACCACCCGTATTTTAGGGCCCGGTTCCTGAAGCTTGATGGCGCCCGGCACACGCTTTTTATCCCAGACCGAGCTCTCCCAGCTTGACGGTGCCCGGCACTCCCTTTTTATCCCAGCCCCGGTATTGGTAGTACCTTTGCACGAGCCCGTCGAAGAATTCCTTGGTCATTACCTGGCCCTTTAAGATTCCGGCGGTCATTTCTTCCTGGAAGAAACGTTCCGGCAGGGTGTCGTCCTTGCCGGTCCGGCCGTTGTCGAGGTTGTACAGTCTGGCCAGGTTGTGGATGCGCTCGCCGATATGCATCAATTTTTCGGGAGTATATTCAAAGCCGGTGGCCAGGCTCAAGAGGGGCGCCAGCCGGTCGAGCCCGTAGGGAAGGAAATCACAGACCACCAGGGAGTTCCGGATATTCACGTCATCCTGCCCCCGGGAGACGTATTTGGGGAGGACCTCGAGCGATAGGTTGTCATTCATCTCGTCGGTGGCCGTCCACAGCCTGGTATGGCTGGCGAAATCGGAGGTGGCCAGGGCCAGTCCCATCGACATGCAACCCTTGATGTTGACTCCGGAAAGTTCCATCCCGTAGGTGTTTATGGCGAAGTAATCCGAACCTTGCCCGATCTCCCTGCCGGCCAGGCGGGTGCCGTCCGCGAACAGATCTCCGATGCCCTCCCGGTACGCTATTTTCTTGATCAACTCGTGCTGCGCCTCCGCGTTGCCGAAGTTCAGCTCCAGGCCGTCGGTATCTTTCAGCAGACCCTTCTCGTAGCATTCCATGGCGAAAGAGCAGGTCACTCCCATTGATATAGTGTCCAGCCCCAGGTCGTCGCAGAGCAGGTTGGACAGGGCCACGGCCTTGGGATCATTGATTTCACATCCCGAACCGAGAAAGGCGGTGGTTTCGTACTCCGGCCCTTCCAGCTCCATACCGTCCCAGTGGGCCATCTTGGAGCAGCGGATGACGCAGTTGAAGCACCCCACGCTTTTCCAGTTTAATTCCTTCTTCATCGCCTCCGCGGTGATCTTCTCGTATTCTTCGAACTGTCCCTTTTGAAAATTGCGGGTGGGCAGGAACTCTCCGGTCTCCTGTCCCATGCGTATCCACATCATGGTTCCCAGGTCGAAGCGTTTTTTGGCGTTGGGATGATTCCTCACGTCCTCGGTCAACTTCCGGTTAAGTTCTTTAAAACCTTTATCGTCGAAGTAACTTATCTGGTTTCTCCCTTGGATCACCAGGGCCTTTAGGTTCTTGGAGCCCATTACCGCTCCGGCGCCCCCCCGGCCGAACTGCCGGTACAGGTCGCATCCGATGCAGGCGAACAACGCCAGGTTTTCCCCCGCCGGACCGATGGAGGCCACCCGGCTGCGGGGATATTTTTCCCGCAGGCTTTTTTCCGTCTCGAAAATCCCCTTTCCCCAGAGATCACCGGCCTCGATGATTTCATTCCCACCGGGAGAGAGATGCAGGTATACCGGGCGGGAGGCCTTCCCCCGGATGATAACATAGTCATAGCCCGCCCTTTTCAGGGCCGGACCGAAATGCCCTCCCGCGTGGGAATCGAGAAAACCGTTGGTAAGGGGTGATTTTGTCACCAGGGCCGATCGGGCCGACGTCTGGACCAGCGTGCCGGTGAGGGGGCCGGTCACGAATATCAGCGGGTTTTCAGGAGATAAGGCCTCCACCCGGGGGGCGAGATCGCGCAGTAATCTCAACCCCATCCCCTTGCCGCCCACGTATTCCTCGGCCAATTGGGGATCGAGTTTCCCCTCGGTCATCTTCCGCTTGGTAAGATCGATCGATAAGAACTTACCCATGTACGCGCCGTTCATTATTTTCTCCTGTTTGATAGCACTTGATTAGCAACCGGTTGGTAATTATTCGTTGCTTTCATTCATTTCATCCTGGGTTAAGGGGATTATTTTTAAATCGCCTTATGCTTTGCCCGCCGTGTAGATCCGGGATTCCATTAGTAACCTTGTGTAAGGAGAACCACACCCGCCTTGAAAAACGGTATTTTTATTTATGGCCTTGAATAAGTTGAGTACTGACCAGTGTGAAAATCCGGATTTCCACTCATGGTCCGAAATAGGCAAAGTGAGATTATCTGAATTCGAGAGCTGTGTCAAGCCGTTCTCCCGTGGGAGTATAGCTGCAACGGTATAGCCGCAAACATATGCTGGGAGGTGACAACGGAAAGATAGGTCCTGTTAAACGTTTGTTGTTTTACCGGTTCTTTCACTAATCCTTGTTCATCAAAGGGAGCAAGCTTCGGAGGCTTTGAACCAATCAAGCCGGCTCCCCCGATTTATTTCAGTAATACCATCTTTTTCGTCTGCACGAAATCTTTGGTTTTGAATTGATAGAAGTATACCCCGCTTGATACTAATCTACCTTCGCTGTTCCTGCCGTCCCAATTTATATGATATATACCTGGCTTCCGGATCTCGTCTACTAGGATCCTTACCAACTGCCCGGCCACGTTGTATACCCTAATGCTCACCTGTGATTTCTCCTTGAGAGAGAACTGAATGGTGGTTGTCGGATTAAAGGGGTTGGGATAACTTTGGAACAGCTTTGTGACAAACGGAATCCCGTTTTCGTTACCGGTAATATCGGGATTGGTATCATGTTCGAACCAATCCAGTATTTCTTCCAGGTGCCGGGCTCGGGCCGGGGGGCTATATCCTTGGCAATCCCTTATCAGGTGGAAGCTGAATCCTTCGAGGATCACGCGGGCCGAATATCCTTTGGAGTTCAGCGTCTCCTGTGATATGACGGCACCGCATATCTCCGACTCATAATCGGGATAGCACATCTGCATTTCCGCGGATCCATAAGGCTCTAATACATCGAATTCGGCTATATGCGGACAGCCTCCCCATAGGCAGAGATTATCGGGTGTCCCCCAGAACTGGAAAATGCCGGAAGCTTCGCCCGTCACCAATGGGGAAATTATACCTCCGGCGATGTAACCGCCGGTCATATCAAAGTAGCTTCCGTTATCCAAATCGAAGTATATATAGCTTATTAGATTTTGATAGGGGCTGGTTCCCAGCTCCGCCATCTCCCGGGCGATATTGTTGCCGGTTAGGTAGAGATTCACATCGCTTTCAGACTGGTCCAGAAATTCGTAGAGGAGCTGCGCGTCGGGGGATTTTTCCGGCGCCGATCCATCGCCGATAGTACCGTTCCGCAGACTCCCGGAGCACCAGATGATGGTGTGGTAGGTACCGATGATCTGGCCTATCCGGGCGCGCGATCCCAAGCCGTTCCCCGCCAACGAACCGGACCCTCTAATATAGAAAATATCGGGCGGTTCACCGGGGATCACCATATCGAAGGCGGTTTCGAAATAGAATCGGGAGGAGTAATCGCCGGAATCATCCACGAACAGAATATCGGAATTTCCCGTGGGCAGGCACCTTACCTCGATCGGAGCCGACCGTGCCTCGGCCGCTGAAACGGTGGCACCGGTCATCTCGCTCCAGTAGGTGATCTGGTTGTTCGCGTCCTCGGCGGAGAAGTAATATTTAATCACTGTGCCAGGAGTAAATAAGCTGTCGTTAAGATCAAAGCAGTGCTTTTCCGGATGTACCGTGTCCATCAAAATCTTTGTCCAGCCTTCGTATTCCCAGTGGATAACCGGCCAGCGGGAAAGATTTCCAGAAACGACGGGGCCTGACTCTCCGCCGCTGGATAGTACGTGAACATAAACAGCCGGCCGGTTATAGAGGGGCTCCGTCCACAGTCCCACGGTCGGCTCGTTAACCATGATCACTACCGAGTCGCCGGGAATAATGCAGGGATTTCCCCGGGGAACAATATCCCGGGCGGCGTCCATCCGGACTGTTCCGGTAATCGTCCCATCCTCCGGGAATCCGTCCTGGAGCAGGTCGATATCCCGGACGCTCCAGACCGGTCCTGCCGGGGCGGCCCTGTAGAGCTTGACATTGTCAAAGAAGAGTGCGGGGGTGTGGCAGAGGCCGGACCCCAGGATTCCCTCCCAGTCGGTCTTCATGTCCCACACGCCCAAGGCCAGCTGGATATGAGTGGCTCCGGGATCCACCAGGGCCCCGATATCCTCCCTGACCGATGCCCAATGGGGAGGATTGCCGTAATAGAGGTACCCGTCACTCTTCCAGGGTCCCTCGGTTTCTTCCGGAAGGAAGATGGAACGGACGTGCCAATTGTAAAACACCAGGTTCTCCAGAGGATTATCCATGAAGACGTCGAATTCCAAAAGGAAATTGGATCCTGCACCGGTAAGTGCTATGAGGGGGGATTGTATCTCGTTCATCACCATTCTGGTTTCCGACTGAGTGCAGTAGTCCACTCCATAAGAAATATCATACAGTCCCGGGTACTGGGCTGAAGGTTCGTAAGAGCCGTTGTAGAAGACGCAGACAGTGCTATAGTTCTTGCCACAGGCAACCTCCGGGCCTATACCGAAGGCCAATCCCGAGAAATCGCCCACCACGCTGTTGGTCAGGTCAACCGGGGTCCATCCCTGCCAATCGTTGACCTCGAAGTCGTACTCGGCGAGAAGGACAGTATCGACGGCCGTCACCCGTGCTCCCTTGGTTTTTGCTCCGCTCGGGTTCTTTTTATCTATTGTATTTTTTATATCCTTGTTCGTTTTCGAGGTTTTACGGGGCGTTTCGGATATGGAGTATTCAATCTCTGAAGCCTTGTCCACTCCGTTGTAGTGACAGATAAACGTGTTATCTTTACCCACCAGGGAACAGGAAATCCCGCCATCTTCAACCTTCGTTCCCTTGGTGTCATTATCCTGCACCGCGTCGTGGACCCAGGCGATCCAGGGAATGCCGAAGATATATCCAGCGCCAATTATTTCAATGGCATGTCCCCCGTTGGGTTTCCAGCTGAGAATCAATTCCACATCTGCGCCATCCTTCAATTGCTGTATGATCCAATCAACCATCGGTACCGTATCGTCGCTTTCGTCCTTGGAGGTAGCCTTATCTTTGGTTACGTCCTCTCTCGGCAATTTATTCTTTCCGGTGCTGTTCTTGTGCTTAATATCGAGCTTGCCAGCGGCCTTGCTTTCGCTGATATATTTCAATTTGCCTGTAAGGGGGGCCTGCCAGGCAACGACGTTTGGTGGTTGCCGATCCATTTTTCCCCCTATCTTTCCCACCCGGGAGTTGTCCCCCTCTATCCCCGCCTTGTGCTCGTGGGGGAACTTGATTCCGTTCTTATCCTCCAGCCATTGAAGGCTGTTCGCCAGTGCCATGGGGGCGCATTGATTGCACTTGGCCTCCAGGTTTGGGTGATCGGGTTGCCATACATAATCCAATCTGCCAAAGAGCAGATAAATCGCCCAGACTATTACAGAAGGTCATGACTGCGATAAGCGTATCATAGGTGTCCAGTTCCACATCGCAAGGCACATCAATGCATACGTCCTGCAGCTCATAGTAACAGGATTCGGTCACTTGGCATTCACCCAGAGCCGGATTTCCGGAAAGGGTCCATCCCCGGGAATCGTAAAGATGCACACAGAAGGTGTCCGCATAATGGCAGGAGGAGGAGACGCATCCCATATTTGCTGGACCAAGCTGCCAGCAATAATTCATTCCTGCGTAGACCTCGCGAAAGTTCTCCCCGAATCCTATGTAAAAGGCCGGATCGCCCTCCTTGGAACACTCTCCCCGGGCAGGCGCATTTATCCCTGCCAGCACCACGGTCATAATCACAAACCACATCACTGCTCTCATAACGGCAACCTCCTGGTCATGAGCATCTGTTTTATACAAATTTGTGGATAGTGTAGGATCGGGTTGCGCGTTTAGTCTGGTTGCTGGAGTCCCCTATAGATATGTATATCCCTTTCTTGGATGGTCCCTATCATTTCCGGAGACGGATCATACTGTAAATCCAAATAATATTCAAGCTAGCAGTTTTTTATGTATAATAAGATTCAATCAAAGAACCCGGTGCTCAGGTACCGTTCGCCGGTATCGGGCAGCAGGGCCAGCACCTTTGTCCCCGGTGTCATCCCGGCAGCCGTTAGCAGGGCCGCGTGGCAGGCAGCTCCGGATGAGATCCCGGCCAAGATCCCTTCCTCGCGGGCCAACCTGCGCATGGCCGATAGGGCGTCCTCGTCGCTTACCCGGACGATCTCGTCCACGACCGTGAGATCCAGCACCTCCGGAATGAATCCGGCGCCCAGGCCCTGGATCCGGTGGGAGCCGGGAGTACCGCCTGAAAGCACCGGGCTGCCCTCCGGCTCCACTCCTATGATACGTATGCCGGGCACCTCTTCCTTAAGCACGCCTCCCACCCCGGTGATCGTTCCCCCGGTGCCGATACCGACCACGAAAGCATCCAGCCTGCCCCCGGTTTGCTCCAGGATCTCCCGGGCCGTACTTTCCCGGTGGATCGCGGGATTGGCCGGATTGGAAAATTGCATGGGCATGAAACGGCCGGGGGACGCGGCCAGGCGGTGCGCCTCTTCCACCGCACCCTTCATTCCCAGCTCGCCCGGGGTGAGAACCACCTCCGCTCCGTAGGCCTGGAGCAATCTGCGCCTTTCCAGCGACATGGCGTCGGGCATGGTCAAAATAAGCCGGTAGCCCTTCACCGCGCATACCATGGCCAGCCCTATGCCGGTGTTGCCGCTGGTAGGCTCGATAACGGACATCCCCGGTTTTAATTTTCCTTCTTGCTCGGCCCTTTCGATCATGGAAAGTCCGATCCGGTCTTTTACAGATCCGCCGGGATTGAACGATTCCAGCTTGAGCCAGACGGTGGCACCGGGGCCGGCCAAGCGGTTCAACCGGACGACCGGCGTTTCGGAGATTAGTTCCAGTATATTTTCCGCTCTTCGCATTCTGTTCGCCTTCCTGATAATGCCGGTGGAGCCGTGAACCGTTTTTCGACAGCGCCCAATTTAAACCGGTTTCGGGGTCCGGGGGAGGGGCTGCTTGATATTTCCACATTTTAGATGATAATACCGTTCAGTCAATGATTAGACGGAAGGCGGAGCGAATATTTAAACGCGGAAGGAGATCAAGGTAAATCTTTTCCAGGGTCGGATCGGTTTAGGGCCTGAACCGGTTTCGGCTACAGGTTCCTATTAATCGAGAAATGCGGGAGAGGCAGGGTCAAGTCCCGGTGCGAAAAGGATGAGGGTAACCAAGCATGGCTTCGCCGAAGCCTCCGACGTCAAGGCCCGGTGCGAAATGGACCCGGGCTGTTGCCTTGACAGCAGGGGGGTGTACTTATAATAATATGCGGACAAGGGTGGTGTCGACCGTGTGAGATCTGCTTAAAAGGAAGTGACCCGTGCCCGAATTACCGGAAGTAGAAACCGTGGTGCGCCAGCTGCGACGGAAGATCGTTCACCGGCGAGTGGTCTCCGGCAGGATATTACATAAGAACGTAGTGGAGGGTATCTCTTCCCGAAAGTTTTTATCCTCCATCAAGGGGAAAATGATACAAGCGGTAACGCGGCGGGGTAAGTTTATAATCTTCACCCTGGATAACGGCCGGGACTGGATCAGTCATCTGGGCATGACCGGTAAATACGTGGTCTGCGGGGATCACGGGGGAGCGAGCAAGCACCGGCGGGCCTATTTCTCCCTTTCCGGGGGCTGTGAGCTAATATTCGTCGATATGCGGGTATTCGGCAAGATGCTCCTGGTCGACTCCGGGACCGGGTACCTGGCCCACCTGGGGGTGGAGCCCCTGTCGGATGATCTTGATGCCCGTTACCTGAGGGCCGCCTTGGCCCGGCGCAGGATTCCCATTAAGACCGTCTTGATGGACCAGAAGATGGTGGCCGGCATCGGTAATATTTACGCTTCCGAGATCCTTTTCGACGCCCGCCTCAGTCCACGGAAACAAGCTCACCGGCTTACCCGGAAAGAAACCGTCCGTCTCACCGAGAGCATCAAAAGGATACTAAAGCAGGCCGTGGAGCTGAACGGCACCACCATCAGCGATTTTCGGGGGGTGGATGACAAATCGGGCCGCTTTCAGGAGATGCTCAAGGTTTACGGCCGGCGGGGCGAGTCGTGTTACGCCTGCGGCCACCCTATCCGGCGTATCGTCCAGGCCCAGCGTAGCACCTTCTACTGTACCCACTGCCAGAGGGCCGGGTAAGAGTGGGGGCACATTTCCCCCTAATCAGGATCTTTGTAGGTAAGGAGCCTAAAACCGGATGGAGACCATGAAGACCGTGTCGGAAAATAGATTCTCCAAGGTACTGACCATCTCCCTGGCGCACCTGGCGCACGATACCCC
This sequence comes from Candidatus Krumholzibacteriota bacterium, assembly GCA_016926065.1. Lineage (GTDB taxonomy): Bacteria > Krumholzibacteriota > Krumholzibacteriia > Krumholzibacteriales > Krumholzibacteriaceae > JAFGPI01. The sequence goes on from JAFGPI010000174.1 coordinate 8,452, forward strand.
CACCTCCTTTTTGGCGCCGATCCTGCCCTTGTTGATCGATAAATTCGGGTTGAGCGTTTTCCAGGCCGGCCTGCTGGATATATTCCGGAGGATCCCCTCCCTGGCCAATCCTTTCCTGGGCCTGCTGGCCGACCGCATCTGCCTACGCTATTTCATCATTTTCACGCCTGGAGTAACAGCGGCCTTGATGAGTTCCCTGGGGATCGCCCCCGGCTATATCTTTCTCTCCGTCTTGTTGCTGTTGTCCGGCATCAGCTCGGCCCTTTTTCATGTGACCGCTCCGGTGATGATGAGGAACGTTTCCCCGGGCCGCATCGGCCGGGGAATGAGCTTCTACATGCTCGGCGGAGAGATGGCCCGGACCCTGGGCCCGCTGATCATTCTGGGGGCGGTTTCCCTGTGGAAGCTGGAGGGAACCTACCGCCTGGTTCCCTTCGCCGTTCTGGCCTCGCTGATCCTATATTTTTTACTGAAGGATGTAACGTTGATCAGGGAGCCGATTCATCGGCGGGACACGGGGGCGGCCAAAACCCTGGTCGGCCTGCTGCCCTTTTTTGTCTCCGTGACGGGAATATTCCTCTGCCGGGCGGCCATGAAATCGGCCCTCACCATCTACCTTCCCACCTATCTTACCTCCCGGGGCAACTCTCTGTGGATAGCGGGAATCTCCCTGGCGGTGCTTCAGTTCTCCGGGGCCGGCGGAACTTTCCTGGCCGGAATAATCTCGGATAGGATCGGAAGAAAGTTGACCCTGTTCATAATCACCACCATCAATCCCTTCCTGATGTGGGCCTTTATGAACCTGGACGAGAAATTCGCCATTCCCGTCCTGATCGCTACCGGGTTCTTTCTCTTCGCCAGCGGGCCGGTGTTGCTGGCCATGGTTCACGATATAGATTCAAAAAGGATGTCCTTCATCAACGGCATATACATGACCCTGAACTTCACCCTCAATTCCTTGATGGTCCTGCTGGTGGGATTGGCCGCCGACCGCATAGGCCTGGAACTTACCTACCGGATATCCGCCTGGGTGGCGGCCGGTTCGGTTCCCTTCGTGATCTTCTTCCGGGATCCGCCGGCCCTGGACGCCGGGGGAAACAAAGATACCGGCTAGCAACTGCCGGATTCAGGTGTTATCGAATTCCCTCCGGGCTTTGCCCGGTTAAAATATTATTCGGGCATCGATCCCGCGGCATAACCTGGTGTATTATTTTCTTGTACCCTAAATGACGGATTATTAAATTTATAACAAGGGGAGGTTGGTGTAAAAAAGGAGCGGATGATGGAGATACAAACCCGGACTGCCAAGTTTATTTGCGCCCTCGCGGCGTTTTTTATTTTGGGAGCAGGAGTGACCGGTAATATCCGGGCGGGGGATGATCCGCAAATCCAGGCCCTGCAGCGGGAGATCGATGCCCGGGGGTATAACTGGGTGGCCCAACGTACTCCCCTGACCGATCTCTCCGAGGAGGAATTTCAGGCCATGCTGGGTTTGTCCGTTTCTCCCGAGGCCGAAAGGATTTTCCGGCAGAACGTCACCCAGTATGAGTCCCCTTCCGGTTCCTGGACGCCCCCGGAGAGCTGGGACTGGAGGAATTTCGGGATGGTCTCCGCCATCAAGGATCAGACGGGGTGCGGTAGTTGCTGGGACTTTGCCGCCATCGGCGCCCTGGAATGCGTGATCATGCTCGAGGAAGGCATAGAGTTTGATCTTTCCGAGCAGCAGATCCTATCCTGCCGCACCTTTGGGTGGGGTTGCCAGGGGGCCATGCCCCAGTACGCCTGGGAGTATATAAAGAAATACGGCTCGGTGCTGGAGGTATGCATGCCCTACCTGGCCAGCGACGCCACTCCCTGCCTCGACGAGGAATGCTCCAAGGCGGCGACCCTCAGCGGCTGGATCGATATTCCCAACAATGTTTACGCCATCAAGGAGCAGGTGATAATTTCGCCGGTTACCACCACCTTTACGGTCTATAGCGATTTCAGGTCGTACGGCGGAGGGTGTTACGAGCACGCGGATGAGGCCCCCATCAATCACTGTGTGGTGATCATAGGCTGGGATGACAACATGTGCAACGGCCAGGGCGCCTGGCTGGTCAAGAACAGCTGGGGGACCGCCTGGGGAATGGACGGCTTCTTTTGGATTAAATATGGATCCTGCCGGATCGGTTCCTTTGCCCAGCGGGTGCTCTATGGCCACGGCCAGGATATGTTTTTTCAGGGCTGCCTCAGCGATGACGGCGGGGGGGATGGCGATGGCCGTCCGGACGCCGCTGAAGATATCTGCTTGGAGGTTACCCTGAAAAACGATGTGCTGGCCCCCCAGAGGCCGGACGTAAATGCCACCCTTTCCACCCGCAGCGATCTGGTGCGGATCACCCAGGACCTGTCCGGTTTCGGAACCATGGACGGCGGTCAATACTGCGCCGGCGCCCCTCCTTTCGAATTTTCGGTCAGCGAATTCGCCGCCCCGGGGGATAAGGTCGAATTAGTTATGGATATTTCCACCGGTGACGGGTACTCCCGCGTGGACACCTTCGAGCTGATGCTGGGGGATTGCCCCATCCTCTTGGTGGATGACGATGAGGGAGCCGATTATCAGAAGTATTTCGCCGATGCCCTGGCGAACAACGGGTATGTCTACGAGATCTGGGATGAAAAGGGCATGGGATTCGTGGACGTGATGACCCTGATGGATTACACGGCGGTGGTGTGGATGACCGGCATAGCCGGAAATCTGGAGGCCGAAAACCGAGGCGCCATAGGATTGTTTCTGGATTTCGGCGGGAGACTGCTGCTCTCCGGCCAGGATATAGGTTGGCAGCTTTGCCACGACGGGGTGCTCAACATCATTAATTTCTATAAAAACTATTTTCACGCCCAGTATCTGCGGGACGACTCCGGTTTCCGGTCCCTCACCGGGGTGATCGGCGATCCGATAGGAGGAAAGCTCACCTTTGATATCGGCGGGGGTAGCGGGAGCAATAACCAGGATTATCCCAGCGAAATTGAACCCTTGGCCGGAGCCTCCGCCATCCTGGAATACGCCCCGGGAGTGGAAGGCGCCCTGAGATTCGATCTGGGGAACAAGCTGGTCTACCTGGCCTTCGGTTTGGAAGCCATCAATACCAGCGCCATGCGGGATACCCTGATGCGGCGCAGCTTGGAATGGATGACCGGAGGCGTCTGGCCCGATACCGAGCCGCCCTCGGTGGAGCTGACCTTTCCCGGCGGGGGAGAGGTGCTGGAGGGAGGCGCGCCCTGCGAGATTACCTGGAACGCTTCCGACAACATGGGGGTGACCTCGGTGGATATCCTGCGTTCCCAAAACGGTGGAGCCACCTTTCCCCATATTATCGCTTCCGGAGAAGCTAACGACGGTTCCTATACCTGGAACGTTCCCGACAGCGCCAGCGTTTCCCTGCGCCTGAGAGTGGTGGCCCGGGACCCGAACGGGCTGGCCGGAAAAGATGATTCGAAAAGCGACATCACGGTGAGTTCGGTCACCGCCGCGCCCGGTCCGCCGGCTGTCCGAAATTTCGATCTGGGCCAGAACATTCCGAATCCTTTTAATCCGTTAACCACCATCGGCTTCGATGTTCCGGGAAGATCCCACGTCAGGATTGACGTTTTCGGCGTGAACGGCCGCTACATCCGCACCCTGGTGGATGGGCGGTACGACCGGGGGGGGTATAAGGTCACCTGGGACGGCCGGGATTTCTCCGGCCGGAGCGTGTCCTCGGGGATCTATTTCTACCGTCTGGTCTCACCGGGCGTGATCAAGACCCGCAAAATGGTCCTTTTGCGATGACGTTTCTCTGGTGAGTATACAGGATTCTTCCGAGATTCGTCGGTTGAGCTGGCGCCTACCTTCTTGAATTGAACCTGCATCTTAGCATCCCGGCTGCCTGGGCCGCCCCCGGCTTGATAGAGCTTGGAATTCCTGCATATCTAACTGGCCATGCGGCTCCAGGTTTGTTAGTATGTTGCCGGTAACGACCGGGCCCGTGGCACATTCCCGGTGAGTAGGGCACGAAGTTTTTTACTGGAGAGCGGAGCGCGCGGTATATTCTTTGAGAGCAGAGCCCATACTCTATTCCCGGGGAGCGGAGCGCGTGGCGCATTCCCGGGGCGCGGGGGCCATGGGCCATTCCCGGGGAGCGGAGTGCATGGACTATTCCCAGTGGATAGAGGATATACCGCGACAAATTTTGTTTCATAAAGCTATGATCATTTTTACCTAGGAGGTGATTCCAGTGACCAGGCTTTATAAAAAAACCCGCAAGCAGGTTGGGCTGCCGCCGGGAACGATCGTTTTTCTGGGAGAGAAAAGAATCGAGAAAACGAGAATCACCCTCATAGACTATGATGAAACACACTTTCAGGAAAAAATAGTAGAAAATATCGAGGAATGTTTTCCCTTCAAGGACGAACCGTCGGTGACCTGGATCAATATCGACGGGCTGCACGATGTCGAACTGATAGAAAAGATTGGAAAGCATTTCGACATACATCCTCTCGTCATGGAAGATATAGTCAGCGTCGGCCAGCGGCCCAAAATGGATAATTTCGACAATTACATATTCATTGTGTTGAAAATGCTTTTCTATGATGAGAGAAAAAATGAACTGCAGGCGGAACAGGTAAGCCTGCTGGTGGGAAAGAACTACGTGATCTCGTTCCAGGAACGGGAAGGAGACGTTTTCGATCCCGTGCGGCAGAGATTACGGAATCAAAAGGGCCGCATCCTCAAACAAGGCGCCGATTACCTCGCCTATGCGCTGCTGGATATATGTGTCGATAGCTACTTCAGTATTCTCGAAAAAGTCGGTGACAGGATGGAATTCCTGGACGGGGCGATAGTCGAGAATCCCAATCCCGAAAACCTCCAGGAAATACAGACCATGAAACGGGAGATGATATTTCTGAGAAAGTCCGTCTGGCCTTTGAGGGAAGTGATAAGCGGGCTGGAACGCCTGGAGACCGATCTCATAAAGGAATCGACTGATATCTATCTGCGGGATGTGTACGACCATACCATTCAGGTCATCGACACCATCGAGGCCTTGAGGGATATGATATCCGGTCTGCTGGATATTTACATGTCGAGTATCAGCAATAAGATGAACGAGGTCATGAAGGTACTGACCATCATTGCCACCATATTCATACCCATAACCTTCATCGCGGGAATATACGGCATGAACTTCGAATTCATGCCGGAGCTCAAATTCCAGTGGGCCTATCCGGTGGTATGGTGTGTAATATTGGCCGTAATCGTGGGAATGATGACCTACTTCAGGCGGAAGAAATGGCTCTGAGGTGATTTGCGGCTACGTTGGCCTGGCTATTATTCCTCTTCTTTGATTGTCCGGGGAGTTGAAAACGGATTTGCACTGCGGTACAAACTCGGTTTGGTCGCCATGGGATCACGACTGGCATCAATTAAGCGTTTTGGCATAAGAACTGGTATTATCTCGCTCGGTCTTCTCTGCCTTGCGGCGGGCCTTCTGTTCTTGTTGACTATCAGCCCGGGTGAACGGTTGGCGCGGCGGATCGCCACCGACAAGTTGCGGACCGTGCTGGGACAGGAAGTCGATATAGGGGATCTGGAGACCAATCTTGTATCCCGTATCAGCTTGTGCCATGTGCAGATCTATCAGGTTCAGCAGGGAGACACGACAAGGTTTTTGCATATCGATCAGTGCCAGATTTCATACAATCTGCGTCAGCTCCTAAAACGTAGAATGATCATAGAGACGGTCAGCGTGGAAGGGATCGATGTTTTCATTCATCGGGACAGCACCGGATCCGACAACTTGCCGGCCGTCCTTCGGATGCATGGGAAAAAAGAAGATTCCTCCGGCCGGATATTTCAGGTGCAGCTCCAAGAACTGATGATACGGAATGCTCGGGCCGAGTTCAAGGATGAAGCAGGTAAAGGCCTACGGGCCCTTTTTTACGATATCGATATATCGGCCATCCGTCTCGATACAAGCGGCTATAGTTGCCAGGTGATGAGCGGGGGAGGCCGGGTCGAGCTCGATACTCTTTCCCTACCGTTCGAAGCCTTATCGCTTGAAGGTTCCTTTGGCGCCGGGAATGTCAACCTGGATTCCCTGGTTGCTGATATAGCCGGATTAATGCTTAAGGGGTCAAGTGTTTTGAAAACTACCGGGGATGAACCCGCGCTCGCCGGGGATTTCCGTTTAACGGGCAATGTGGAGCAGCTGCTTTTCAAAATCCCGAGTGCCCTTCCGCGGGGGATCATGCCCGTAAAAGGCCGCGTTGATATGGTGGGGCATGTCCAAGGTACGATCAGTCAACCCTACATCGACTGTGCCATGGATGTTCCCGCCCTGGAAATCGCCGGCATGCATCCCCTGAACGTGATTGTACAGGCCAGCGTCACGCCGAGTGCAATCCGCGTGGATCATTTAGAAATGGCTATATTCGGAGGGGATCTGACCGGCACTGCTACCATCAATAGGGATCTGTCGTCCGATTCGAAAATACACCTGTCCCTGGACCGATTGGATCTGCGGGAGGTGCTGGCTCGAATTCATAATAATTTATTACCCTACCAGGGAAAGGTGAGTGGGTCTTTATCCGCCACGGGGCTTATGAAAGATCCCCTCGCCGGGCATATTGAAAGCGGGCTGAAGCTACACCTTTTGAAATTCAAGTCAGTACCCCAGGCGGACATTGGAGTCGAGGCAACCCTGCATAACGGCCAGGCCGAGTTCTGCCTTCGGCAGGACCACGCGTTTCTTATCACGCAATTGGAACTCCGTGACAAACGTCTTACGGGGCGTTTCTCGGCGCAAGTAGCGCGTATCGAACCTCCGGTCTCTCTTTTCAATATTCCGGAGCTGTCCGGAGAAGTTGAGTTGACCGGAGAAATCGAAGGTGAAATGGATTCTCCCGTTATCAGAGCTGATCTGGAAGCGCGTGACCTGAAGTACAGGAATTTTCCGATCGACACCTTATCCTGTGGAATTCTATTCAGGAAAGACCGGTTGCACATTCCCAACTTATTCGTCGCCGGGATCCAAGATTCTATCGATACCGCGAGTCCACCCTTCGGACTTGCCGGGTTGTCCGGAGGATTCACCTACCGGGGATGTTTAAATAGTTATCCGGAAGATACTTCAGGTGATGTTTGGGTGGATCTGTCGCAACCCCGCTTCCGCGAAATAGGATGTGGCGAGGGGCGGTTGCACCTTGCGATCACTCCCGGGAAGATAGACCTGATATCCCTCTCCCTAATAAAGGATGATCTGATGGTCCGGGGATCCGGTGAATTTCATATACCTGAAAAAAGCGGCCGGTGCAATTTTGATCTTATGCTTTCGGATAGCGATGATACTAACTTGATTCGGAGCACGTCCGATCCGGCATCGCTAACCTTTGCCTCCGAAGATCCTTATCCCCGGCGGGGCACGGTAAAGGCATCCTTCAGAGTATTGGACCATGCTCAATATGCGGTGTTTGACCTGGAAGACCAGGGAAGGGTATCACCACCTGGATGGGGACATTGTGCTCGGAGAAACGCGTTTCCTGGCGAATATCAAGCCGCAATCAATACTCCCGTTTTCCAAATCGCTGGAAAGGCCATCTCCTGAACTTCCGGGTTTTCTGGATAAGACAAGATTTAATATACGCTTTCGAGAGAGCGATAATATCTGGATCGATAATAATCTGGCCCGCATCCGTTTGCAGGCCGCGTTAAGCCTCATAGGCCAGCCCGCCAGACCGAATTTGACCGGAAGGGTTACGGTATTGAAGGGTTACGTTCTGTTCCTTGATAGAAAGTTCAATATCACCCGGGGTATGGTGGAGTTCACGGATCCCAATCGTATTAATCCGAGTGTTGATCTGGTGGCCACCACGACGGTAAAAAGCTACCAGGCGATGGAGGGTACTTCCTATAAAATTAATCTGTTGGTGCTGGGATCGTTGGAGGAGGCGGAGGTTGGCCTGACCTCCGAACCGCCGCTGGAGCGAACGGATATCATTTCCCTTCTTACTTTAGGAGCGACCCGTACCCAGCTCACCGGAAGCGCCGGAGATAAGGAATCCACGACGTTGAGGGGGGTGATGCTGGAACGGGCGCAGCAGCTCTCCAGCCAGAGAGTGGCGGGTTATATATCTCGTAATGTTGGTGGGTTTTTAGGTTTGGATCAGGTGACGATAGAGGGAAACCTGTTCCGCTTCGATAGATCATGGGGACCCGAGCTGCTGGCATCGAGAAAGCTTGCCGGAAAGGCCGAGGTGACTTATCGGACTAATATCGGACATTTAAACGAGCGCAGCGTTAGGCTCGACTACCGGTTCGCCGAGCGATTCTCGCTACAGGGTGAAACGGATCATTTTGGCCGTTCCGGCCTTGACTTCAAGTACAGGTTAAGTTTCAAATGATTCGCTCTAAATTGATATGGTTGACATGCCTGGCCCTTCTCCCGGCGGCCGCGGGGATTCATGCCCAGGAGCCCATCAAGAAATTCCGGGTTAAATCTGTCGTATTCGAGGGAAATATTTCGTTCAGTGACAAAAAGCTAAAACGTTTGATGCTTACACGCCCTTATAATTTTTTTCCCCGCTTCTATTACTATCCCGAAGTGCTGGAAGACGATTTAAAGAATCTGGTAATGTTCTACCAGCAAAACGGCTATCTCTAGGCGTCCATTACGAACTGCCGGATCGCCGTGGATTCCACGGATAGCAGGGTGAGCGTCGAGATCGATCTCTTCGAAGGTGAACTGACCCTTATTGAAGGTGTTGGCTTTTTCGGCGCCAGCGTTTTCAGGGATAGTCTCCTGCTGGAGAGGGCGAACCTGCGAAGAGGTGATCCCTTCCAACGTAAAAAGGTTCAGGACGGGATATTATCTGTGCTCTCCCTTTATGCTGAACGAGGGTATTTGGATGCCAAGATCAATCCCGATATCAGGATCAACACCGAATCCCACCGAGCCCTTGTCGATTTTAGGATATCAGAGCGGATTCAATCACATATAGGCGTTATTCGGATAGAGAACTTGAAAAAGACCAAGAGAGGTGTCGTCACCAGGGAGCTGCTGTTTCATGAAGGTGAAGTGGCCCGGTATTCGTACCTTCTTCAATCCCAGCGGCGCCTCTATCTAACGGGATTATTTCAATCGGCGTTTATTCGCCCGGTCACGGTGGCGGATCAGGATTCTACCAAAAAAGATATAGTCATCGACCTGGTGGAGAACGAATCCGTGGAATTGAACTTCTATGCGGGATACGGATCGGTGGAGCTGGGGAGAACCAAGATGGAGTTTGCCAATAACAATCTGGCGGGTTCTGTTTTAGGGGGAACGGAGGATTTCTGGAAATTGCTGTGGCATCTCAAGAATTTTCGGTCAATGGGATCAACCGTTATCGCATCCGCGCTGGAGATCGGCTGGATGAATTATTTCGGACGATCCTCGGCGGTCCCGCTGAACGAGAGATTTTATTTGGGCGGCCCGAGTGTGCTGCGTGGTTTCAGTTATCGCATGGTCGGCCCCCTGGACGCAAAAAGGAATCCCTTGGGAGGTAATTTTTCAATTGCTGTTAACTTGATTGAAATACGCCGGGCCTTTTATAAAATGATTGGTGGTGTAATATTCGCGGATGCCGGGCAGGTATGGGCGGAGGTCGATGATGTACGTATCAGTGACTTCCGCTTCTGTGTCGGTATCGGTGCTCGTGCCGGCACCCCCCGGGGTGTTTTACGTTGCGACTACGGCATCAATTTGGATCCCACCAGCAGTGAACCCGCCGGCGAGATATATTTTAGCGTGGGGCAGGCTTTTTAGTTGGATGTTATTTGTCGAAAATTTATATGCAAGCTGTTATGATCGCGATAATGGTTTTGAGAGATGGTTATTCACAAAAACGTCGCCCGATCGATTTGTCGGCGGATACCGGCTGGGGCGAACCGGGAGCGAGTAATTCCGGTCCCCCGATTGAGCGAAAAGATACTCTCAAGGAGGGATAATGAAAGATTTGACGGATACCCTGATCAAGTGGCTGCTCGGTCACGGAATTCGCATCGCCGCCATCGTAGCGGTGACTTTTATCGTG
>JAFGPI010000175.1 GCA_016926065.1 Candidatus Krumholzibacteriota bacterium
CACCAAACCGCTCGGCCAGTTCCTTATGGGGATGTAGGTTACACTTTCCCTCCCGGTGAATATGTCCAGCGCCTGAACAGTGCCCCGGGGCGGGTGCCCGAGGCGCTCCGCCCGGTCTCCGTGAGGCACCCAGAACCGTAATCGCAAGTTGATGTTTTACAATGAATTAAAGACAGAACGAAACGCGGATCTTTTTTCCGCCTGGACCTCGCCGGTGGCATGTTACGTGATATAGATAATAGGCGTCAGCCGTTTAACAGCCTGAGCCCCCTGGGAAGCCGGGCCGGTAGCGACGGTTTACCAGGTAAGAACCATCCATTATCTACGGTGCTGCTCTTGTCCCCCCATCGCGCAACTGATACCGTAGAGAGGGTGGTTCTTTTTATAGCCCAGAGAGCGCCATCCGTTATTATTGGCGGGGGGTTGGGCGCTGATTTTTACCTTAGGTTTGGGGACAGACCTTCTTGGTCCGGGACGCCTCTATCCCGTGTTTTTTCATCTTGTACCTCAGCATGCCCCGCTCGATCTCCAACAGCCGAGCGGCCCCGGCGATATTTCCCCCCGTGCGCGATAGCGCCGCCTCTATCAAGCCTTTCTCCACCTCCTCCAGCGGCGCGCCGGCGGGCGGAAGGTCGACCTTGACCGTTCCCCGCTGGCGCCGCACGCCCACGGTGATTTCCCTGTATTCTTTCTTTAGGGGCAGATCCTTGGGTTCAATCTCTCCGTTGGTATTTAAAAGAACCGCCCTTTCGATCAGATTGATTAACTCCCGGATATTTCCCGGCCAGGGGTATTCTTCCAGGAGCCGGAGCGCTTCCTCGCTGAGCTTCAATTCGCCCTTTTTCAAGCGTCCCGCGAACTTCCGGGTATAGGCCTCAGCCAGGGGGCGTATGTCCTCTATCCTCTCCCGCAGCGGAGGGAGGTTGATTTCCACTACGTTGAGCCGGTAATAGAGATCGATACGGAAACGTTTTCCCTCGATATCCTCTTTTAGATTGCGGTTGGTGGCCGATATTATCCGAACGTCGACCGGTAGAAACTGCGTTCCGCTGACCCGTCTGATGGTCCGTGAATCGAGGAACTTAAGCAATTTGGCCTGCAGTCCGTAATCGATCTCTCCGACCTCGTCGAGAAATATCGTGCCGCCGTTGGCGCATTCGAAGAGGCCTATCTTTCTCTCTTTGGCGTCGGTGAATGCGCCCTTTTCGTAGCCGAAAAACTCGCTTTCCAGCAGGGCGCGGGGAATGGCGGCGCAATTTACCTCTATAAAAGGTTCCGCTCCCCGGGAGCTGACCGAATGAATCGCCTGGGCCAGCGCCCCCTTGCCGGTTCCGTTCTCTCCGGTGATCATGACGGTGGTGAATTCGCTTTTTCCCACCCGTTCGGCCAGATCGATTGTTTCCCGGATGGCGGAGCTGACCCCGATGATCTTCTCGAATCCCTGGGGAGGTTGCAGCCGGCTATAGAGGGCTTTTTTTCTTACCCGCTTGCCCAGCCCCTGGGCTATCTGAGAGAGCACCTGGGTGAGATCCGCGGCCTGATAGGGTCGGTAGAGGACATGCCGCGCGCCCAGCTCCAGGGCCAGGCGGTCTCCTCCCGGAATTTTCCGGGGCAGAAGCAGGACCAATTGGGTTTCCCCGGTGCCGCGGCGACGGATCTTGAGGTCCCGCAGACGCCTTTCCACCTCGTCCGCTTTCCAAGAGACGGGAACCGCCAGGATCAGCAACGGTGTTTCCGCCCTTTCCGGGGCGCCCAGATAATCGTCCAGGGAGGGGAAATGAGTGACCTTCCATCCCGCCTCTTCGCAGTCGGAGCGCAGGCTGGAAGTACCTTTTTTCCCGTAGCTGACCAGGTCTAATCGCAACGACATCTTGATTTTATCCTTGAAAGGCCGTATTCTTATTGGTGTCCGTCGACTACCGGTAGTACATGAGCAAGATATATGCCTTGTTCCGGTCGAAACGCCCCTTGATCCGTCAGGTGTTTTTGACCTTAAGCGGTGATTTACCGGGGCGGAACGCCCTACGGGAGCGGTACCGGCCGGGACCTATTTCCGCGGAGAGATTTTGTTCAAGGAACCTTATCCGGAAAGCAGAGCCAGGAAAGTGCCGGGCGGAGCGAGCCCCCGGGAGGTATTCTTCTTACTTTTCCTGGCCTTTTTGGCCGCGCTGGCCGGATGCGGCCAGGATCCGGCCGATAGATCCATTCCCTCGATTTACGCGATTCGTCCGGATTCGGCCGGAGTGGGGGACACGGTGATCATATGGGGAGATGGATTCCACTCCTCACCGGCATTGAACACCATAAATTTTTCCCCCTGCGGTTTTTCCAATCTCTATTCGGGAAGAAAGGCCGTTCCCTTCGCCGGATCCGAAACCGAACTTTCGGTGGTGGTTCCGGACGGCGCTTTCATAGGCCGGGTAAGGGCCGAATGGCCCTGCCCGCTGACCATAACCATTCCCCTGGGAGTGGATGTCCCTCCCCTGCCCTCCAACGCCCTGTCCTTTAAAACTCACCTGCGCCCGGGCGAGGCAGCCAAGGTCTTCTATTCCGGATCGGATTACACATTCACAGTGGAACCGGAACCGGGGGGTGAGGAATATCTGTTGATACTATTCGGAAGCGGTGATCCTCCCTATCCCGGGAAAAAATATTCTTACCGGGTGAATACGGATACCCCCTGCCCGGGGGGGGAAGGATATTCGTCCGGTCCCTCCGGGGAGGGCCGCGGCCGGACCGATCCGCTGCTGCTCTCCCTCTATGGCGAGGGCACCAGGGACCTGGAAAGGCGTATATGGCGGGAGCTGATCGAGATACTGGCGGCGGGAAAGAGAGACCGCGGCCGGAATGCTGATATCGGCGGCGATACTCCCCCCTCCCGCGCTTTCCTGGCCGCTCCCGCGGCAGCTGATTTTCAGG
>JAFGPI010000176.1 GCA_016926065.1 Candidatus Krumholzibacteriota bacterium
CCTGTCAGACTCCTCCATTCCGTTGGGGAAAATGCTGGATTCGCTGGCCGGGGTGATGGAAGAGGGCAGGGATATCTTCCGCTCCCTGCCGGTGGATTTCTCCCGGGAATTGATGCTCATCGGGGTGGTGGGAGAAATCTTCTGCCGCCTGAGCACCTTCACCAATGAAGATCTGATCCGCAAGCTCGAGCCTTTCGGGGCCCAGGCCTGGCTGTCCGATATCAGCGAATGGGTCTGGTACACCGACGAAGAGCAGGTTAAGAATCTCAGCATGCGGGGCCGGACTGTTTCCCGGGAAATGCTGGGAGTATTGCTGAAGAAGCACCTGCAGCACAAATACGAGCAGAAGCTGGTCGCTCCCTTCCGGGAGGATTTCGTCGGTTTGGAGGAGCCGCACGGCATCAAAGAGGTACTGGAGCTGGGATACCGCTATCTGCCTTATCACGGGGCGCTGGGCGAGATGGTGCTGAGCGTGGGCAAGTCGGTTTATCTCTACCACCAGGGAGTGGATGGAATTATCGACATCAGTCCCTTCACCTGCATGAACGGGATAGTGTCGGAGGCGATATATCCCCGCCTCAGCCGGGATCATGAGAATATTCCCATCCGCTCGTTCTATTTTGACGGAACCCAGATTGATCTGGAAAATGATCTGGGAATTTTCATGGAACTTGTGCGCAACTATCATCGTAAGAAAACCAAACAGCGCCGCAAACGGAGTGTGGCGTGAAATCAAACAATTCGTTATTTTTCCGGGAAAGAAGACGGACCTGATTCAAACGGGAGGTTGCACCATGGCAGAGCCGGCCAAAAAGATCGGCGGCATAGCCCTGCTGATTGTTGTTCTGACGCTGTTTTTGGCGGAGGTCCCCGCGGCGGTGTCGGCGGGCAAGGATAAAAGTGAGGAACTGGATATAAAATTGGATGTTACGGTGGAAATGCTGGATAACGGAATGAAGGTCATTCTCCTGGAAGACCATTCCGTTCCGGTCATAAGTTATCAGACCTTTTTCCGGGTGGGAAGCCGCAACGAACGGATTGGGATCACCGGCATATCGCATTTCATGGAACATATGATGTTCAACGGCGCGAAAAAATACGGCCCCAAGGAGTTCGACGCCATCCTGGAATCCAACGGGGGATACTCCAACGCCTTCACCTCTAACGACATGACCGCGTACTACGAGGACATCTCCTGTGACGGCCTGGAACTGGTCATAGATCTGGACTCCGACCGGATGCAGGACTTGGCGCTCGATCCCCAGTACCTCAAATCCGAAATGGGAGTGGTCATGGAGGAACGGAGGCTCTCCATCGACAATTCCGTGGACGGCCAGATGTGGGAGGATATCAACGCCCTGGCCTTCAAGGCGCATTCTTACCAGTGGCCGGTATTGGGGTGGATGTCCGATCTGGAAAAGATAGACCGCCAGGACTGTGTTGAATATTTCAAAACCTACTATGCTCCCAACAACGCTATATTGATCGTGGCCGGTGACTTCCAGTCGGCGGAGGCCCTGAAATTGATACACCGGTACTATGATGATATCCCTTCCCAGGAGCCCCCCGCGCCGGTGCGGACCAGGGAGCCCGAGCAGAAGGGAGAGAGAAGGGCGGAAGTGCGCAAGGTGGCGGAACTGCCCTCCATCTTGATCGCCTATCACGGCCCGGACGTGAAATCCCAGGATATCTACGCGCTCGATGTTTTGCAGGAAATCCTAACCGGCGGCCGCAGTTCCAGGCTGCACAAGAAACTGGTCCGGGAAATGGAAGCGGTAATTTCGATATGGGCCTTCAATCCCTGGCGGGTCGATCCTTCCCTTTTCATGTTTGGAGCGAAAATAAAACCGGGACACACCACGGAGGAGACGGAAGAGGCGATTTACCAGATCCTGGATTCCATTGAGAAGGAGGGGGTGTCCCCGGAAGAGCTGGAGAGGGTGAAAAACTCCCTGGAGGCCGATTTCGTCAGGAGCATGCAAACCGTCAACGGCAAGGCGACCAAGATCGGGCGCTACGAAATCCTTCTGGGTGACTACCGGGAGATGTTGCAGGTTCCGGCCCGTTACCGGGCGGTGACCAGTGAAGATATCCGGGAAGTGGCGCGGAAATATTTTAAATCCGAAAATCGAAATGTCGTCACCCTTATTCCGGAATCCAGTTGAGTGGATAAGATCATCCATCAGGGAGGGAAATAGAATGAAAAGGATTGGTTTATTATTCTGGGTGGCGGCCCTGCTGACGGTCCCCCGGCTGTTATCGGCCGCGCCCAAGGACGTCAAACTGCCGCCCTATCAGGAGTATACGCTTGAAAACGGGCTGAAAATTTTTATCGTGGAGACCCGGGAGGTGCCGCTGGTCACCATGCGGCTGCTCATCCCGGCCGGCTCCGCCCAAGACATCAGCGGACGCGAGGGGATCGCCAACCTGACCGCCAATACCCTGATGAAGGGCGCCGCCGGACTGGGTGCGGAGGAGATATCAGAGGCGATAGAAGGCGTGGGGGGATCTCTCCAAGTCGGTTCGGGCCGGGATGCCACCTATGTCAATGGGAGCTTCATGGCGCGGGATTTCTCCCGGGGGCTGGATTTCTTGGCCAAGGTGGTGATAAAGCCGGATTTTCCGGAGGAAGAATTCACGCGGGAGAAGGGAATTGTAAAGGCGGAACTGCTGAGCGTCAAGGAAGAGCCTTCCGCCCTGGCCAGCCGGGAATTCGTCCGCCGGCTGCTGGGAGAGCACCCCTACCGCAACCCGGTGGACGGATATCCGGGCAGCGTGGAAAGTATAACCCGGGACGATCTGGTGCGTTTTCACCGGGATTTTTACCGTCCCCGGGGGAGCGTTCTGGCCATAGTGGGAGACATCAAGGCCGGGAAGGTTCTCCCGCAGGTTAAGAAAAAACTCGGATCCTGGAAAGACGGCGGGACGGATGTTTCCTCCCCGGGCCGCGTGACCGCGGTTCAGTTCCCGGGCCGGAAACTGGTCGTCATCGACAAACCGGACGCCACCCAAAGCCAGATCAGGATAGGAAATATCGGGGTAAGCAGAAAGACGCCCGATCATTTTCCCTTGTTGGTGGCCAACAATATCCTGGGAGGAGGATTTACCTCCCGCTTGATGAACGAGATCCGGGTGAACCGGGGGCTGTCCTACACGGCCCGCAGCAGAATGCAGCGCTACCTGCAGGGAGGGTACTTCAGTGTTTTGACCTTTACCAAGAATGAAACCCTCCGGGAGACCATCGACGTGGCGCTGGCGGAGCTGGATAGAATACGGACCGAAAAGGTGGGAACGGAAGAGCTGGAGGGAGCGAAGATGTACCTCTCGGGTCTCTTTCCCTTCGATCTGGAAACGAACGACGATCTGGCCGAGTGGTTCACGGACCTGTCGTTCTACGGGCTGGATAAGGATGTGGTGGAAAAGTACCGCAGCGAGATAGACAAGATCACGTCCGAGGATGTGCAGAGGGTGGCCAATAAATATTTTCACGCGGGAGATAATTTCATCCTGGTGCTGACCAACTACCAGGAGACGGCGGGACAGTTGGAAGGCCTGGGCCCGGTGGAAGTGATCACCGTGGATGAGGTGCGGTAGGGAGATTGTCCGTAATCTAACCGTGTGGGGACCGGGAAGGGGGGAGCCGCGCGGATGGTTCCCGGGATCAATCGGTTCTGAAAACCTTCAGCGAGCTGTCCAGTTCGCTGATCATGGCGTAGAGTTTCTTGTTCTTCTCGTCCAGGGTTTCCGCCTTGGCGTTCAGCTTCTCCATGGAGATGTTCAGCGTATCGAGCGCGCCATGAATGTTTTGGCCCGCGTCCTCTTCGGTCTCGGCGATACGGAAGATATTATTTACCGTTACCTGGGTCTGATTGATGTCGGTCCGGATCTGATTAAAGTTTTCTTTCAGGGACGCTGCCATGATGGTTCCCTGCTGGACCAGATTTTGGGTTTCTTCAAAGCTCACCGATATTTCCTTGGAAAGCAGGGTCGATTTAGCAGCCAGTTTTCTGACTTCCTCGGCCACCACCGCGAAACCTCTCCCATGCTTACCCGCTCGGGAAGCTTCGATGCTGGCATTGAGGGAAAGCAGGTTTGTCTGGTCGGCGATCTGTTTTATGGTTTCCAGGAATTCCAGGATGCGGGAGCTGTTGCTCTGAATATTATCCATGGCGAAGACCACTTTGGCGACAGCGTCGCTGCCGCTTTCCACCGCGGTGCCCATTTTATCCAGGGATTTTTTCCCGTCCTCGGTGGATTCGGATACCTGGGTGATGGAATAGATCAGTTCGTCGGTAGAGGCTTTTAGCTGTTGCACCCGGGTCACCTGGAAATCGACTTCCTCCTTGAGTTGATTCATTTCCTGAACATGGGTCTTGGAGTTGTCGATTAGTTGAACCGCCACTTTGCGGAAGGTGCGAATAGCGTTTCGCACCACGTCGGCCATGAAGTGGAAACTTTGCCGGATAGCGTGTATTTCTCTGACCTCGAATTTGCATGTTTTCCTTAAGAAACCGCGTTTGAAGGGTTTTTCAGTGACGGGGGAAAAGTCGCCTCCCTCCGCCCGCCGGATGAGATCCACGATACGGTCGGTACTTCTCTGCGAGCTGCGGGAAAGCAGGAAGGATATGCAAACCGTGTAGATCACAATAAACGCGACCACTATTTTGCTGATGAACAAATATTTTTCCAGCTGCGCCTTGGAGTCGAGATCGTGGGAGACAATGGAAATGAATATGTGCGGATCGTGCAAGGTCCCGATCGATTTATATATATTATCCTGTTCGGTGATTTCTATGTCGGGATATTCCGGAACCCCGGGAGGAATGGAAAGGATTTTTTCCCCTTCCATTTCCTGGGGATTGGAGCTGAAAGTGGAGGATTCGTAGATCACTGTTCCCTGGATGTCGGACAGCAGAATTGATCCCTTGGTCTGATTTTCCAATTGCTGGCAAAAGCTGGATATTTTGTCCAGGGTTATGTCAATAGCCGCCACTCCAATTATGGCCCCCCGGGAGTTGAGAATGGGTTTGGAAACGGTCAACATGGGGATATTCTTGTACCCCCGGTATACTTCGCACCAGGCCAATCCTTTCTTGGATACGGCCGCCGTGTACCAGGGACGCCGGCGGGGATCGAAATCGGCCGGGCGTTCCGAGGATTGCGGGAAGGAAACGAAACCGCCCTCCTGCGTTCCGTAATAGGCCACTATTACCTCGGGGGCGAGCACCAGCGTTTCCAATGCCGCTTCCAGCTTTCGCTCGACGCCTTCCTCCCCGGCCGAAAGGTTCCGGCACAATTCCTCCGGGATACCGCTCTCCAGCAGGCTGGTGATATTCCCGAAGTAAAATTTCAATCCAAAGGCTATGTTGCTGTGCCGTTCCCGCGCCAGGGTTTCGCTGTATTCTTTAAAAGAATTGTTCGCCGTGTTGAATTGCATCGGGATCAACACGAAGAAAGGAAGCAGAAAGATGCCCAGGGATAAGAGGATTATTATTTTTATATTAAGTTTCATTTCTCTCTGTTTACCCGCAGACGTACCTATGGTACGAATGTATAATTTCAATATCGACTGCGTTTAACCGGAATTTAGTAAATATTTTTGGAGGGGAGCGGGTTTTACCGTTCCGGGCGGAACAGCTTGACCTGGATTCCGGCTTCCCCTTAAGATTTAATACCTGTTATTATCAGCTTCTGTAAATTGTCTGAGATTGTACCCTGTCTCGCCTCTAACCGGGAAGAATAACGTGAAAAAATTACACTTAACTAGAATCCGTGATAACAGCTTTTTCCTGCGGCCGCCGTCGTTGTGTTTGCCGGTGACCGGGATGATTATGGCGGTCGTTTTATTTGCCGGATGCCTTTCGCCCCTCCGGAGTGAAGACATTACCATAGGGAGGATGTATGAAGATCCTCGTTTAACGGGGATCAAACCCCGGTCGGCATCCTGGTCTCCGGATGGAAAGGTGATAGCTTTCCTGTGGAATGACCAGGGAACGAGATTTTACGATCTTTGGTTGTGCGACGCATCCGGATCCAAGCCCCGCCAGGTCACCGATGCCGCGGCCATCGCCGAGTCGGCCAGCGGCGTCCTCACCCGTGCCGAGCAGGACCGTTTGGGGACCCTGCGCCGGTCCGGCGGGGGAATATTCGATTACACCTGGTCACCCTGCTCTAAAAAGATACTGTTTCCGCTGCGGGGCGATCTTTTTTTGCTGAACGTAAAATCGGGCCGGGCGAGAAGATTGTTCCGCACCCAGGCCTCGGAGACGGATGCCAAATTCTCGCCCGATGGAAAACGGGTGTCGTTTATCCGGGAAAACAATATCTGGCTCTTTGATCTGGAGCTGGGCCTCACGGTGCAGTTGACCGATTCGGGCACGGAGACGCTCTACAACGGACTGGGCGACTACATAGACTACGAAGAGGTGGGGCGCGAAGAGGCCTACTGGTGGTCCCCCGATGGATCGAAAATAGCCTACGTCCAATCGGATGTCAGCGGGGTGCGGGAGTTGCTGATTCCCGACTACCTGGGAGATTTCGTGGAAGTGCGCAAACAGCCCCGTCCGGTGGCCGGGGGAGCGAACGGTCTCAAGCGCCTGGGCGTATTGGATGTGGAGAGCCGGGAGACGGTATGGATCGATCCCGGGGTGGTGAGGGATGAGTATATAGTGAACGTATTCTGGCATCCGGGAGGCAAGGATCTGTTGCTGTTAAGCGAGCCCCGGCACCTCCAAGAACTTTACTTTTTCCGCGCCCGCTGCGGGGACGGATCCCTCGACACCCTCATCCGGGTGCGGGACGATAAATGGGTAAACGTCAACAATACCTTCGTCCGGTGGGGCAAGGAGGGACGGTACCTTTACTATACCACCGAGGAAAGCGGGTGGAACCACATCTACCGGACCGATTGGGAAGCCGGGGGTAGGGAGCAGTTGACCAGCGGGAATTGGGAGGTGAAAGATTTCCTGCTGGCGGACGAGCGCGGAAATCTGTGGTTCACCTCCACCGAGGTCGAACCGGAACAGGTCCATTTGTTCCGGCAGGAAAAAGGCGGATCCCGCTTCCGGGTAACCGAGGGTACCGGGGCCTACGCGGTAAAGCTCTCCCCCTGCGGGAAGAAGGCCCTGGTCGATTTCTCGAATCTACTGAATCCCGGCGACCTATATCTGCTGAAGTCTCTCCGGGGCAGCCCGGTAGGTGATATTTCGCCGGAGGAGGGGATTCTCTCCTCGGGTAACCGGGGTGGAGGGCACGTTCCGGTTCTATATTCGAAAGATGAATTTAGCATCCCCGGTAATCTTAAAAGGATCACCTCCTCGCCGGTGGAGGATTTTTATAAGCTGCAGATAGCCATCCCCCGCTATTTTACCTTGAAGAGCAAGCTGGACGGAGAGGAAATACACGCCCTGATCCTTCTTCCGCCGGAGCTGGCCGATCTGGACTGGCAGGAGCTGGAGGCCGGAGGAGGCAGGAGAGAATTTACGGAAAAATACCCGGCCATAATCAGCGTGCACGGCGGCGGGTACGCGCATTCGGTGACCAAAGGTTGGAGCTGGAACTCGCTGTTCAATACCTACCTGGTCAATGTTAAAAAATATATCATCCTCGATCTCGATTACCGGGGAAGTTCGGGCTATGGCCGAAAATTCCGGACCGATGTTCATCTCGATATCGGCGGTTCGGACCTTGAAGACGAGATGACCGGGTATGATTATCTCTGTTCGCTGCCCTTCGTGGATAGCGGAAGAATCGGGATATGGGGCTGGAGCTATGGTGGGTACATGACCACCCTGGCCATGTTGAGGTATCCGGAAGCCTTCCGGGCGGGAGCCGGGGTCGCGCCGGTCAACGACTGGAAGAATTACGATACTCATTATACCGAGGAGCGACTGGGCAAACCGCGGGACAAACCGGAAGCATATAAAAAGGGTTCACCCATAACTTACGGCAAGAACCTGAAAAACCATCTTCTCATGATACACGGAATGGCGGACGATAACGTCCATTTTCAGGATACAGTGCAACTGGTGGACGCGCTGCTGGAGGCGGAGGTCGATTTTGAGGTAATGTTCTATCCCCGGGGGACTCACGGTATACGCGACGACTCGAACCGCAAGCATCTATTCCGGAAGATCGTTCGTCACTTCGAAAGGTACCTGAGAGATATTCCGGATGCCACATGTCCCTAGGTTATCCGGTCGTAATGGCATTGATCTCGAATTGCGGTGGATCCAGGATGGTCTTCTTGACCGCGCAGAGGTCAACCGAGTTTAGCAGGGGCTTGATATACTTCTCGGGGAAGTCGGGCGGGATTTCCACGTTCAGGCTGATCTTGGTTAACTTGTGGGTTTCCGGGTCCCTCTCCATTTTCTGGATCAACCTGATGTTGTCCATGGGGATGCCTCGTTTTTCACAGAAGTACACCACGTATACTCCGCCACAGGTAGCCAAGGACGTCAGAAACAGGTCAAAAGGGGCGGGGGCAGATCCGTCGCCTCCGCTTTGGATAGCCTGGTCCGTTTTAATGGTAAAGCCTTTGTATTCGGCGTTGACTTTCTTTCCACCGGGAAAGGTTGTGATTATATCCATGGCATCTCCCTGAAGAAAAATAAAAATGCCTGAGGGGGGAGTCGAACCCCCACGGAGTTACCCCCACTGCGCCCTGAACGCAGCGCGTCTACCAGTTCCACCACTCAG
>JAFGPI010000177.1 GCA_016926065.1 Candidatus Krumholzibacteriota bacterium
CCGCCTCTCCCGGCACCTACGGTATGAAAAATGCGGGGGTGGTTCTGGGCGGTTCCCCGGATATCCTCTCCGCTCTGCCGGATTTTCCACCCTCCGCCATACCCCGCCGGGAGGCCGTCATCCTGCTGGAAAATAGAATCATGTCCCTGCTCCACTGCTTTCCCGCCCGGGAACCTGAGGATGAAATCGAGCGCTATCGATTCTTCTACCAAATAGCGCGGACCTATACGGACATTCTCGCCGTCTCGCTCTGCATGACGGGGGATTACCGGCCCGGTTACCGGGAACGCTGGAACTTCGTATCCCGGGACGGGGGGGAAGATAAGCACTCCCTGCTGCGGGACGAACGGCTGCGTAAGAATATCCGGCTGGGAACGGTATTTAAGTTAAATCCCCGCCTGGATCTTTACGGCGCAAGCACCGCCTCCTGCCGCGATAGGTGGCTGGAAACCGCCCGGGACGCGGTCACGACCTGGAGGAAATGTGAAACCATTCGCCGGGGCGGTGCGGGGGAGAAATCTCCGCTGCCCTCCCTCTCCTCGCTCCTGGAGCGAAGGCAAGGGGGGGGAGGAAGGAGCGTTGATCGGCTCCGCGCCTGGAAAAGAATGCTGGAAGGATACCCGTTGCCGCAGAGGATAATATTAATAGCGAAATTAAGGGGAAAATTAGGGCGGATCTTCCCCCTGGAATATGTCCGGGAACAGGCTTTGAGGCTGCTGGAAGAACTTCCGGCCGCCGGTGGACCGGGGCAGGAGCGAGGCGGGGAGGCCGCTCCATTTCCATCCCCGCGGTGGATGGCCGCCGCGAGGGAATGGGCTTCCCTCTGGTCGGAAATGGTTTTCGGGCGAAAGGAGGGATAGGATATGCAGGCACCGACGGTGGTCATTCTGATCGATGCCCTGGGATACGATTTGACCGGGCACCACGATTTCCATCCCCCCGGTCTGGAGCATAAAGCGCGTTTGAAGACGGTGTTCGGATTCAGCCAGGCCGCCCTGACGACCATCATGACCGGTTTGACTCCGGCCCAGCACCGCCTGTGGATGATGTATTCTTTCTCCCCGGAAAGTTCTCCCTTCAAATGGCTGGGCCTGCTGCCCCGCTCCGCATCGACCCGGAGATTGTGGTTGCGGCGCCTCATCAACTGGAAACTGGATCGGATCGATCGCATAAGAGCCTATTACCATATCTACGAGGTTCCGCGTAATATCTTGCCATATTTGGATTTACCTGCTCGGCGGTCGATATACACTCCGGCCGCGGTGGATGGGTGCGCCACCCTCCTGGACGCGCTTTCAAAAAATAATACTCCCTTCTTCATCAAGGATTACCGGACGCCGGAAAAGGATGCGTTTGATTTGCTGGAGCGGGCTCTGCGGGAAAAAGGGGAGGGATACTTTTTTCTCTATACCGCCGGACTGGACGCCGACCTGCATCGCTGGGGATGCGGGGATCAGCGCATAAGGGAGCACCTGCGCTGGTACCGGGAGAGGATTGAGAGGATCATTTCCGTCCGCTCCGGCATCCGGATCATCGTGCTGGGCGATCACGGTATGAGCGACGTATCCGCCCATCTGGACCTGATTAGCCAGATAGACGGGCTGGGATTGAAAATACCCGGCGATTACATACCGTTCTATGATTCCACCATGGCGCGGTTCAGGATATCCTCCGACCGCGCCCGGGAAAAACTTAGAGGATTATTGAGCGCTCTTCCCCAGGGCAGGCTCCTGGAGGGGGAGGAAAGGGAAAGGCTGGGAGTGGATTTCACTCCTCCCCTGTACGGCGATATGATATTCATGGTGGACAACGGAACCATAATCCTGCCCAGCTACATAAGCCATAAGCCGATAGCCGGGATGCACGGGTATCACCCGGACAATTCCGAAATGTACAGCGTGCTCTTCAGCAACCAGCGATTCCCGGCCGCGGAAGGGGATTTGACCGATATAGCGGACTATATCGTTCCGGGATTTAACCGGTTACGGGAACGATCATGACGATGGAAAAAGTAGGACGCGCCATGTCCTGGAACCTTTTTGCCAAGCTGGCCCGAATGCTGGCCCTGCCGGTAAGCTATATCGTGGTGATCCGTTTCCTGGGAGAATATAATTGGGGCGTCCTGAACGTCCTGAAGACGATTAAGAGCTTCGCCCTGGTGCTGATCATGCTGGGAGGGGGCAAGGCGGTGCTGCGTTACGTTCCCGTCATCAAGATCCAGGGGGGAATGCAATCTTTGGTCGGCACCTTCAAGAAAATGCTGCTCCTCCAGTTTCTGGTATGGGCCGTCCTGCTGGTTGCCGCCTGGTATCTGGCTCCCCGGTTCAGCACCTTCTATAATCTCGAAGCGAAACCGTTCAATCTGTATCTCACCCTGGCGCTGGCTTTCGCCCTCTTTGAAGTATCCATGATGATGGTGACGAACATCCTGCAGTCCTGGTACGAAACCCGCATATTCGGCGTGGTGATGCTGCTGGGGAATATCTGCTACCTGCTGTTGCTGATCCTGATCCTAAAAGCGGGCGGGGGGATTCTGGGATATTTCGCGGCGGGGGCCCTGGTGAATTTAAGCATGACCCTCGCCCTGGTACCGAAGATAGTATCCCTGGTCCGCTCTTCGCCCGCCGATAGGATAAAGGCACCGGAATTGAAAAGAATCCTGGCCTATTCTCTCCCCTTCGTGGTCACCGGATTTTTAAACCAGGTCGTGTGGAGGCATTCCGAGGTTCTCTTCTTGGGGCGTTTCAGCGGCATGGCGGCGGCCGGATATTTCGGGCTGGCTTACGACATACCCCAGATGGCCCTGGAATTCGTGCCCCTGACCATTTGGCCCATCGTGATGGCGGGGACCTCCGAGGTGTACACCCGGAATAAAGAAAACCTTACCGCCGCCATAGATATCTACTACCGCCTGCTCTACATACTGGTGATGCCCATAGCGGCCTTGGGATTCGCCTTCACCCGGCCGCTGATATCAATATTTCTGGCTAATGAAATGGCCGCGGCGGCGGTGCCGGCGCAAATGTTTTTCGTTGTCTTTTCATATTCGTTTCTCTATACTCCGCTCAGCATGGCCCTTTATGTGATGGAAAAAAGCTGGGTTAACATGCTGGTTTTCGCCGCGTTGGCTGTTGTAAATATCGGCCTGGATATCGCGTTGATTCCCCGCTACGGTATCTGGGGCGCGTTCTTCCCGGTGGCCCTGACTTTCATCCTGGGCATTGTTTTTTTCAGGGCGGTTCTGGGGAGGTTCAGGCCGGACATCAGAATTCCGGTGATCTTTGTGGCCAAATGCTACCTGGCCGCGCTACCGGCCGCTCTGCTGGCCTTAATATCCGCCCGTTATTATTCCCTGGGCGCGTTGGCGCTGGAGTTGATACTGGGAATCGCATTGCTGTGGGCGGGTTTTCGCTATTTGAAAATAATAGGGGAGAACGAGAAAAAGATGATCATGAAACTTCCCATTCCTCTCAAGGAAAAGCTCATTTCCATCTTTTAGCCGGGAAGACTGGATGTACAGAGAAAAGAAGATATCGGTGGTCATCCCCTGTTTCAACGAAGAAACCGGCATCGCCCGGGTTATTTCCTCCCTTCCCGCCTCGGTCGACGAAATCGTGGTGGTGGATAACAACTCCACCGACAATACCGCCTCCGTGGCGAGGAAGCTGGGCGCCAAGGTGGTCCGGGAGAACCGGAAGGGATACGGAGCAGCCTATAAAGCCGGCCTGCCGGCGGTTAGCGGAGACATAACCGTCACCATGGACGGGGACGGGACTTACCCCGCCGAGCAGATCGAAGAATGCGTCGATTTTCTGCTGGACCGGAATCTGGATTTCGTCTCCGCCTCGCGTTTTCCCCTAACCAATTCGGGGGCCATGGATCTTTCCAAGAAGATCGGCAACGGATTGTTGACCCTGGCCACCCTGTTGCTGTTCTTCCGGGGTATCCGCGATTCGCAATCCGGAATGTGGATTTTCCGGAGTGAAATCTACCCCCGGCTCAATCCCCGAAGCGACGGGATGCCGCTGAGTGAAGAAATCAAGATTACCGCTCTGCGGCACCCGGACATAAAATTCGAGGAGTACCACGTCAATTATCACCCCCGGGTGGGAACGGTGAAGCTGGAAATGTGGAAAGACGGCTGGGAAAACCTTTGGTATTTGATCAGGCTGAGATTCAGACCTATAAAAAGATGATCTCCCGGAGCGGCAAAAACTGGAGGAAATAACGGTATGGTAAAAAACTTGATTTTGATAATTGTCACGGTATGTCTGAACACCACCGGCCAGTTCATGATGAAAATCGGCCTGAGATCGATGGATCAAATCAATTACCATAATTTTTTTCGATCATTTCAGAAAGTTTTGACTTCCGGCTATATAATCGGAGGATTCTGCTCGTACGCCGTCAGCGCGGTGTTGTGGATCATCATCCTCTCCCGGGCTGAGTTGAGCTGGGCCTTTCCCATGGTCAGCCTATCCTACGTGGCCACCGCGATCCTGGCTCCGTATCTATTGAACGAACCTTTTTCCCTGCTGAGATTCGTGGGGATACTGGTTATCTGCCTGGGCGTTTTTCTGGTCGGCAAAACCTACTAGCGGATCTATTCCGAAACGGGAGGAAAATCAACAAACGGAGAAGGTGAAGTTGAAAGGTAAATCGGTATTTCTGGCTGTCAACCTTTCCCTCGTCCTGCTGTCTCTTCTTACGGGATTGAAGATCCTGCCCGGTCCCGACCTGGGGGGAATAATCCTGGCCTTCTATTCCCTGTTCATCCTCCCCGGGATATTGATAAATCTATTAATCTTTAAAGCCATAGAAATTTCCATCGAAGCGGTGGCGCGCCTGTTCCTGTCCAGCCTTATTTTCGACTGCCTGCTGGTGAGCCTGGGATTCATTCCCGGATTCGACTACCCGGTGATTGCGGCGGTGGGAGCGGGAAGCCTGATCATCCTGTCCCTGCTCCATTACCTGGTGGGAAGAAAGCGGGCGGAGAAGGTAAACCGGGACGTGGTGGGGCGTTTCCGCCCGGAAAGCGGATTCACCGGAAGAGGGAAGAAGGCTTTACTGGCATTGCTGATAGTTGTTTTTGCCCTCTGTTTCACTTTTTTTTATGGCAGCGGAGAGAGAAGGGTCGACAGCGATTCACTCGATCATATCAGTTTTATCCGCCGCAGCCTAGATAGCGGCAGGGTAATGCCGCGCGATTCCTTCTACCAGGAAGGCGATGGAGAGGTCTTCGATCCCCGTAAAGGAATTTGGCATCCGCTGGTATCTTGGCTGACCTATCAATCCGATTGCCCGGTGGAATACTGCTGGAGCGTCCTGCCCGCCCTGCTGGCCTTTTTCGCCCTGATTATTTTCTGGTTCTACGCCCGGGAACTTCTGGAGTCCTCCGCCCTGACCATTCTGGCATCGATCTTCCTCATCCTGTTCATGCGGGGAGGAGGCCTGCTCTGGTTCACCAAGCTGACCTACAGCCGTAACATCGTCCAATTGATGGCGTGGGCCACCCTCGGTTACTGGTTGAGATATTTACGGAACCGGGACTCCTGGATGGTGGGGATGATCTTCTTTCTGGCCCTGATCGGCTCTTCCATCCATCCGGTCTACGCGCTTTTGATCGGCGCCCTTTGGATCGGAATGCTGGTCGTAACCCATCTTCCCGGAGAGCCGCATTTCCCTCCCGCTGGTTTCTGGACGGGCTCGCTGGCTATCCTGGCGGGACTAATCATACCGGTGGCGGTAAGGATGTGGTTTACCGGCGGAACCTTTAACGCCATCCACACGCACCGGCAGGCAATGATGTTCCTCTCCGGAAATCTAAGCGTGGTCGATCCGGTTGAGATCATCTCCCAAACCGGCCTGGGGATGTTATACGCCATAGTGCTGAGCCCGTTCGTATTTCTTCTCTCTCCCGACAGGAAAAAGGGCGTCCTCACCGGGACTCTTTTTATCGTCCCGGTGGTGACGGTGCTGAATCCCCTGTGGGCCCCGGGGCTCGAAAAAATTCTCGGCTATCTTCACTACCGTATTCTGTTCGCCGCCCCCCTGATGTGCTTGCTCTCCCTGGTGGTCAGCGGACTGGTCAGGGTGATTGTTCGGGGATCGAGCAGGGGTCCGCGCTCCCGGACCAAAAGCATTCCGGGGATGGCGCGGAGGCTGGTTGCCCTTCTTGCTCTGGCGCTGTTCATCTTGGTGCCGCTGCGTTTTTCCTTTTCATCCCTGCGGCATGATCTCCATGATATCAGGTCGCCGCTTGACGCCCCGGACCGGTTCGGTGCCGTCGCCCTGAAGGCCCTGCTGGCCGATATCCCGGAGCGCTCGGTAATATTTTCCGATCCCCAGACCAGCTATCTGATTTCCGCCTACACCGATCACTACGTGACCGTGGTTCTCGACCAGCACGGCTCTCCCGGGGACGGGGAAGGCCTGCAGCGGGTCCGGAACGCCCGGGACCTGTTCTGTCCCGCAGTTCCCCTCTCTGACAACCTGTCCTGGCTAAGGAAAAAGGGCGCGGAATTCGTTGTCCTGAACACCGCCTTGGAGAAAGAATCCAATTTCTATGGAGTAGCTCCGCGGGGATTAACCCCGTCCCTGGTGGACAAGTTTCTCTCCTGTTCGTTTTTTCTAACCGAATTGAAACGGGAGGGGGGATTTATCCTGCTGCGGCTGAACTGGGGATTTTCGGCCGCTGCAATCGATTCTGAATGTTCCCGGGCCCTGTCCTCACCACCCCTGTGCGTGCAATTCGAGGAAAACGAGATCCTGCCGGGGATGGATATCGGCCGGGGAATATTTCTGGAAGGCTTGCATTTAGACCGGAAAGTTTTTCAGCCCGGGGATACCCTGACCGGCTGGTTTTGCTGGAGCCTGCCCGGGGGAACCGATTTCGGCCTCCCCCTGTGGTGGATCCTGAGAATGGATACGGAGTTTCCCCGGGGAACCTTCTTCCGCGAGTGGTACGGCAAACAGTATCGCCGGCAGATACAGCAGCGGGATTATTGTTTTTACCGTTTTACCTATTCCCGCCGCCTGCTGAGCGGCGACGCCTTCCCCGATCAATGGCCCCGACAGGAAATCATGAAACAATATTTTACCCTTCCGCTTTCTCCCTTCCTTTCACCGGGAAGGTACGATATACGGATCAAAGTGGATCAAAGATCCTATCTGGCCAATCGCCGGCTGGCCGATTTTTTCCTGAACCAGGATTCCCAGCAGGGAGAATTTGTCGCCTCTATCGTAATCGATCCCGCGGCTGTCCCGGACAAAGACGGCGGAGGGGAAGAAATAACCGGAGAGTCACCGGAATGACCGAAGCAGGCCCAATCTCCATCTCCTATTTCTCCGACGCGCCATATACCGGAGGCGCGGAAAAATATCTGCACCTGCTGGCTTCACATCTGGATCGGGATCATTTTGCCCCCTCGTTGATTATTTATGGATCCACCGGGTTGCGGCGGCTGGAATCGTGGATGCGGGAAGACCGGATTCCGGTATATGAAATTCCCGCGCCCTCATTGTATTCGCCCGCCGCGGCGGCCTCCCTGAAACGCCTCCTGGCCAGGCTCAAACCGGATATCCTCCATCTCAACCTGCCCGGACCCTTTGACGCCCGCTACAGCCTGGTCGCGCCCCTGGCCCGCCTGTCCGGAGTCCGGCATATCGTTTCCACCGAACATCTACCCATGGTGCCGTCGTTCCTCAAGAGCAGAATTTTAAAAGGATTCGCCTCGCGATCGATCGATACTATTGTCACCGTCAGTCAAGACAACCAAAACCACCTGGTTAAAAATCACGGCATCGATCCCGCCAAGATCCGGGTCATCCACAACGGCATCCCCGATCCCGGCAAGGTAGAAAAGCTGGACTTGAAATCCGGCACGCGGCACCGGGGAGATACTTTTCTGCTGGTGATCGCCGGATCCCTCCAGAGACGAAAAGGACACCAGATCTTATTTGAAGCCCTGAAAAAACTGCCGGCAGAGATAGTCCTGGCCGTGGCCGGTGCCGGGGAAATGGAAGCCGGCTACCGGAAGACGGTGTCGGATTTCACCCTGGAGGACCGGGTCAGGTTCCTGGGTCAACGGGAAGATATCCCGGCGATACTGGCCGGTGCCGATTTGCTGGTCCTGCCCTCGCTGCTAGATGCCACTCCTTACGTTTTGATCGAGGCCCTGGCGGCCGGCTTGCCGGTGGTGGCCAGCCGGATATTCGGCATCCCGGAATTGGTGCGGGATAATCAAACCGGAATACTGATCGATCCCGGAAACAGCGGGGAATTGGCCGGGGCCATCCTGCGGCTTTACCGCGACGGGGCCCTGCGGGAGGGTATGCGCAGGGCCTCCCGGTCCTTTTTTGAATCCAGTTTCCGGATCGACTTGTCGGTATCCAAGACCACGTCCGTCTACCGGGAGCTATTGGCATCCCGGCGGAGGAAGGAGGGCCGGTGAAGATCTTACTGGCGTTGTCCTACCGACCTTATCCGGTGCAGAGGGGATTCGACCGGTTGATATTGAATCTTATCCGGGGACTCTCCTCCCGCCATCAGGTGACCCTGGTGACCATGATTCTTCATCCCCGGGAAGGGACCCGCTTGAGGGAAATCGAAAAAACCGGAATTTCCGTCAAATACATCTTGGCCCCGCACAAAAAGAGCGCCGCGCACCGCCTCTATTACAAGCTGCGCAATATCGCTCGGGCTCTATTTAAGGGTATCCCGCAGCAAACCAGTTACGCCGGTCCACCGGAATACCTGGAATTGGTCGAAAAAACCTGCCGGGAGGGAGGGGCGGATCTGGTATTGATTTCCTACTGGCATCTGTATGAGCTCTACTCCCGGCTGTCCGGCTTCCGCCGCGTACTCTTGACCCTGGATCTGGATTACAAGGTCCGCGACGCGAGAGTGGCGCGGCGAAAAAAAAGGGAGCGCCTGCTGACCCGGTGGGATACCAAGCTCCAGGAAAGCACCGAGAAGAGGGCCTACCGGTCTTTCGATTCGATCCTTACCGTGACCGAAAGAGATGCGGAGATCCTGCGCCGGGAAGAAGGCAGCGGCGGGAAAAAGATATTCTCCCTGCCCCTGGCCCTTGATCTCTCCGCCTACCGGGCGGATTCACCCCCCCGGCGGGCGGACCGGATCCTGTTCTTGGGAACATTCGAATCCGATTTCAATCTGGACGCGCTGCATTTCTTCCGCGGCGAGGTCTTTCCCGCCATCCGCCAAAGAAGACCGGGAGCCGTCCTGGATATCGTGGGGCACGGTACGGATAATATTCCCCGGGATGAGGAAGACTCCTCGCTGCATGTCGTGGGCGCGGTGGAGGATATATTCCCCTACCTATCTAATTGCGCGGTGATGGTCCTTCCCCTGCGCTTCGGCAGCGGGGTGCGGATGAGAATGCTGGAGGCGGCGGCCATGGGAACTCCGGTGGTAAGCACGCCGGTGGGGGTGGAGGGACTGCCCCTGCTCGAGGGCCGCGATTATCTGCAGGCCGTTTCGGCCCGGGAGATGGCGGAAGAGGTAGTGCGTTTACTGGAGGACCCCGCGCTGGCCAACACCCTCGGTAACAACGCCCGCCGCTGGGCGGAGCAGCATCTTTCCCTCTCGAGCTATCCCCAGCGCCTGGATGAATTGCTCAGCCGTCTCTGAGCAGCCTCTCGAACAGCCTGATGTAGTCGTCCCCCCGGTCCCGGATATCATGCTCCCGTTCCACGTAACGGCGGGCCCTGATCGACATTTCATCGCGGCGCTCGGGATTGCGGACAAGCAGGTTCAAGGCCCTGACCATTTCTTCCAGATCCCCGGTCACGGCGCCGATACCGTTTTTGCTGATTATACCGTCGGGGTCGATCTCCAGCGTGAAAGTGGGGGAGCCGTGAATCCAGGAATGAAGGTAGGTGTTGGGAAAGCCTTCCAGGTAGGAGGTGTTTATGAAAGCGAAGGCCTCCCGATAATAACCATCGATTCTTTCCGGATGAACGAATCCGAGATAATCCAGATTGGGAATCGAGCTTGTTTCTTCCACCAGGGATTGGAAATAACCGGCATCGTCACCCTTGCCCCCGATCATGGTGAATCTGGCCTGGGGGATGCGCCGGGCCAGTTCCAGGAAGAGGTGGGGACGCTTCCTGCGGCGGAAACTGCCCACCCACAGAAATCCGGTGCCCCCTCCCGGCGGCGAGCTGACCGGGTGCGGATCCGGGGAAAGCGGTATTACCATACCGTTCCGGATCACGATCGAGTCGAGATGAAAATTATCCTGGAAGAGGCGGCGCTGATACTCCGTCTGAGAGATAATGGCGTCGGCTTTCCTGATCCCGTAATGGTAAAGGGGAATGATCGGTTTACGCAGATA
Source organism: Candidatus Krumholzibacteriota bacterium (assembly GCA_016926065.1). Taxonomy (GTDB): domain Bacteria; phylum Krumholzibacteriota; class Krumholzibacteriia; order Krumholzibacteriales; family Krumholzibacteriaceae; genus JAFGPI01. The sequence continues at coordinate 10,359 of JAFGPI010000177.1, forward strand.
CCCATCGCAGTTCCGGTAGCAGTTATAGTCTATGCCCAGCGAAAAGGTGAATTTTCTGCGCATCCGCGACACGAAATAGGCTATCTGTCCCGTAAAAAACGCCGTCGAGCGTTGATTGTATACGTCCGCGTCGGCCAGGCTCAGGGCCCGGCGGATTTGAAGCATATCCGGAATGAAACGCAGCCGGCGGTTTCCCTGGAAGGGCCGGAAGGACTTGATCAGGGTTATGCCGTCGACTATTTCCACCTCCGGCTGCCCGTAATCGCCCACCACGAAGGACACCTCTATTCCGCGGTCTACCATATGCCGGGCTATCAGGATCTGCTGGGTTTCCGCCCCGCCCGCCCAGGTTTCGGCGCTGGGATTGAAATGGCTGTAGGCGGTCGGCATGAAGAAACAGACTTTCATATTACCTTTTCCCCGCGTGAATGGGGTTTACGATCGGCTAGAGAATAATTCCTGAAAAACGCCCCTTTCAAGGGAAAATGGATAAGGAGGAAAGTGAATCTTTGGTATAGTATTCCTCCATGCGGGGAAAAGTTTCAAGATCGCTGGAGATAGCGGCTTTCAGATAGGAGTTGACCCACCAGTAGATATCGGTTTTGGATATGATTTGCTGGAGCTTCCTCATGGCCTGGTTACGCTCTTTGAGGGACATGTGGAAGGCCTTGTGTATGGCTTCGGCCACCTCCTCGATATTATAGGGATTGACCATGATGGCGCCTTTTTGCAACTGGGCCGCCGCCCCGGCGAATTCGCTCAGGATAAGCACTCCGGACTGTTCGATGTTGGAGGCGCAATACTCCTTGGCCACCAGATTCATGCCGTCTTTGAGGGGCGTGATCAAGGCGATTTCCGCGGTGCGGTAATAGGCCAGGAGCTCGACCCGGGTAAGCGTGCGGTAGATATAATGAATGGGGACCCAACCGGACTTGGTGAATTGCCCGTTTATCTCGCTGACCAGGCGTTCGATCTCAACCTTGAGCTCATTGTACATGGGGATGGACCTTCTGCTCGGCACCACCACCTGCACCAGGGTCACCCGGCGGTGCAGCTCCGGATGCCTTTCCAGGAAGGTGCGAAAAGACCGCAAACGGTAAATAATGCCCTTGGTATAATCGAGACGGTCTATGCCCAGAATTATCTTCCCGTTGGGGATATCTTCATGGATGTACCAGGCGTTGTCGGCCACTTCCTTGGATCCGGCCTGCTGGGAAAATTCTTTATAGTCGATGCTGATGGGAAAACTTCCCACCCTAATGTTACGTTCGGCGAATCGCACCGATAATACCTGGCCCTTGCCCTTCACCGCTATTTTCGGAACAAAGGCTTTCAGGCACTGGATGAAATTACGGCGGTCCCGCACGGTCTGGAAACCAACCAGATCGTATTGCAGCAAGAACCTGAGTATCTCCGCCCTCCAGGGAAGCTTTATGAAAATATCCAGGGGAGGAAAGGGGATGTGCTGAAAGTAGCCTATTTTAGTATCTATACCGAGCCGGCGTAATTCTTCGGCCACCCCCATCAGATGATAATCATGAACCCAGATGAAGTCATCTCCGCTGGACTTATCCTTTATGGCGGAGGCGAAACGGGAATTGATCTTTTTATACATCTCCCAATAATCCGGATTGAAATTGCAGTATGATTGTAGATCGTGAAAGAGGGGCCAGATCACCTCGTTGGAGAGCCCCATGTAGTATTGCTGTATCTCCTCATCGTTTAGAAACACCGGCTGCATGGAAAACCCGGCCTGGGCGGATATCGCCTCCAACGGTTTGGAAATATCGGATTGGATGGTGGTTCCCGGCCATCCTATCCATAATCCGCCCCGGTTCCTGAGCACGGGGGCCAGGGCGGTCACCAGGCCGCCGGAACCGGGAATTATTTTCCACTGGTTTTCGACTCGTTCCAGGACGAAAGGAAGCCGATTGGAGATTATTATCAGTTTTTTCGAGAAGTCATTCATTTTGCGCCTCACACCCGTCCAGCCACCCTTGAAGAAATTCCAGCATCTCATCCGGCGGTTTCAACCAGAGATCGGCGGCCGTGGAACGCGGTTCCTCGCCGACCAGAATACTCAATCCCTTTCCCCGCAGGGCGCGGAAGGCATCCTCATCGGTTTGGTCGTCGCCCAGGTATGCGACCGCCGCCTTATCACCGGTTTCTTCCAAAATGGCCCGCACCGCCAAGCCTTTATCCATGCCGGCGGGATTCAACTCGATTCCTCCGTTGAAGTCTCGTATCTTCCAGCCCGATCCGCCGGCTATCGATTCCCAATGATCCCTCACCGCGGTCCCGACATTTTCCTTCTCCGCCGGGGCCAGCCCCCTCCAATGCACGGTCAATCCGGCAATCTTCTTTTCGCACCGGCCGGAAAAACCTTTTTCGGTTAACCAGGTATACGATTCTTCCAGAATCGATTTTACCATAGCATCCAGTTCCGGTACAATATAGTTTCCCGCTGCCGTCACCCGTTCCCATCCGTGGCAGCCCCAGATCTCGGGAAGCCTGTCCAAATTGAGCAGCGGCAGAAGATCTTTTACCGCGCGGCCGCTGATTATGATGGTGCGGCAGCCGGGAAGTCCGATTAACCGGTTAAGCAGGCGCGGCACCCCGGGATAGGGATAGGCCCGGTCCCGGTGGATCGAAAAGGGGGCCAGGGTCCCGTCATAATCGAGCAGGAGAACCTTCCCGGAGCAGGAGGCCATCCGGGAGAGGAACTCTTTTGGATTTCCGCGGGATTTAAGAATCTTCATCCGTATCTTTTCCGCCAGAAATTCCGGATTAATCCAGCTCGATCCGGTCCCCCCGCCCATGCAGGAGGGAGACCATCAAGGTAAGGTATTCCCTCAGATGCCGCGTCAGAAGGAAATTCTCCCTCACGAAATTTCTCGCCTTCGCGCCCATCTCGAGCAATAGGTCGCGGTGAAAGAGCAAATACCGGGTGCGCAGCGCCGCGCCTTCCGGGGTGTTGACCAAGAATCCGGTTTGGTGATTGACCACCTGAATCCGAATCCCTCCGGTATCTCCGCCGATCACCGGTTTTCCTTTCCACATCGCTTCGGTGACCGTGAGTCCGAAGCCTTCTCGGGTCGATTTCTGTAGAACGATATCGGCCGCCCGCTGGAGGGCGTTGATGGTGCGGTGGGCGTCGGCGGGGAGGAGCAGAATGTGAATATCCCGGTCACCGCCGGCCGCCGTTCTGACCTCATCCAGGACCGTCTGTGATTCCGGATCGTCCGTGGCCTCGCCGCCGGCCAGAATCAGCTGCAGCGAGGGAACAAATTTTTTGGTCAAGCGATAGGCGTGAATTACCCCCACCGGGTCCTTGAAAGTGTCGAAACGGGAGACCTGCAGCATGATCTGCCGGTCGAGATCGATTCCCAATCCTCCCACCACGGCTTCTATCTCCTGCCGGTCCAGGTCGATATTCTTTTCGCTCAGAGGATCGATACTGGGTGGTACGAGATACTCCTTATGGGGGAGGGCCTGGGCGAATGCCGCCAGGGAAAATATGCTGGCATCATAACCGGTGATGAAATTGCTGAGGTATTTCCATATGGCCCGATAGGGGCGGCTGGCATCTATATGGCATCTCCATATCCATTTTCCTTTTCTATCCGGGCAGTAGCTCAGCAGGGGGGCGGGTTGAGGATCGTGAATGAAGACGAACTCCGCCTCCTCCAGCCGGGCGCGCAGTCTTTCCGCGTTTTGCCTGTTTACCTCTTCATAAGATTTCAACAAGGAATGCGGAATTTCCACCTTGTTACCCTGCAGGGCGTTATGAAAATTCTTGGTGCATTTAAAAAATTCCGCGTTTCCCTCGATTACTTCCCAACTGACATCGATTCCCAACTCTTTCTTGATCGGCACCAATTTGTTCAATATCTCCGCCACCCCGCCGCCCTGTTTGGTGGAATTGACGTGCACCACCTTGATTCCCTTGAGGGGATCCACCAGTTGATGGAGCTGATCGATAACGTCCCAACCGACGATTTCCGCGTATTTGCTCAGAATGGCCGTCATCTATCATTCTCCTTGAAATACAGCGTAAAAATATCGGCCAGCTGCTGCCGCAGCTCGGTCAGGGTGGAGAAAAACGGATCGACCTCCGACAATCTCTCGCACAGGCCGACGTACTGTCCGTCGAATCCGTACAGCCAGGAGCGGAAATCGTCTATATTACCGAAGGTCCGGCGCCGGGCGTCGATAAAATGATAAAAGACGCTGCTGGCCGTCATGGCCGGTATCATGGTGACCAGTTCCCGGGCCTTTTTGATATACTTGCGGGTGTTGAACACTACGATCTGGCTGGTTATGAAATAAAACTGCTGATCCAGCCCGCACCAGTGCAGGTGTTCGGACTCGTCCAGCCTTTCTTCTATGATATCCAGCAACTCCCGGCGTAAATCCTGCATGTCCGGATATTCGGTGGGATCTATCATTCCCAGCCGGTCGGCCAGCACCTTATCGTGCAGGGCGTGCCGCACCCAAGAGGCGAAATCGTTGTTATACTCGGGATCGTCGAAGCGGGGCTTTAACAATCCCCCCCAGAAATGATAATAGATGCTGCCCGGATTCACGGACCGCACCCTATCGCGCAGTTCCTTGAGATTTTGCGCTCTTTGGCCCGTGGCCAAGGCCGCCAGCGCGCAGTCCTTTATTTCAAAGGCCTGATGTCGTTTCTTCGGTTCGGCCATGAATCCCCCCGTTACCTCTCTTGGTCCCGCCGGTCGGCCGGATTCCCCTCCCCCGGGAAGCTCTAAATTCCGTTCTGCCGGGGCAACCGTATACAAAACATATATTTAATGCGACATCCATTTCGCAACTTGTTAATACTAAAATAATAAGCTTATTCTTTCAATATCTTTTTCCCGCACCGGCCCACAAACCAGGGGAGAAACACTTCCATGACTTGATCTTATGCCGCAGGTCTTTTATAATGCGGGAAAATTGATCCCAACCCGGAGGAAAAACGATAATGAAAGGTATTATCTTGGCTGGAGGATTGGGCACTCGCCTGTTGCCCCTGACGAAGATCACCAATAAGCACCTTTTGCCGGTACATAAAGAACCGATGATATATTATCCCTTGAAATCGCTCATTAATGCCGGGATAAGGGATATTCTGCTGGTAACGGGGGGGAATCACGCCGGAGATTTTCTCAAGCTCCTCGGCAACGGCAGCGAATTCGGACTGGAACATATTAATTATACCTACCAGGAGGGGGAAGGCGGAATCGCCGAGGCCCTCGGCCTGGCCGAGTATTTCGCCGGAAACGACCGTATCTGCGTCATGCTGGGGGACAATATCATCGAAAAGAACTTCGTGCAAGCGGCGCAGGACTTTATCAAGCAGCCCTCCGGAGCGAAAATACTGCTGAAGAAGGTTCCCGATCCGGAGCGTTTCGGGGTGCCGATTCTGGACGGCGACAAGGTGGTCAAGATCGAGGAAAAACCGTCGCTTCCCCGGTCCCCCTATGCCGTGACCGGAATCTATATGTACGACCACACGGTATTCGATATCATTAAAACGCTAAAACCCTCCCACCGGGGGGAACTAGAAATCACCGATGTGAACAATGCCTATATAGACAAGGGTGAACTTACCTGGAACGTTCTCGAGGGCTGGTGGACCGACGCCGGGACCTTCGAATCCCTGCTCAAGGCGAGCAACCTGGTGGCCCAAACCGGCGCCAACCGGATGGATTGAATTCGCTACTAGAGCAGGGTGGAAGTGATGTAATCTTCCAGGGCCTCTTTCCAGCCCCGCATCAAGTCAAAACCCAAAGCTTCAAGGTTTTGATTCCGCAGCGCCTCCATGCGGGGGCGGGGAGCCGGTAGGGGGAATTCGGCCGAAGAGACCGGTATCAAACGGCAGTTCTTTATTCCCGCGATCCTCAAAATCTCCGAGGCTATCTGAAAGCGGTTCACGCAACCTTTATTGACGCAGAAAAATCGCCCGTAGTGGCTCGTTCCGATGACGGCGCGCAGGGCCCGGGCCAGATCGCGGGTATAGGTGGGAGAGCCGAAGGTGTCGTTTACCATCTTCAGCTCGGTTTTATCCCGGGCCTGCTTGAGGGTCCGGGCCACGAATTTTTTATCCTCGGCTCCGCCCCCGAACAACCAGCAGGTATTGAATATGTAGTACCGGTCGAGCAGCTCCCGCACGGCTTTTTCGCCCTCATATTTCGATCGCCCGTAGACGTTGATGGGATCGGGCGGGTCGCTTTCCACGTACGGTTCCACCTTACGGCCATTGTAGATCATGCCGGTGCTCAGATAGGTCATGGCGGCACCCGTTTTGCGGCAGGCCAGGGCTACATTCCGGGTGCCCAGGGCATTGGTTTCCCGCGCCGCCTCGGGTTCCAGCTGGCACCGGTCCACATCGGTCAGGGAGGCCAGGTGGATCACCTGATCGGGCTTAAAATCGCGGATTTCCTCCTCGATCAATTTCCGGTCGCGAATATCGCTCTCCGGAAGGTCGGTGGCCAGGACCTCGCATTCGTCCGCGAATAAAGGCGCCAGAGCCCGGCCCAGCATGCCCTTGGATCCGGTTATGTAAACGCGCTCCACTACCGTTCCTCCCGCGGATATCAGCCGTCTTGCCTATCCCACTCGTAAGGTATGTCATTGTGGTGCGGGTGAATCCGGAACTCATCCGGATCCTCGTAGCGATAGGGTTCGGTTACGGTGTTGATTACTATCGCCTCGCCTGTTCCGATGCACTTGAATCCATGACAGACACCGGGAGGAATGGTGATCCTTATCAAGTTCGAATCCCCGGCGAAGAATTCGTTCACTTCACCGCGGGTGGAGGAACTATCCCGGTTATCATACAGCACGATTTTCAGCATCCCCTTTACGGCCGTCATGTAATCGTACTGCTTTTTATGGTAATGCCAACCTTTCACCACTCCGGGATAACAGGTGGTCATATAGACTTGCCCGAATTTCAGGAAATCCTCGTCATCCGCCCTGACCATCTCCATCAACCGCCCCCTCTCGTCGGGGATCATCTTTAGTTTCTTAACTTTTACTCCCTCAATCATTTAAATCCTCCATTCGGAAGAAAGTTACTATCCTCATTTCGAGACTCTAGCGGTATGCGCCTCTTTTGTCAAGATGCGGTCCGGAGTAATCTTTCCCCGGTTGAAAAATAGGTACTAGATAAATTCCCCGGGAAATGCTATACTTGGTAGGATTGAGCTAGGTTTGGCGCTGACAATGTGATGGGAGATTTAAGATTTGACAAAAATACCATTTTTCAACCTCAGTGAACAAACTAAGATGATACGGACCGAGCTGGACGAGGTGATCGCCGAGGTCATCGACAACACCGCTTTCGTCCTGGGCCCGGGCCTAGAAAAATTCGAGGAATCCTTTGCAAGCTATTGTGGCACAAAATATTGCGCCGGCACAAGCAGCGGCACCTCCGCTTTACAATTGGCCTTGCTCGGCTATAAGATCGGGCCTGGTGACGAGGTCATCACGGTTCCGAATACCTTTATCGCCACGGTGGAAGCGATAGCGATCGTGGGGGCGACTCCGGTGCTGGTGGATGTTTTTGAGGGAACGGCCCTCCTGAATCCCACCCTGCTGGAAGCGGCGATAACCGAAAGAACCAAGGCGGTTATCCCGGTTCATCTTTTCGGTCAGTGCTGTGACATGGATCCGATCATGGAGATCGCCGCCAAACATGACTTGATCGTGATAGAGGATGCCTGCCAGGCTCATGGGGCGACCTACAAGGGGCGCAAAGCCGGTTCCCTGGGACATGCCGCGGCCTTCTCATTCTATCCCAGCAAGAACCTGGGCTCATTCGGGGAGGGGGGAGCGATCACCAGTAATGACGGAAATCTTATCCAGCTGGTAAAAGGGATCAGGCACCACGGCCAAGTGATAAAGAACGAACATAGCGAAATGGGATACAATCACCGCTTGCATTCGCTGCAGGCGGCAATTCTGGAAGTAAAACTCAAACATCTGGACCAATGGAACAAACTGAGACGCAAACTGGCGGCGCGCTACCGGGAAAACCTGCGGGGAACCAATTATTGGACCGCCGCGGAGCATCCTGAATGCGAGCCGGTTTACCATCTTTTCGCGCTGGGATGCAAAGATAAGGAAGCGGTCACCCGGGCTCTGTCGGACGCGGGAATCGGTTTCGGGCGACATTACCCGATCCCCGTCCACCTGCAACCTTCTTTCAGCTACCTGAGCTACCGGGAAGGTGATTTCCCGGTAGCCGAGAGGTTGATGAAAGAAAGCATCACCTTGCCCATGTATCCGGAAATGGAACTGGACAAGGTGGACAGGGTTTGCCAGGTGTTAAAGGAGGTCGATTCAGCCTGATCGTTGTTGAACAAAGGAGGGGGTTATAGGAAACGGTTAATGACATTTGAATGAGTCCACTCAACGGGACGATGCTGCTATGAGAAAGTATTCGCTGGCCCTGGACGATGTAGAAAGCATGCAACAGATATCGGGACCTCTCGATGTGAAAGCGGGCTTTACCATACGCAGGAGAGCCTGGTACGAAAGGTTCCTTAAGCGTTTCATCGACGTATCAATGGCGCTTATGGTCCTCATCCTGGGGTTTCCGTTTTTCCTCGCCATCGCGCTTTTGATCAAGATCACTTCCCGGGGGCCGATATTTTTCAAGCAAGATCGAATAGGGGAGAATGGGTATAATTTTGCCCTTTTCAAGTTCCGCACCATGAGACCCGACAACGATGACAGCGCTCATCGGGAATTCACTAAAAATTTCATTAAAGGCCACCTGTCCAAATCGGCGCTTGACGAGCCGGGGGATAACCTATATAAATTGGCTCAGGATCCGCGTATAACCGCGGTGGGCAGCTTTCTGCGGAAGACAAGCCTTGACGAACTGCCGCAGTTCATAAACATCCTTAAGGGTGAGATGACGATTGTCGGTCCCAGGCCGCCCCTGGAATACGAGTACCAGCATTACGAGGATTGGCATAAACTCAGGCTGGAGGTGCGGCCGGGCCTGACCGGGCTCTGGCAGGTAAGTGGAAGAAGCAGCGTTCCCTTCCATGAAATGGTAATGCTCGACCTGTACTATATCGAGCAATGGTCGCTGTTGCTGGATATTAAAATCATGCTCAGAACCTTGCCGGTCATGTTGGCCGGTACGGGAGGCTATTAAAGGACGGAGGAGAATTTGCTAACCGTTGGCGTAATCGGCTGCGGGTACTGGGGACCCAATTTGATCAGAAATTTCATTAACCTCAAAGACGCGCGGGTCAAGATATGTTCCGACCTGGACGAAAACCGGTTGGAGCACATGAAGAGTCTTTATCCTTCTCTGCAAACCACTCTGGATTACCGGGATATCGTCAACGATCCGGAGATCGACGCGATAGTCATAGCCACACCGGTCTCCAGTCATTATCTCCTGGCTTCCGAGTCGCTGCAGGCGGGAAAACACGTTTTCTGCGAAAAGCCCCTGACCCGAACCACCACCGAGGGGATCAAGCTGGTGGAGCAAGCCGACGAGGCCGGCAAGACCCTGCTGGTGGGCCATACCTTCGTTTACACCGCCGCCGTAAACAAGGTCAAGGATCTTATCATATCCGGCGAATTGGGCGATATTTACTACATGTCGACGGCGCGGGTCAATCTGGGATTATTTCAGGAAGATATCAACGTGGTGTGGGATCTGGCCCCGCACGATGTTTCGATCATGAACTACGTGTTGAACTCCCGGCCGGTAGCGGTATCGGCGGTGGGATACTCCTATATTCAACCGGGCATCAACGATGTGGCCTTCGTCACCCTCCGCTATCCCGGTTCAATTCTGGCCAATCTCCAGGTATCCTGGCTGAATCCCAACAAGATCCGCAAAACCACCGTGGTGGGCAGTAAGAAGATGCTGGTATACGACGATATTTCCAGCCTGGAGAAAATTAGGATATATGACAAGGGAGTGGATGTGATTCCCCATTACGATACCTTCGGGGAATTCCAGCTATCTTACCGCTACGGCGATATCTCGATTCCCAAGCTGGATGAATCAGAACCGTTGAAGATGGAATGTCAGCATTTTATCGATTGCATCAAGGGCGCTACTTCCCGGAGCAGCGGACGGCATGGTCTGGAAGTGCTTCTGGTTCTCGACGCGATCGATCAATCGATGGCGGCGAACGGTTCCGAAATAGAGATCGCTTACCCGGAGTCACTTGGATAGGAAAATGAATCACAAAGAAAATTCTCGGAAATTGGGAGAAGTATATCTGGGGCCTGATGCCGAGGTGGATCCCGAGGCCATCGTGGGCTACCTCTCCCCCCGCGGAAACGTAAGTAGCAAGCTGGAGATCGGGGAAAAGGCCCGTATCCGGAGCGGAAGCGTTATCTACGCCGGTTCCAGTATCGGCGCTTTCTTGGAGACCGGTCACAACGTGGTGATTCGCGAGCAAAACCGGATCGGAGACCATTTTTCCATCTGGAACAACTCGGTGGTCGATTATGGCTGTCAGATAGGAAACAACGTGAAGATCCACTGTAATATCTATATATCCCAGTTTACGGTTATCGAGGATGATGTATTCATGGCGCCGGGAGTGACCATCGCCAACGATATACATCCCGGTTGTCCGCAATCCGGAGAATGCATGCGCGGTCCTATCTTTAAGAAGGGTTGCCGGATCGGGGTCAATGTCACGGTGGTGCCCTACGTGACCATCGGTGAGGGATCCTTGGTGGGAAGCGGAGCCGTGGTAACCAAGGATATTCCTCCCGGGGTGCTGGTTTACGGGAATCCCGCCCGCGTCCACGCCAGACTTGCCGATCTTCGCTGTAAGCAGGGACGCAGAAAAGCGCCCTACCTCTAGAGGATTCCGGTATGAATTCTCCTTCTCCTACCCTCAAGGTCTTTTTCCTGGCATCCACCCTGGTGACCGGAGGAGCCGAGAAGGTGGTGCAAACCCTGGTGCGGGGACTGCCCGAATACGGCATAGCGCCGGAAATCATCTGTCTGCGCGGCCCGGGCCGGGTGGGGGAAGAGCTGCGGGAGGGAGGATCGATTCTGCACGCCCATCTGACCGCCGGTCCCTGGGATCCCTCCGCCTTCTTTACTTTGAAAAAATTATTCGGCCGGGACCGCGGCGCAGTGCTCTTTTGTCTCGATCATCACAACGCCATTTTCTGGGGAGCCCTCTGTGCCGCCTCGGCCGGCCTGAGGCACCGGGTGCTGGGAGTGCATTCCACCGGATTATGGGACAAAGGGGGAACCTTCAGTCTGTCCGACCGGATGGTTCTCTCCCGCTACCAAAAAATCATTGCCCTGGCTCCCAGGCACGCTGAATATATGAGAGAACACGAGAAAATCGGGAAAGAGAGGATCGTGCTCATCTACAATGGAGTGGATATAGAGACCTTCAGGCCGGTGGCGAGCGGGGAGCAGAAACTCCGGCTGAGAAAGGAATTATCCCTTCCCCCCGGAGATTTCGTGGTGACCATAGCGGCGGCTCTGCGACCCGAAAAGAACCACCGGATGTTTATCCGGGCCGCCGCCCGGGTCATCGCAAAAAACAGGGAGATCACTTTTCTGGTGGCCGGATCGGGCGGGGAGGAAGACAGGCTGCGCGCCCTGGCGGCGGAAATGCCGCTGGGGGACAGGATCCGCTTCCTGGGCTTGCGGGACGACATCCCCCGCATTCTATCCGCCTCCGATCTGTTGACCCTCTGCTCCTTCCCGGTGGTGGAAACCTTTCCCCTGGTGGTGCTGGAAGCCATGGCCACCGGAATCCCGGTGGTGGCCACCGCTGTCGGTTCCATCCCGGATATGCTCCGGGAAGGTGAGGAGGGAATACTCATCCCTTCCGGGGATGAGGCAGCCCTCGCCGCCGCCTGGCTGGAACTCTCCGCAGATCGGCCCAGGTGCGCCCGGATAGGCGCCCAAGCCCGCCAGAGGGTGGTTAAAGATTTTTCCGACAAGCTGATGATCAGGCGGTACGCGGAGTTGTTCCGGGAACTGACCGGTCGGGTCAGGGAAGGTGAATAGATGCATTTACCCGTCGATGCCGTGGTTGCCGTCACCTACCGGTGTGACTCCCGCTGTAATATGTGTAACCTCTGGAAGATCGATCCGGGCCCGGAAATGATAGCCCGGGATCTCCAGAAACTGCCGTCCACCCTGAAAGACATTAATATCACCGGAGGCGAGCCTTTCCTGCTCGATGATATCGTGGAGATAGTGCGCACCCTGTACGATCACTGCGGAAAACCCCGTATCGTTATATCCACCAGCGGATTTCAAAAAAGAAAAATCGTCCATGCCGCGCCCTCCCTGATGAAAATCGGCCGCCGGGTGGGCATTGCCGTCTCCCTCGATGGAATAGGGGAAACCCACGACAAGATCCGGGGAGTGGAGGGAGGTTTTCAAATGGTGGTCGATACCCTGGGGCAGTTAAAAAAGATGGGGTATAAAAACGTCCGGGTCGCCTTTACCGTCCAGAGGGAAAACGTCAAGCACCTGGGAGCGGTTTATGATCTGTCCCGACAGCTGGGATTCCAATTTACCACCTCGGTGGCTCAGAATTCGGAATTTTATTTTTTCACCGCCGACAATCAGCAGGTGGAACCGGGCGAGCTGGAGAACGAGATGAAATACGTAATGCGCAAGGAGCTGCTCAGCCTCAGCCCCAAACGTTGGCTGCGGGCTTATTTTTACGCCGGGGTGCTACGCTACAACAAACTGGGGCAGCGGGCGTTGAAATGCACCGCGGGAAGGGAGTCGTTTTTCATCGATCCGGCCGGAATCATCTATCCCTGTCTGACCCTGGAGAAGCAGATGGGGAACTTGAACGAGCATGACTTCGGCCGGATATGGAAAAGCGGTATCTCCGAAAAAATCCGCGACTCGGTGGATGGCTGCGGGATTTCCTGTTGGATGATATGCACGGCCCGGGCCTCCATGAAAAAAAACCCCCTGAAACCGTTGTCCTGGATTTTTCGCAACTATATCAGATTGCTGGCCGGCCGCGGGATAAGCGTTGATTAATATTCTACCGGAGCGAAGGAAGAGGTATGACCAAACAACCGGGTTCCCTAAGAATAGCCATGATAGGCTCGAAAGGCCTGCCGGCGGTCTTCGGCGGCATAGAGAGGCACGTGGAGGAAATCGGGAAACGATTGGTGGAAAAAGGCCATCGGGTGTCGGTTTTTGGGCGTAAACAGTTCAGCATCCCCGGCAACTATGGGGGAATGGAGCTGCGGGTGCTGCCTTCGGTGGCCACCAAGAACCTGGATACGGCCTCCAATTCCCTGCTGGCCAGCCTGAAGACCCTGGGTGGATCCTTCGATATCGTCCACTACCACGGTATCGGCCCCTCGATCTTCTGCTGGATACCGGCCCTGCGGGGAATAAAGACCGTGGCCACCATTCACGCCCGGGACTACCGCCAGCAGAAATGGGGCCCCACCGCCAGCCGCTTGCTGAAAAAAGGGGAAAGGAACGCGGTGCGGAAGGCCGCCGCGACCATTACCGTGTCCCGGTTGATGCAGCAGGAAATGGAGGAGGAATATGGCCGGAGGTTGTACTATATCCCCAACGGAGCTTCGCTCATCGATCCTCCCGGTCTCCGGGAGGCGCGCGAGATAGGCGTCTCCAGCGGTGGGTACATCCTTTCGGTGGGACGGTTCATAGTGGAAAGAGGATTTGACACCCTGATCGGAGCGTTCCGCAATATATACACCGACCTTAAGCTGGTGATAGTGGGGGATGAGCGTTTCGCCCCCGAATATTCCGCCAGGTTGAAGAACCTGGCGGACGACAGGGTGATATTCCCCGGTTATGTACATGGAAGAAAATTAAACGAGTTGTACGCACACTGTCTTTTCTATGTGCTTCCCTCCCTGGTGGAGGGATTGCCCATATCCCTGCTGGAGGCCATGAGCTTTTCCCGTCCGGTCTTAATCAGCGATATACCTGAAAACCTGGAAGTGGCCGGCGGAATTGGCCGTGCCTTCCGCCGGGGGGACGAGGAAGATTTGCGCCGGGCTCTGGGAGAGATGCTGGTCCTAGATCACGCCGCCAGGGAGGAAATGGGGAGGAGGGGCAGGGAAAGGGTGCAAGACGAATATACATGGGACAGCGTGGCGGACCAGGTAGAAGAGCTCTATCTACATATTTGCAAATAAGTTGCAACACAAATGTTAATTTAAACTAGTCTCTTCACTCCCCGCGCGGCCTAATTCCTGTTGACAGAGCGATATTTTTCCGTTAGTTAGGGATGAATCAGGTAACGCGTGCGCGCGGGGAGGTGGCCCATGTTGCGAAGAATAAGGTCCGTTCCGATAGAGCCGGTGATAGCGTTATTCCTGCTCTCGATTTTCCTTCAAGTCTCCTGCACAAAATCCGAAATTAGGGGTAGAACCACCGAGCCGGTAGAAACAACCCCTCCGGTTGTTGAGGCCTCGGATCAGACCGGTCAATCCGTTCCCGGGGACACGGAGATTTACGATCTGGAAGAGGAAAGGCTCGAGGAAGACACGCTCCAGGTAATCGATCGAGAGGAGAATTTCATCCCCGTCAACCGGGACACCTTTACCATCCGGGAAAATACATCGGTTCCGGTCAACACCGTTAACTACGGCATCGGTTACCGGATACAGCTATTCGCCTTAGCGGACCTGGAAAAAGCCCGGGAACTCAAGAAAAAAGTCATGGCGGGAACGGGTCTTGCAGTATATATAGAATTCGAAGGTGGGCTGTATAAAGTGCGGGCGGGCGACTTTCCCCTCCGCGAGGGTGCATCCCAGGCCAGAGCAGAATTGGTGGAGCAATATCCCGATTGCTGGATAGTTAAAACAACGATAGTGAAATAGTCTTATTTCCCAGGTAAGGAGAATATCACCGCATGCCTGAACTACGGAAAAGTCCCATAATGGAAAGATGGGTAATAATTTCCACCGAAAGGGGTAAAAGGCCGATCGATTTCAAGATGGAGAAACGCACGGCCAAAGGTGGTTTCTGCCCGTTCTGTTACGGCAATGAAGACAAAACGCCTCCGGAGGTGCTGGCCTTCCGGGATCCCCGCTCGGCTCCCAACACACCGGGATGGAAGGTCCGGGTGGTCCCCAACAAATTTCCGGCCCTCCAGATAGAAGGCGACCTGGATAAGACCGGGGACGGCATCTACGACATGATGAGAGGCGTGGGAGCGCACGAGGTGCTCATAGAATCGCCCGATCACAAGCTAAACCTGGCCTACCTACCCGATGATCACGTGGAAAGCATATTCTGGGCCCTGCGCGATCGCTGCCTGGATCTGCAGAAGGATTCCCGTTTCCGGTATATCCTGATCTTTAAAAACTGGGGAGAGGAGGCGGGGGCCTCCCTGGAGCATTCACATATCCAGCTTATCGCCACCCCCATCATCCCCAAGCGGGCGATCGAGGAGCTGGAGGGAAGCAAGTTTCATTATCAGCTCAAGGAGCGCTGCATCTTCTGCGATATCATCAAGCAGGAAACCAAGGAACAGAAAAGAATTATCTACCAGAACGAATATTTCATGGCCATCGCGCCCTACGCCTCCCGCTTTCCCTTCGAAACCTGGGTGATGCCCCGCCAGCATGTCTCTGCCTTCGAGCAGACCCCCTCGGAATGGTTCGCCCAGCTGGCCGGCATCATGAAAACCGTGCTCAGACGCCTCGATATAGTGCTGGACGAACCGCCCTTCAATTTCATCATTCACACCGCGCCCTGCAAGACGCCGGACCTGGATTACTACCATTGGCATATCGAGATCATGCCCAAGTTGACCCGGGTGGCCGGTTTCGAATGGGGCAGCGGCTTCTACATCAATCCCACCCCGCCCGAGGACGCGGCCGAGGCGCTGCGTAACGTCGACTATGTCAACGGCAGCCAGGAAACAGTAAAGCAGAAGGTTGAGGAATAAAGAATGGCCGGTAAAAGAATGAAGATCGCGTTGGTGACCACCGAGATAGCACCATTTTCCAAGGTGGGGGGATTGGCCGATGTGCTGGGCGCCCTGCCCGATCAGCTGGAGGGACTGGGCTGCGAGGTCACCGTTTTCACTCCGCTGTACGCGGAAATAGACCGCCGGAAATTCCACCTCGAACCGCTTCCGCAAACCGGCGCTCTGAAGGCCTCCGTGAACGGCCGGGAGATCGAATATACCCTTTCCCGAGCCCGTAAACCGGGCACCGGGATTACGGTCTACTTTATTGATAACGATAAGTTCTACGGACGCCGGGGACTTTACACCACGGAAACCGGAGAGGCCTTCAAGGATGAGGACGAGAGAACGATTTTTTTCAACCGGGCCGTCCTGGAAGCGATAAAGTCCCTTAAACTCAAGCTCGATGTCATCCATTGCAACGATTTCCATTCCGGATTGATCCCCGTGTATCTATCCCTGGAGGAGGCCGAAAATCCGCTGTTCAAGGATACCGGGACCGTGTTCAGTGTTCACAACCTAGCCTACCAGGGAACCTTCGAACCCGAATTCCTGTCCAAGGCGGGGATTAATCAAGAGTTTTTCCAGCCCATGAGCCCCTTCGAGTTCTGGGGCCGGGTGAACGTGATGAAAATGTCCCTGATGTTCTCCGGGATCATCAGCACGGTTAGCAAAACCTACGCCCAGGAGATCACCCAATCGGAGGATTACGGCTACGGTCTCGAGGGCGTGCTCAACTACCGCCGGGACGACCTGGTGGGAATCCTCAACGGGATCGATCCCGATGCCTGGAATCCGGAGACCGATCGGCTGATCGAGTCCAATTTCTCTTTCCGGGATCTTTCCGGCAAGGTCAAGAACCGGGACCGGGTGCTGGAGGAGTTCTCCCTACCCCCGGGCAAGGCGCCGCTCTTCGGCATCGTCTCCCGTCTGGTCGATCAAAAAGGCTTCGACATACTGTCCGAAGCCTTTGAAAAGCTGATGAAGCTGAACCTCAAGTTCGTTATCCTCGGCACGGGGCAGCAGAAGTACCACAAGCTGTACACCGAGCTGGCCCGGAAATACCCCCGGAAGCTTGGCGTTAAATTATTATACGACAACAGAATAGCACATTTAATTGAAGCTGGTTGTGATTTTTTCCTGATGCCTTCGAAGTACGAGCCCTGCGGTCTTAACCAGATGTACAGCCTGCGCTATGGCACCTTTCCGGTGGTACGGGCCACCGGGGGTCTGAAAGACACCATCCAGGATCTATCCCCCCGGGGAGCCCGGGGCAACGGCATTACCTTCGAGGAATACAGCTCCCAGGCGCTGTATCAGGCGGTCCAGAAAGCCTTGCGTTTCTTTGGCTCTTCCGCGGCCGTGGAAAAGGCCCGCCGGAGGATCATGCAGGAAGATCATTCCTGGAAAAATTCGGCCCGGGAGTATCTTAAAATGTACCAGCGGGCCCGGGGCAGGATGGGAATGAGGTTGACAAAGCGGTAATTTGCACTGTATTATCTATACAAATAGGGCCTGTATATCGGGAGAGCGGGAATAGCTCAGTTGGTAGAGCGCAACCTTGCCAAGGTTGAGGTCGCGGGTTCGAACCCCGTTTCCCGCTCCAGTTAATTTTGGGGGCGGCATAGCCAAGTGGCTAAGGCGACGGTCTGCAAAACCGTTATCACCGGTTCGAATCCGGTTGCCGCCTCCAGTATAATATCC
>JAFGPI010000178.1 GCA_016926065.1 Candidatus Krumholzibacteriota bacterium
CCCAGGTAGGACTCGAACCTACAACCCTTCGGTTAACAGCCGAATGCTCTACCAATTGAGCTACTGAGGAGCACTAATAAATTCCAAGTTTTGTGGCGGAGTTTCCACCCCGCCGAGAGATAATAATATTAATAACATACCGCTTTGTCAACGCTGAAAATATCCTTCATTAATCCCCCTTCCGGCGCGGATGCGGAGTGCCGGGCCGATATGCGAAAACCTTTTATCTGCTTCCACTCAACCTGTCGATTTCCCCGGCCAACAGCTCCACCGGGGAACACACCGGGATCTCCCTCGCGGCCTCCCCCCGGGCCTTCGCCTCCAGCACGAAACGCCTCCTCAACATATCCACAAGCTGAATCCGGCATACCGGACAGGAAGTGGCTACCATGTCGGGGTTGATCTCGGCTATGCAGTCCACCTTCCGCTCCGCGATCCGCTGGGCCAGATCGGCATGGGTAAAGGTGAATGCCCCCCCTCCTCCGCAACATCTATCGGCATCCTTCATCCGGAGGTAGCGGTACCCGGGAAGGATCTCCAAGATCTTCTCCGCCTGCCAGTTTACATCCTGGCCCCGGTTGAGGTGGCAGGGATGGTGATAGGTCACTACCGGAAGGTCTTCCCTCCCAATAGTTTGATCTAATTCCCTCTCCGCTGTAATACTCTCCCGTGCAGCCGGCGCCTCGCCTCTACCCTGAAAAAGATCCTCGAACTCCCCTCTTTCATCCTGGAGTCCCAGGACCTCCGCCAGCAGCTCGTTAATATCGCGGACCTTCCCTTCGATATGCTCCCTATACAGCCCTGGTATGTGGCGGTATTTCTCATCTACCTCCTCGGGCTTGCCCTCAAAGATCTCCGTCTCCGGATCGTAGCTGAAATCGAAGAATCCCTCCCCGTGTATATTGAACAGACGGCTCATTTCCTCCTTCAGCATCAATCCCCCGGAGGCGCAGGAGGTCACGATCCAGTCGGTCCGGTGACGGGATATCCTTCCGATCGATCCGGCCGCCTGCCGGCGCGCCCCGGCCACATCTCCGGCGTAATAAAAAGGCGCTCCGCAGCAGATCTGATCTGCCGGTACGGAAACGTCTATGCCCAGGATGTTCAGCACCCGGACCAGGGCCCGGGCCTCCTCCGGGAAGAATTGATTCACCGCGTGCCCGATAAAGAAGTATGCGCTTTTTCCCTCCCGCAGGTTATGTTCCCGCGCCCGGGTTATCATCTCCATTAAATCCGCCGCTTTTTTTCTCTCCCCCTCATCCTTGCCGGCACCAGTCGTCTGCGCCTGGCTTTCATCCTTTAATCCGGACGATTCTACCTCCCGGGCCGGGAAAAACTCCCGCCCCCTTCCCAGGAACGGTCTATCCGCCGGGAGGGGAAAGAACCGCTGCCGCGGCCACCCCAGCAGGGGGAAAAAGAGACTGAGCGGACTGCGGCCGGCGGCACCGTGCAGTGGCCCCCGGCGGGAGAGGCGAAAGAAACGCAGGAACTTAAACAGCAGGTTATCCATCGACTCGAGCAGTTTCAGGGCCGCTCTCTTGCTTCGCGGCAGCAAACCATTCTCGGCCAACCGGTAGCGGACGGCCATTATTATGTCATCGGCCCTCATGCCGGAGGGACAATTTTCCTGGCAGGCGCGGCACTGCAGGCAGAGATCGTAGACCCGGCGCACATCCTTCCAGCCGATATCATCTCCCCGGAAAAAAGCCTCGGCCAACTCCACCTTGCCCCGCGCCGAGGACCATTCCTCCCGGTTGATCTCGAATACGGGACAAACCGCCTTGCAGGCTCCGCAACGGTTGCAGCGGAGGAAATCGACCGTAATATCCCTTTTTTGCTCTCTGTTCACGTCTCCTGGCACTCCATTCACGGCAGCATCATCTCCCCGGGATCAAAAACCTCCAGGATCCCCTCCCTCAATCCATCCACCTGGGCAAAACCCGCCGGGGTGGCGGACTGAACCGAATCCCGGTCCCCCTTAAATCCATGCAAATCGCTCTCGCTAATACGCAGCCTGTCTATGGTGCCTCCGCGGTTCCTGACAATCTCCACCCGCATCCTCGACAACAAGGGATCTATACGGCGGGAGGCAAGCTCCTCCAGCAAGCCTTCGTCTTTTATAACGATCTTGCCCTTCCGCCGTTCAAATTCCGAGAGCACATTCACCCGTCCCGGAAAGAGGGTCACCCAGGATAGGATCCAGTTCTTCCCGGCCGGTTCCGGCCTCTCATCAAAGGATATGTGTAGTATTTCCTCGGCGGCGGCACCCTCCAGCGCCCGGATAATCAACCGCTCCAGCATGGCCTCAAAGGTGAGATCGATCCTGCTCAAAGTACAATCCCGGCCGGTATCTGGCAAGACATCATCCGGAAGGGAACCCGGATCCGCCCCCCGGGGGGAGGGATGGTGCTCTAATAAAAGCAGCCCCGCCGGTTCTCCCGCTCCACCGATGGCCGAGGCCGCCGCCGAAGCCGCCCGGCCGGTAAACAAGGCCAGGGAGGCGGGATTCAGTGCTCTCTTCAACCTTCCGGCGATCTCCCGCAACCTGTCCGGGTCACCCTCGGCCGCGTACAGCGACCGCACCGCCGGCAGGGGGAGCAGGCGCAGCATGGCCCGGGAGATCATTCCGCATCTGCCCCCCGCCCCGGTTATGAATCCCGCCAGTTCGTACCCGGAAACATCCTTGATGGAGCGCGATCCGGTATGAATCCTGGTTCCCCGGGGGGTGACCAGCTCCAGGGAAAGGAGGTACTCGCGCAGCCGCCCGTAGCTTCCCTCGAAGCGGGAAATCGCTCCGTCCATTATGATTTCGGCCAGGGTGGCATCCGCCCGGGGCAGTTCCGGAGCGAAGGGGAAATACAGGTTTTCCTTTTCCACCGCGGCGGCAAGGTTCCGGAATAAGACTCCGCCTTCGGCCACCGCCAAAAGATCGCCGGTGGAGATCTCGAGGATACGGTTCATCCTTCGCAGGGATAATAGGATTATCCGCCCGGAATTCCCCTCGACAGGACCCGGTTCTTCCCCCGCCAAGACATCCCGGAGCGTTTCCGCCCGGGGCAAGGCCGGATCATCCGGCATCTGGATGAAGGGACTTTCCAGCAATCCCACGCGGATCCGCCTTTTCCCGCCAAGCGCGGCGCATTCCCGGAAAAAATCCTCCGCCTCATCGGCACCGGATACTTCAAACAGCAACATCTTATCGGAGGAAGACTTCATCATGACTATCCAACCAGCCAAGCGAGGATCAGGGTGAGGCTTATCACGCTTCCCAGGGTGCCGGTAAGGATTCCCACCGTGACCAAGCGGGGACGGCAATTAAACTCGGTGGCGTAAACAACAGCGTTAACCGCCGTGGGCATCGAGGATTGCACGATGATCACTTTTTCCAGCAGGGGATCCAGGTCGAAAAACCTTACCAGGACCAGGGCCAGCGCGAATCCGCCGGCGATTCTCAATATCCCCGCCGCCAGTCCCCCGAGGATGTTCCTCCTGTTTTCCCGATCCCCCTTTTCCTCTATTTCACCGGCAGGAAGACCTTCCTCCTCCCCCTTCTCTCTGGCCTTTCCGGTCTCTCCCGTCTCCCCGGCCGCTCCGGCTTCCCGCCGCAGCGGGGGAAAAACCGTCTTTTCAAGCTGCATTCCCAGCAGCAGCAGGCCGATGGGGATGGCCGAGCTGCCCAGCAGGGTTATCATCTTCATGAACGGCTCCGGAGGCAGCGCTTCAAAATGTACCAGCACCCGGGATATTACCAAGGCGTGTATCAAGGGAACCTTGAAGATGGTGGCCAGGGCCGCCCCGCCTTTACGCGTACCGGCGCTGGCGATATATATTCCCACTGTCGACTGAAAGATCGAGGAACCCACCAGGTACATGGTGGCGTATATCATGCCCTGCTCTCCGAAGGCCAGCAGGCAGACCGGCACTCCGTAAAATCCGCTGTTGGTCATAACCGCCGCCAGGGACATGGCGTTCCGTTCCGCCTTTCCGCTCTTGAACAGCCAACCCGCGCCCTGCACCACTGCCAGGATGACCATCGACACGATCACGATGAAAAGCAGAATCTTCAGGACCAGGGAGAGGATCACCTCCGACCCGGCCATGGAGTAAAAAACCAGGGCGGGCGAGAGCACGTACAGCTGCAGGCGGGAGAAGGCGTGCTCATCCAAACGGCTTAACCGTCTCAGCAGAAAACCGAGCAGCACCACGAATAGGATGGGGAGTATAACGCTGGTAAATATCAAAAGTCACCGCCTGGTAGGCGGCTTGAATTACCCTCTATCTTCCGAGGCTTATTTTTCTTTTTCGTTCTCTTCAACTTCTGGGGTTTCATTCTCCGCGGGGGTATCTTCCCCGCCGGCGGGCTGAGCCTTTTCCCGGGGGGCAGCCTCTTTCCCGGACTTTTGCGCCGGGGCGGCCTTTTCCTCTTTCACCGGAGCTTCTCCGGCGGCTTCTTCCGCTTCCGCGGCTGCGGCCGGCTCCTCCGGGGCGGCGGCCTGGACCTTGGCCTTCTGCGGACGGGCCGGGACGTCCACCTCGTGGTAGGTCTTTCTCGGCTTCTTCTTCTTGCCCCGGGGCTTCTCGTCTTTACCCAGAAGTTCCAGCAGCGCGGTCTCGGCGGAATCGCCCTTGCGCTGGGTGACCTTGAGCACCCTGGTGTACCCCCCCGGGCGGTCGGCATACCGCGGCGCTATCTCATCAAAGAGCTTCCGCAGAACCTGGGGGTCCTTGAGCTTTTTGGCCACCTGCCGCCGGGCGGAGAGGTCGCCGCGCCGGGCGAAGGTAATCATTCTTTCAGCCATTCTCTTGGCTTCTTTGGCCTTGGCGGTGGTGGTGGTAATCCTCTCTTCCGCGAACAGGGAGGTGACCATGTTCCGGAGCATGGCTTTCCGGTGTGAGGCCGTCCGGTTAAGCTTTCTATAACTATGGTTGTGCCGCATTACTTCTTCTCCTCCGAATCCAATTTTTCACCACCGAGAACGACATCCACATCCATTCCCAGGTGCAGCCCCATACCATCCAGAATATCCGCGATTTCCTTGAGGCTTTTACGTCCAAAATTGCGATACTTGAGCATATCGCTCTCCGATTTGAAGACCAGCTCGCCCAGGGTTTTGATATTCGCGGCCTTGAGGCAGTTCGAAGAACGCACCGAAAGTTCAAGCTCATCGACGCTTCTACCGAGGAGTTCCTTCATCCTTTCCAGTTCCTCATCCACCTCTTCGTCCTGTTCCTCGATCGGCTCCTCCTCAAAACTGATAAAGAGCAGCATGTGATCTTTCAGTATCTTCGACGCGTATCCCAGGGCGTCTTCCGGGGTCACGCTTCCATTGGTAAAGACCTCCAGCGAGAGCGAATCATAATCGGTTCTCTGCCCCACCCGGGTGTGTTTTACCGAATAATTCACCTTGGAAATCGGGCTGAAATTCGAATCCATGGGAATCAACCCGATTCCGTAATCCTCCAGGATGTGATCCTCGGCGGCCACATAACCCCGCCCGTGCCCGATCAATATCTCCATCTTCAATTTGACGTTTTCGGTACAGGTGGCGATCACCAGATCCTTGTTAAGGATCTCGATATCGGCGATCTCGGTGAAATCCCCGGCCGTCACCTCGCCGGTTTTCTTTACATCCAGGTTCAGGAATTTCGGCTCGTCACAATGCATCACCAAGATCAGCTGTTTCAGGTTAAGCACTATCTCGGTCACGTCTTCCTTGACGCCCTTTATGCTGCTGAATTCATGCAGCACGTTATCGATTTTAACCGCGGTAACGGCGGCTCCCTGAATGGAAGATAGCAGAGTGCGACGCAACGCGTTTCCTATGGTATTACCGAATCCCCGCTCCAGCGGTTCCACATTAAACTTGGCGTATGTGGAAGTAGCGGTGGATTCATCCATAACAATTTCTTTTGGCATTAAAAGGTTACGCCATTTCATTTACCTGTTCCTCCTTGCGCGCTATCTTGATATCACACGCCCTGTTACTCAATCTCATCCGGACCTTCCCGGAAGGTGACCCAGTACTATTTGGAGTAGAGCTCCACGATCAGGTTTTCCTCGACCGGAACCGGTATGACATCCCTGGTCGGTTCCTCGACATAGGTGCCTTCCTTCTTGGCCACATCCACGGAAAGATAAGGAACCGTACCGCGGCTCCCGTAACTCTTCAACGATTCTTCAATAACCAGCAGGTTCTTGCTTTTCTCGCGAGGGGCGACCCGGTCCCCCACATTAACCTTATAGGAGGGAATATCCACTTTCTTTCCGTTCACCTCAAAATGGCTATGCAGAATAAGCTGTCTGGCCGTGGCTCTTGAAGGCGCGAAACCCATCCGGAACACCATGTTGTCCAGGCGGCTTTCCAAGAGGCGGAGCAGGTTTTCACCGGTGATACCCTTCATCTTCTCCGCTTTCTTGAAATAGTTGAGGAACTGCCGTTCCAGCAGTTGGTACGTCCGGCGTAGTTTCTGTTTTTCCCTCAACTGCAACCGGTAGTTGCTTCTCCTGCTGTATCTCGCCCGTCCCTGCTCTCCGGGAGGATAATTCCTCTTTTCGATAGCGCAGCGGTCCGAGTGACAACGGTCCCCCTTGAGGAAAAGTTTGGTCCCCTCCCTTCTGCAAAGCTTGCATTTGGGACCAGTATATCTTGCCATTAAAACTAACCTCCCCGGCCTCCTGCGGCCGAACAACCTAAGTATTTTCCTTTGAAAAGTCTTTCGCTCTTCTTTCTGTCAAACCTCCTGGTTCCCGGGCATCCGCGCCGGGAACCAGGACATATTATATTCTCCTGCGTTTTTTCAGCCGGACGCCGTTGTGGGGAATAGGAGTGCAATCCTTGATCCCCGCCACGTCCAGCCCCGCCGCGCGCAGCGAACGGATGGCCGCTTCCCGGCCCGGCCCGGGACCCTTGATCCAGGCTTCCACCTTTTTCATCCCCAGCGCCATGACCTCACGCGCCACCGTCTGTGCCGCCTGCTGGGCCGCGAAGGGCGTGCTCTTTCTCGATCCCTTGTATCCCAGCTTGCCCGGGCTGCACCAGGAAATAACCGCTCCTTCACGATCGGTAATGGTTATGATCGTGTTGTTGAAGGTGGACTTCACGTGGGCGACGCCATGGGCATCCACTTTCTTGACTTTTTTCTTCTTTGACCTCTGCGGACGGGCCAACGGAAAACCTCCCTTTAAGTTCCAAAATAACTAACCGGGTTAAACCCGTAAATCAGATGATACTCTACTTTTTCCTTTTCGATCCCGGACGGTTGCGGGGGCCTTTTCTCGTACGGGCGTTAGTATGGGTACGCTGTCCATGCGCCGGAAGTCCATGCCTGTGCCGGAGCCCCCGGTAGGCACCGATATCCATCAGCCGTTTGATATTCATGGTGACCTCCGTACGCAGAGATCCCTCGGTTTTATATTCGTTCTCGATGATATCCCTGATCTTTACAGTCTGTTCCTCGGTAAGATCCCTGGTCTTGGTGTCATAGGGCACCTTGGCCTGTTTAAGGATCTTGCGCGCGCTGGAACGACCCAATCCGAAGATATAGGTCAATGAGACCTCGACATGCTTGTTGTCGGGTATATCGACTCCGACTATACGCGCCACCGGCGTTCTCCTTTCGTACTCGACTTTCCTATTCCCATCCCTACCCCTGGCGTTGCTTATGCTTGGGGTTCGTGCAGATCACCCGTAAGACGCCGCGGCGTTTGATGATCTTGCAATTGGGACACATTCTCTTCACGGAACTTCTAACTTTCATCGTCTATCTTCCTTTTCATACTACCTGCTATCAGCCCGCGGCCCGCTCCCGGAAATCAAATGCCAACCTCGAAACCCGCATAACCGCCCGCGTAAGATCACTTATAACGGTAGGTTATCCGGCCCCGGCCCAAATCGTAGGGACTCAATTCCAGGGCCACGTGATCACCAGGAAGAATCCTGATAAAATGCATTCTCATCTTTCCGGACACGTGGGCCAGAACAATATGCTTGTTTTCCAGCTCCACGCGAAACATGGCGTTCGGCAGCGCTTCCACTACCGTTCCTTCCACCGGTATGCCTTTCTGTTTGGCCATCCAGGCTTCTTTCACCCTCCCCGGGTTTAATCCGGCCGCTTTACTCTGCAGCGGCCCGCCGGCTCGAAAAATCCTCACCGGGTCATGATCAGAGGCTCGTCCTCCGTCACCGCCACCGTATCCTCAAAGTGACAGGAAAGCTTCCCGTCCACCGTAACAAAGGTCCATTTATCCTTCAGCGTCAGCACTTCACTTCCTCCGACGTTGATCATGGGCTCGATCGCCAGGGTCATTCCCGCCCTTAAAACCGGGCCCTTGCCGGGAGGGCCGAAATTGGGAATCTGCGGTTCCTCGTGCATCTGCCTGCCGATTCCATGACCCACCAGGGCCCGCACGACCGAGTATCCGTGACTTTCCGCGTGCTTCTGCACTTCGTGTGATATGTCGGAAAGATGGTTACCCGCCCTGGCTTTGTCAATGCCAAGATCCAGGGCCTCTCTAGTTACCCGCAGCAGGCGCCGCACCTCCTCGGAAATCTCTCCCACCGGGTAGGTGCGCGTTGCGTCGGAGTAAAATTCCTCCTTTACCACTCCCATGTCGATCCCGACTATGTCCCCCTCCTTCAGCTCACGGGGGCCCGGGATGCCATGCACGACCTGCTCGTTGATGGAAGCGCAGATGCTGGCGGGAAAACCATGGTACCCTTTAAAAGCTGGTTTCCCGCCCCGGGAACGGATAAAGTCTTCGGCGACCCTGTCCAGTTCGGCGGTCGTGACACCCGGCCGCAGCACTTTCTCTATTTCCAGGAAAGCGTCCCGCAGAACTTCACCACTTCTCCTGATGAGCTCCAGCTCCGGCTCGGTCTTTATAAAAATCATGTTATCGCGCGGATAAATTCCGCAGTAATTTCATTTATCTCCCCGGCTCCATCCACCGTAATCACCTCGCCGTTACGGCGGTAATAATCGACCACGGGAGCCGTCTGTTCCTTATACACTTCCAGGCGGTGGCGAATGGTATCCTCCTCGTCATCCACCCTTCGTACCAGCTTCCCTCCGCATTTTTCGCAGCTTCCTTCGTTCTCCTTCAAGGTTGACAGGTTGTATAACGCCCCGCAGCTGTTACAGATCCGGCGGTTGACGCTCCGTTTCACCACGATTTCCGGATCGACCTCGATCTGCAGCACGAAATCGATGCTTTCCCCGTTGCGGCTGAGCATTTCCGTCAGGGCTTCCGCCTGGGGCAGGGTCCGGGGGAATCCATCCAGAATCCATCCGTCCTTCAGCGAGAGCAGCTCGTCTGCGATGAGATCGATGATTATCCCGTCCGGAACCAGCACTCCCCGCTCCAGAAAATCTTCCGCCCGCCTGCCCAGTTCGGTCCCCCGGGAAATCGCCTCCCGCAGCAGGTCTCCGGTGGACAGATGTTTCAAGCCCAGTTCCCGCGCCAGTTTCACCGCCTGGGTTCCTTTGCCGGCGCCGGGAGGTCCGAGTATTATCAGATGCTCACCCGCCATAAAGTCCACTTTCCCGTCTAACGCCTGCCTCTGAGACGACCCTTTTTCATGAATCCGTCGTAATGCCTCATGAGCAGATGCGTTTCAATCTGCTGCAGGGTATCGAGCATAACCCCCACCACGATCAACAGACCGGTTCCGCCGAAGGCGAAGGGAAGACCGGCCTTGGTATACAGTAAATCGGGAAGCACCGCGATGAACGCCAGGAAGATGGCGCCCGGCAGCGTAACCCGGGTCAGGATCCGGTCAATATAGTCGCTGGTTCTTTTGCCCGGACGAATACCGGGGATAAAGCCGCCGTATTTCTGCATATTATCGGCCAGATCGACCGGGTTGAGCACTATGGCGGTATAAAAATAGGTGAAGAAAATAATTATTATCGCGTAGAGAGACGTATGCAGCCAGGTTCCGGGAGAAACAAAGGATATCACCCCCTGCAGCATATCACTCTTGAAAAAAGTGGCGATGGTGGTGGGAAACATCAACACGGCCTGGGCGAAAATGATCGGGATGACACCGGCGGTGTTCACCCGCAAGGGTATATACTGGGAACGTCCCCCGTAGACCTTACGCCCCACGATCCTCTTCGCGTACTGAACCGGTATCCTTCGCTGCCCCTGGGTTATGAGAATGACTCCGGCGACCACCACGATCATTATCCCGAACAGGATTATCATGCGGAAGGGCGTCAGCTGTCCCATTTGAATCGCCTTCCAGGTATTCAGGAAGTCCGTGGGATAGCGGGCGATGATACCGATCATGATTATCAAGGATATGCCGTTTCCAATGCCTCTTTCGGAAATCTGTTCCCCCAGCCACATGACGAAGATCGTGCCCGCCGTCATGGTGACCATGGTAAGCAGCTTGAAAGGGAGTCCCGACATGGTGACCACGGAAACTCCCTCCCAATTCAGGCTTTGCAAATAAAGCGACATGCCGACGGATTGGATCAGGGACAGCGCCACGGTGCCGTAGCGGGTGTACTGGGTAATCTTCTTTCGTCCCTCTTCTCCCTCCTTGGCCAGCTTCTCGAAATACGGGATCACCGCCTGCAGGAGCTGAATGATAATCGAGGCGCTGATATAGGGCATGATCCCCAGAGCGAAGATGGTGGCGCGGCTCAGAGCTCCCCCGGCGAAAAGGTCGTAGAGGGCGAAGATCGTTCCCTGCTGACTCTGGAAGGCCGGGCCCAAAGCCAGGGGATTGACCCCGGGCGTGGTAATATGCGCGCCGATCCTGAATACCACCAGAAGACCGATAGTGAAGAGAATGCGTTTCTTCAGTTCCGGAATACTGAAAATGTCCTGAAACTTTTTGATCATTGCCGACTCTCCTCACTATCCAAACCGGGCACTTTCTCCCCCGAAACAAGACTGATGGTGCCGCCGGCCGCCCGTATGGCCTGGGCCGCGCTGAGGCTGACGCTGTCCACTTCCACCTCCAGGGCACGTTCCAGCTTGCCCCGCCCCAACACCTTCACCGGAAGAGACGATTGCTTTACCAAGCCCTTTTCGATCAGCGTCCCCCGGTTCACCGGAGTTCCTTTTTCAAAACGGTTCAGGTCATCCAGATTGACCACCTGGTAAGGGACGCGGAAAAAATTCTTGAATCCCCTTTTGGGTATGCG
This sequence comes from Candidatus Krumholzibacteriota bacterium, assembly GCA_016926065.1. Classification (GTDB taxonomy): domain Bacteria; phylum Krumholzibacteriota; class Krumholzibacteriia; order Krumholzibacteriales; family Krumholzibacteriaceae; genus JAFGPI01. The sequence goes on from JAFGPI010000178.1 coordinate 11,158, forward strand.
TCTCTGCAGGGGCATCTGGCCCCCCTCGAACCAGGGAGGCACTCCCCCGCCCGAGCGGGAGTTCTGTCCCTTGTGCCCTCTGGTGCAGGTCTTGCCGTGGCCCGAACCCGCGCCGCATCCCACTCTTTTCCGTTTTTTAACCGCTCCGCGTGCGGGGCTGATCTCACTCAATTTCATCTCTTTCGCGCTCCTTGCATACAGTCATCATCTAATCTATTAAGATCCTATTCCTGGCTTTCCTCCGGCGGGGTCTCTTTCTTCGCTTTTTTCCCGCTCCGCGGCTTTTCAATCACCGTATATCCTTTACTCCTGGCCGCCGGCGCCGGAATGGCTTTCTCGTCTATCTCTTCCCAGGACACCAGGTGGGACACCTTGCCCAGCATTCCCCTTATCTGGGGATTATCGTTCTTGTACAGGGTCCGATGGTTTTTTTTGAATCCCAAAGATTCCATGACCACCTTGTGCTTTTCCTTTTGGGACCCGATAATGCTTCGGGTTTGGGTCACTTTCAGCTTCTTGGCCATATAACTTTCCTCACTGTCAATTCGCCCGGCGTTCTTCACTCCCCGGACAAAGACCTATCAAATCCTGGTTCAGGCCGAACCGGGTTCCTCGCTTTCATTCCCTGCCGCCGGTTCCGGTACCGCTTCTTCCTTCAACCCGAAAAGATGCTTGATGGAAATACCCCGCCTGCGGGCCACATCTTTCGCGCTGCTGAGGCTCTTCAACCCGGTGATGGTAGCCTTAACCATGTTGTGCGGATTGTTAGATCCCAGCGATTTGGTCAGGATATCCCTGACTCCGGCTACTTCCAGCACCGAACGGACGCCCCCGCCGGCTATAACTCCGGTACCCGGCGTGGCCGGTTTCAGCAGTACCCGGGCGGCGCCAAAGCGACCCACCACCTGGAAGGGAATCGTTCCCCCCACCATCGGCACGTGAAACATGCTCCGGCGGGCGCCTTCTCCGGCCTTGCGAATGGCATCGCTGATCTCGTTGGCCTTACCCAAACCCACGCCCACCTTGCCCATCCCGTCACCCACGGCGACCAGCGCGTTAAAGCTGAACCGCCGTCCGCCTTTAACCACTTTCGCTACCCGGTTGATATGAATCGTCTGTTCAAGATACTCGGGACCTTCATCGTCCCTTCTCTCTCTCTTCTCTCTCCGCGTGTCCCGGCGGTTTTCTTTCCGGTCGTCCTTCCGGTCCTCTCGTCTTTCTCTGCTTTCCAACTATCACTCTCCCATGGATGAAAGCTCCCGTCCCTCAAGGACGGGTACAACTTAAAATTCCAGACCGGCCTTGCGGGCGGCTTCCGCCAGGGCGGCAACCCTTCCGTGATAGATAAACCCGCTCCGGTCGAATACTACCTGCTTAATGTTTTTTCCCAGGGCCAACTCCGCGATAGATTGCCCCACCGCCCGGGAACGGCGGAATTTAATCCCATCCGGCCTGGCCTGCTTACCGCCCTTCTTATCTTTTTTGTCTTTTTTGACCTCTGTCTCCGGGTGGGGGGCCTCTCCCCCGGCCGGGGCCAGCGTGATTTTGAGACTGGAGACGGATGCCAGAGTGGTTCCGGTCTCATCATCGATGATCTGGGCGTAAATATGGTTGAGACTGCGATACACCGACAGGCGGGGCTTCGCCCCCGTACCGAGGACTTTTTGCCGCACCCGGCTGCGCCTTCTCCTTCTCGCTTCCCTTTTTCCCTTTTTTGCCTTGTTCACTTTCTTCAACTCCCGTGTTACTTCTCATCAGCGGGCGGTTTAATCCCCCCCCCGGCCGATCACCGGGCGAACGGCCTAGAGGCCGGTCCCCACGGCCGCTTTCCCGGCCTTACGCCTTACGTGCTCGTCCTTGTATCTTATCCCCTTGCCCTTGTACGGCTCGGGCGGACGGAAAGCGCGGATTTCGGCGGCCACCTGCCCTACCTTCTGCTTATCGATACCTTTAACGGTTATCTTTTTCGGATCGGGCACCTCCACCGTTACCCCTGCCATCGGGTTATAACGAATCTGGTGAGAATATCCCAGCGACATCACCAGGGTTTTACCTTTGAGTTCAGCCTTGTATTCCACGCCTTCCATTTCCAGGTCCCTGGCGAATCCCCGCGAGACCCCTTCCACCATATTGGCCAGCAGGGTCCGGGTAAGTCCGTGCAGGGATTTATGCTGCTTGGACTCCGACGGCCGCTTTACCACCAATTCACCATCCCCGGCTTCAATAATCATTTCCGCATGCAGGTGTCTCTGCAGCTCTCCCTTGGGCCCCGCGACCTTGACGAAATTTCCCTTAATATCCACCTGTACACCCGCGGGTAACGGTATCGGATTTTTTCCCACTCGCGACATGACTTAACTTAACCTCCGTTACTGGACCGGCTCCCGGCCTTTTCCTTCTCCCCGGCCCGGCTTTTTCCCGCCGGTTACCAGATATGACATAATACCTCTCCGCCCACGCCTAGGGAGCGGCAATCCTTATCCGTCAACACTCCTTGGGAGGTGGAAATAATGGCCGTGCCATATCCCCCCATAACCCGCGGAATAGTTTTACAATTGACATAGACCCGGCGACTGGGAACGCTGACCCGTTTGACACCCTCGATAACACTTTCGTTCTGCTTGCCGTATTTCAGGTAAATCCTCAGTTTCCCCTGCAATCCGTCATCCAGGAACTTCACGTTCAGCACGTAGCCGTTTTCCAGCATGATTTTGGCGATCTGGGCCTTTATTTTCGACGCCGGCACATCCACATGCATTTTTTTGGCCCGGTAGGCGTTTCGTACCCGCGTGAGCATATCGGCTATAGGGTCTGTCATCATATCTTGTTCACCTCGTCTTTGATAATATTCCCGGCAACGTATCTACCAGCTCGCTTTCACCACACCCGGGATCTTTCCATCCAGGGCGAGTTCGCGAAAACAGATACGGCATATCCCGTATTTCCTTATATAAGCTCTCGGCCTTCCGCAACGCCTGCAGCGGTTGTAACTGCGCACCCCGAACTTGGGCGTTCTCTTTGCCTTGGCTATTAAACTCTTCTTGGCCACGAAGCCTCCTCGATCCTAGTTACTTTTAAGGGGCATACCCAGGAGCATAATCAGTTCCCGGGCTTCTTCATCTGTTTTGGCGGTGGTAACCACCGTTATATCCATTCCCAGCACTTTTAAAATCTTGTCATAATTAATCTCGGGGAAAATAATATGCTCCTTGATCCCCAGGCTATAATTGCCTCTCCCGTCGAAACTCTTGGGATTGAGTCCCCGGAAATCCCTGATTCGGGGGATGGCCACGTTTACCAGGCGGTCGAAGAACTCGTACATCCTTTCTCCCCGGAGGGTAACCACGCATCCCACGGTCATATTTTCCCGCAGCTTGAAACCGGCTATGGATTTCTTGGCCCGCGTGATTTTGGGGGCCTGACCGGTAATCGCCGCCAGATCCTTGACCGCCGCCTCCAGTTGCTTGGCATCAGTGATGGCTTCACCCACCCCCATGTTGACCACGATTTTTTTCAGGCGGGGTATCTCCATTATGTTGCGGTAGCCAAATTTTTTCTTCATCTCCGGCATCGCCTTTTCCACGTACAGGCGTTTGACATTTGTCATCTTTTTCTTCTCAGCCATTTCCTTCACCATACGATTCCTGGTTTACCGTACCTTCCCGGTTCCTAAACGTCGCGCGAATATCATTCCTCATCACTGAGGGTTTCGCCGCACTTTTTGCACTTGCGCACCTTCCGTCCGTTGGCCAACCGGGCCATGGACGTTCTGGCCGGCTTATTGCACTTGGGGCAAACCAGAATGACTTTGGAGGCGTCTATGGGGGCTTCCTTCTCGATGATCCCGCCCTGATCCTGCTGACTGGCCTGCCTGGTATGCCTTTTGATAAGCTTAACTTTTTCGACGATAACCCGGTTGGTGTCGGGAAAGACCTTTAGGACCTTTCCTTCCATTCCCTTAGAGTTACCGGAAATAACCCTGACCGTGTCGTTCTTCTTGATCCTCATCCTGACTTCCGTTCAATATCTAAATGACCTCGGGCGCGAGGGATACGATTTTCATGAATTTCTTCTCCCTCAGTTCCCTCGCCACGGGCCCGAATATCCTGGTACCGATCGGTTCCCGCTGCTCATTTACTATGACCGCCGCATTCTGGTCGAATCGAATGTAGCTGCCGTCTTTCCGCCTCACCTCTTTTTTGGTGCGCACGATAACGCACTTCACGACATCGCCCTTCTTGACTCCCCCTCCGGGCATGGCCACCCGGACGGAAGCACTGATAATATCGCCGACCGACGCGTACCGCCTCCGGGAACCTCCCAGAACCTTGATACACCGGACACTTTTGGCCCCGGAATTGTCGGCGACAACCAGGTTTGTTTGCATCTTGATCATCGTCGTATACTCCTAGCGTGCCCTCTCGATTACTTCGACTACCCGCCAGCGTTTTAACTTGCTCAGCGGCCTGGTTGACATGACTTTCACCTTGTCGCCGGTGTGACATATATTCTCAGCATCGTGCGCCCAAATCTTCGAAGTCTTCTTGATAATCTTCTTATAGCGAGCGTGCTGGAACGTCCTCTTGACGGAAACGGTCACCGTCTTGTCCATTTTGTCGCTTACTACCTGCCCGATTAAAGTTTTCCGGGTCTTTCTTTTGTCCATCATCACTCCTTCTTGACTCCACCGATTACCGAAATATCCACTTCCGGCGGCCGGTCCTTAAACCCTTTCCTCCGTCCCCGTATCACCGGCGGCGGTCTTTTCGCGAATAATGGTCTTTACCCGGGCCAATTCGCGCCTGGTGACACGTACCTTGAGCGGATTATCAAGGCGTTTAATCGATAGATGGATCCGGGAACGCGCAAGCTCTTCGGTCAAGTCTTCCTCGCGTACCCTCAACTCTTCCAGCGTCATTTCTCTAAGTTCTACACCCTTCATTTTTATCAACCATCCGGATTTAACTGCTTGCTGCTACTTTCCTGTTTTCTGGGCTCCCTCTATCCGGCCACTTTACCGGTAGCCACCCGGCGCACGAACTTGGTCTTGATGGGGAGCTTGGCGGAGGCCAGTTGCATCGCCCGTTTCGCTATGGCGGGTTCGACCCCTTCCAACTCGAACAAGATACGGCCGGGTTTTACCACCGCCACCCAGTATTCCGGCGTTCCCTTGCCCTTACCCATCCTGGTTTCGGCCGGTTTTACGGTGACCGGCTTGTCGGGAAATATCCGTATCCACAATTTTCCCTGTCTTTTTATATGCCGCATGATGGCCACCCGGGCGGCCTCGATCTGCCGGTTGGTAAGCCAGCAGGGCGCTTCAGCCTGAAGCCCGAATTCCCCAAAGCTTATCCGGGAGCCCCGGTAAGCCTGCCCTCGCATCCGGCCTCTCTGCTGCTTGCGGTATTTAGTGCGTTTCGGCATTAACATGAGCTATCAACCTCTCTTGGATTCTGGTCTAGCGCCCTGTCCGCGAAGTGTCCTCGGTTACAGTATCGCCCATCTTGCGCTTGAAATCCTTGGGAAAGACCTCGCCCAGATAAATCCATACTTTCACCCCTACCGTCCCGTAGGTGGTAAAGGCGGTGGCCCGGGCGTAACTGATATCGGCCCGCAGGGTGTGCAGGGGCACCCGGCCGTCCATGTACCCTTCCGATCTGGACATCTCGGCGCCGCCCAGCCTGCCCGAACATTTCACCTTTATCCCTTCCGCCCCCATTCTCATGGCGGACCCGATGGCCTTTTTCATGGCCCGGCGGAAGGAAACCCGCTGCTCCAGCTGCCCGGCGATATGTTCGGCAACCAACGGAGCGTTCAGTTCCGGCCTTTTCACTTCCCTGATATCGATATTTACTTTTCTACTGGTCAGATGGGTCAGTTCCTCACTGAGAAAATCCACTTCCGCGCCTTTCCGGCCGATGACCATTCCCGGCCGGGCCGTGTAAATATGTATCTTGACGTTATCGCCCCAGCGCTCCACATCCACCTGGGACACCCCCGCCCGGGCCAATCGTTTCTTCACATAGCGGCGCAGCTTGACATCTTCATCCAGCCAATCCGCGGAATTCTTCATGGTGAACCATTTTGAATCCCAGGTACGGTTGATACCCAACCTCAAACCAATGGGATTTGTTTTCTGACCCAAAATATCCTCCTTATCCTACTTCATTTTTTCCAGGTCCCCCCGGTAATCGACTATAACCGTAATAATACTGCTGCGTTTTCTGATCCGGTAGGCGCGTCCCTGGGCCCTCGGTCTGATCCGGTACATGGTCCGGCCTTCATCGACGAAGATCTCCCGGATACCCATCTCGGAAGGTTCTACCGGATGGTCAAACTGTCCGGCCAAATTATGCATCGCGGACACCACTGTTTTCTCGATCGGGGAAGAAACCGCCTTGGCCGAGAATTTCAGGATCTCCAGGGCTTTTTCGACCGATTTTCCCCGCACCAGATCCACCACGATCCGGGCCTTGCGGGGGGATACCCTGATATGCCGCGCTACAGCGCGTGCTTCCATTCTACCTACCTCCAATTAATCAGACTATTTCTTCTTCTTACTCGTATGTCCTCTATAGGTCCGGGTGGGAACAAACTCTCCCACCTTGTGTCCTACCATGTTCTCGGTAATGAATACCGGGATGAACTTGTGTCCATTATGAACCGCCAGCGTGTGTCCCACGAATTCCGGAGATATGGTGGAACGGCGAGCCCAGGTTTTGAGAACTTTCTTATCCCCCGCCCGGTTCATTCTCTCGATCTTCGTTAAAAGTTTCGAGTCAATATAAGGACCTTTTTTCAATGATCTGGCCATTTAACCTCCAGCAGTCAATTTTTCACCGGTACTTTTCCGGCCACCGTCACCGGTCCCGTCTCGCGCCTCCCCGGCGGACGGGATTATCCCTGATTACCTTTTCTTTTTCCTCCTATGGACAATATTTTTGTCCGAAGGTTTATTCTTTTTCCGCGTTTTGTATCCTTTGGTCGGCTTTCCCCAGGGGGTCACCGGATGGCGCCCTCCGCTGGAGCGGCCTTCCCCGCCGCCCAGGGGATGATCGATCGGATTCATGGCCACGCCGCGGACCTTGGGCCGCTTGCCCAGCCAGCGCGACCGCCCCGCTTTGCCGACGGTAATATTCTCGTGGTCGATATTGCTGACCTGTCCGATGGTCGCGTAACACTCCTTGCGCACCCGGCGGATTTCACCGCTGGGCAGGCGCAGCAGCACGTGGTCGCCCTCCTTGGCCATCAGCTGGGCGTACGATCCCGCGCTGCGGGCCATCTGCCCGCCTCTGCCCGCGATCAGCTCGATGTTGTGCACGAACAGGCCGGTAGGTATCTTTGTCAGGGGGAGGGCGTTGCCGGGATGAATATCGGAATCCGCGCCGGATACCACCTGGTCACCCACCTTCAATCCTTGCGGCGCCAGCACATAACTCTTCTCCCCGTCCCGGTAATGCAGAAGCATGATGAACGCCGAGCGGTTCGGATCGTACTCGATAGCGGCCACCTTGGCGGGGACCCCGGACTTATTTCTCTTGAAATCGATCCTGCGGTAGCGCCTTTTGTGTCCCCCGCCCATTCGGCGCATGGTTATGTGGCCATGGTTATTGCGCCCCCCGCTGCTGGTCATCGGTTCCAGCAGGGACTTTTCCGGCGCCTTCTTGGTAAGCTCCGAAAAATCCGTAACGGTCTTGTACCGCAGGGTCGGGGTCGTGGGTTTGAACTTCTTTAAAGCCATCAATCAGTTCCTTGTTTTGGTCCTAATGTTACGCCCTTTTAGCAGGGCTTTTACTCACTCTCTTGGCAGCCCCCGGGGAGGGGCTATACGACGAGGGGGAGATCATACCTGGTCAAAGATATCTATATTCTCACCCTTCCCCAAAGTAATAATCGCTTTTTTACGGTCCGGGCGTTTCCCGGTAAAGCGGCCGGCCCGCATAAAGGTAGTCTTCATCTTACCGCGCATGATGCTGGTCCTGACTTCCTTCACGGTAACGTTGAATAATTTTTCCACGGCCCGCTTGATCTGCCGCTTATTGGCCCGGCAATCAACCTCGAACACGAACTTGTTGCTCGTTTCCTTGAGGGAAGTGGACCGCTCGGTGATAATCGGCTTATATATTATTCTTCGAATATCCGCCATTACACGAACACCTCCTCCATAGACGCCACCGCTTCCTTGGTTAACAGCAGGATATCGGCCTTCAATACCTGGAGGGCGTTGATCTCCCGGCCGACCATGAATTCAATTCCGGGAATATTGCGCACCGACCGGAAAACGTTGTCATCGTACTTTTCCGTCACCAGGAGGATCTTTTTCTCCTGCATTCCCGCTATCCTCAGGAACTGGGAGAAACGCCTGGTGCGGGGGCTTTCCATCGCCAATCCTTCCACGATCGCCACCCGCTCTTCCCGGCACTTGTCCGCCAGGGCGGACTTCAGGGCCAGTCTTCTTACCTTCTTGGGCACCGAAAAACCGTAGCTCCGCGGCCGCGGACCGAAGACCACTCCCCCCTTTCTCCAGATGGGAGAAGACCGCCTGCCGGCCCGAGCCCTTCCGGTACCCTTCTGCCGGTACGGCTTGACATTGCTGAAGCGCACCTCGCCGCGGCTCTTGGTCTTGGCCGATCCGCTGCGCCGGTTGGCCAGGTACATGCGGACGGTGTCGTATAAAACAGCCCGGTTGACCTCACCGCCAAAAAGGGAGGAGGGAAGATCCACTTTCCCTTTTTGTTCTCCACTAAAATCGTATAAATTTGCACTTAACATTCTTTTTCCTTCGCACTCAGTCCTGGTTAGGACGAAGTTGTAATCCTAAGCAACGTGTTCCGCGCGCCCGGCACCGCTCCCTTGACCAGCAGCAGATTGTTATCCAAGTCCACTTCCACCACCTGTAGATTCTTGACATGTATGGTTTCCTGCCCCATCCGGCCGGGAAGCTTCTGCCCCTTCAACACCCTCCCGGGATAGGCGGCCATACCGATCGATCCGGGAACCCGGTGCGACTTTCCCCCGTGGGTCTCTCTCCCCCGGGAAAATCCGTGCCTCTTAATAACGCCCTGGAATCCCCTGCCCTTCGATTTCCCCGAAACATCGATCTGTTTTGCATCCTTGAAGATCCCCACGTCGATTAGCTGTCCGGGGGAAAATGCTTCCGGATCATCCACCTTGAATTCCTGGAGATACCGGTACGGTGGCAGATTGGCCTTTCTGAAATGTCCCAGGCGGGGTAAGCCGGCCCGGGTGTGGCGGACCGCGCCGAAGCCGATCTGTACCGCGTTGTATCCATCCGTCTTCTGGTGCTTAACCTGCACCACCGGGCACGGGCCGGCTTCGATGACCGAAACGGGTATGGCAACCCCATCCTTATCAAAGACCTGGCTCATCCCGATTTTTCTGCCGATCAACCCTAGCATCTTATCCTCCGAATCAGACTTTTATCTCAATGTCAACTCCGGCCGGAAGATCGAGCTTCTGCAGCGCGTCCACCGCCTTGGGGGTGACATTGGTAATCCAAATAAGCCTTTTATGCACCCGGATCTCGAACTGCTCCCGGGATTTCTTGTTCACGTGGGGCGAACGAAGAACGGTGTAAACGGTCCTCTTCGTGGGAAGAGGAATTGGCCCGGATACATCTGAGCCGGTCCGGCGCGCGGTCTTCACGATTTCTTCCGCGCTGCGGTCCAGCATCGAGTGCTCGTAAGCCTTCAACTTAATCCTGATATTCTGACCATCCACGGGCCAACCTCCGAAATTCCCTTGACTCTTTATTCAATGATCTCGGTTACCACTCCGGCGCCGACGGTCCTGCCGCCCTCCCGGATCGCGAACCGCAGCTCCTTCTCCATCGCTA
>JAFGPI010000179.1 GCA_016926065.1 Candidatus Krumholzibacteriota bacterium
TAGCGATGGAGAAGGAGCTGCGGTTCGCGATCCGGGAGGGCGGCAGGACCGTCGGCGCCGGAGTGGTAACCGAGATCATTGAATAAACCGTATTGAACCAAGAGGATAGGATAAAATGAGAGACCTAGTGATACTGGCTTGCAGCAAGTGCAAGAACAGAAATTACACCACCAATAAGAACAAGCGCCTGCATCCAGATAGGCTGGAGCAAAAAAAATACTGCCGTTGCTGTGGCAAGCACACGCTGCACAAGGAGACGCGCTAGGCGCCGCGCCGCTGACCGGCCCGGGAGATAACCGGAAAACGCCAAACCCGCTGTTGACGGTTATTCCATCCGGGAGCGGAAAGCGGAAGGGCAATTAAAAACGGAGAACGGGATGTTTCAAAAGATCGCGAAGTTTTTTAGTGAAATAAAGATAGAAATGAGGAAGGTGACCTGGCCGACCCGGGATGAACTTAAAGAGTCGACCAAACTGGTGATTATCGCCACTTTCGTGGTGACAGTGTTCATCGGAGCCATTGATCAGATCCTTACTCTCATCATTAAACATCTCCTTGGAGCCTAAGGACGGTACTCGCGAGGAGACAGGGAATTCCAGATGAACGAAGAAATGGATAAAGGTCTCGAGGAGACCCCGGAAAACGAAGAAATGAACGAGGATCTCGAGGAGACTCCGGAGAACAAAGATATGGACGAGGGTTTCGAGGAGACCCCGGAAGACGAAGATATGGACGAGGACCTCGAGGAAACCTTAGGGGAGGATTCAAACGGCGACACCGCGGACGAAGAGACCGCTTCCAACTCTCCGTTGACGGAGGAGCCGGTTGATACGGAAGAAACGGAAGGGGAAGAACCCGCCCGCTCTTCTTCCGATAAACCCGCCGGAAAAACGGGCGATCCCGCCGGTAGTACGGAACAGGAGGGAGACCGGGTTATTGTGGAAAGCCCGGAAAAAGCCAGAAAAATGCGCTGGTACGTTCTCCATACCTACTCCGGCCGGGAGGCCAAGGTGCGGGATACAGTGGAGCGTCTGATAAAGGCCTCCGACTTTCAGGATAAGTTCGGCAAGGTTCTGGTCGCCACCGAGGACGTGGCGGAGATGAAGAAAGGGAAAAAGAAAGTTACCACCCGGAAGCTTTTCCCGAGCTATATCCTGATCGAAATGGAAATGACCAATGAAACCTGGAGCTTGATCGAGAACGTGCCCGGGGTTACTCATTTCGTCGGAGGGGGCAAGAAGCCTTTTCCCATTCCTAAGAAGGAAGTTGACAGGATCCTGGGTAGAATGGAGAAGAAGGAAGGAATAATCCCCGAAGTTCCCTTCACCATCGGTGAGCATGTCAACGTGATCGATGGCCCCTTCTCGGAGTTTACCGGCATCGTAGATGAGATTAACCCTGAAAGAGGGAAACTCAAAGTTCTGGTTAGTATCTTTGGCCGGGAAACACCAGTAGAGCTTGATTTTCTTCAAGTAAAGCCAATCTAGCCGCGGTGTCTTGACGGCGTGTTGACTTTGAGACATTGAGGAGTCGTATTCTTTATGGCTAAAAAATCTAAAAAAAAGATCATGAAGATCGTTAAACTGCAGATTCCGGGAGGACAGGCGACCCCGGCTCCTCCGGTGGGACCGGCCCTGGGGCAGTTGCAGGTCAGCTCCATGGATTTCTGTAAACAGTTCAATTCCGCCACCCAGAATATGACCGGGACTATAGTGCCGGTGGAAATCACGGTTTACGCGGATAAAACTTTCACTTTCGTGACCAAGTCCCCCCCCGCTTCGGAGTTGCTCCGCAAGATGGCGGGGATCGCCAAGGGCTCGGGTGAGCCCAACAAGGAGAAGGTCGCCAAGATATCCGTCGCTCAGGTGGAGGAGATCGCCAAGACGAAAATGAAGGACCTGAACGCGTACGATCTCGATCAGGCGATGAGGATGATCGAGGGCACGGCGCGCAGCATGGGCATCATTATTGAAAGAGAGATGGACGCGAATTAGTTATTCGCGCAAGAAAGCGGTGAGCAGATGAAGCGCGGCAAGAAATATTTGGATAACGTGGCGAAGATCGATCGCGTGCGGGAATACCCGCTCGACGAAGCGGTTGACGTCATAAAAAACCTGCCGTCCGCCAATTTCGACGAAACGTTTGAATTTACAGCAAAGCTGGGAGTCAATCCCAAGCATGCCGATCAGCAGGTGCGGGGTACGGTGCTGCTTCCCCACGGTACGGGCAAGGACGTGAGGGTTTTGGTCCTGGCCCGGGGAGAGAAGGAGCAGGAGGCCAAGGAGGCCGGCGCCGATTATGTTGGTTCGGCTGAATTCATTGAAAAGATCAATGGCGGATGGTTCGAGTTCGACGTCGCCATAGCGACGCCCGATATGATGGGCGAGGTCGGAAAACTGGGCCGGATCCTGGGCCCGCGGGGATTGATGCCCAATCCCAAGGTGGGTACGGTGACCTTCGATGTGGCCAAGGCGGTGAAGGAGGCCAAGGCGGGGAAGATCGAATACCGTGTTGACAAGGGGGCCAATATTCATGTCCCCGTGGGCAAGAAATCCTTCGACCGGCAGAAGCTGGTCGAAAATATCAAAGCCCTGATGCTGGAACTTCTCCGGGCCAAGCCGGCTTCGGCGAAGGGCAAGTATCTGATCAGCGTGCATCTATCCTCCACCATGGGTCCCTCGGTGAAGATAGACACCCAGGTTTTACTCGGAGATCTACGATAAGAAAGGAGGTCGGATAATGATGCAGTCGATCAAGAAAACCAGAGTAGATGAACTCACGGAATTGATAAAGAGCGCTAAAAGCGTGATTCTAAACGATTTTACCGGGTTGAACGTCGCGGACATTTCCGAGCTCCGCCGGGAATGCCGGAAAAACGATGTGATCTTCAGGGTGGTGAAAAACACCATGGCCCGGAGAAGTTTTCAAAATCTCGAGGTGGAGGAGATCGATCATTTACTGGAAGGGCCCACGGCCTTTGCCATCAGCACGGTCGATGAGGTGAAACCCGCCCAGGTATTAAAACGCTTTGCCGATGATTATGAGCTTCCCCGTTTCAAGGGAGGCTACGTGGCCGGCCGGGTAATCAACGAAGAAGAAACCATCCGGTTGGCATCGCTCCCCGGGAGGGAAGTTCTTCTCTCCCAGGTGGTGGGAACATTCCAGGCTCCCCTGCGGGGACTCGTAGGAGTCCTCGGCGCTTCCCTGCGGGACCTGGCCAGCGTTCTCAACGCCATAGCCGAAAAGAAGGGAGCTGCTTGAGCGAAGGCGGTCCCCTCCGGGACCGGCTTAAAAAACTGAACAGTAGCAGATTAAAGCGAAAGAGAGGTTTGCAGATGCCCGCGAAGAAAGATGAGACCAAGAAGAAGGAAAAAGCCGCCGAGACCAAGGCCAAGGACGCCCAGGCGGAAGAGCCTATGGTAGAAAAAGAGACCGAAGAGAAAAAGGCGGAGAAAGCCGCCGCGGCCAAGAAGAAGTCGTCCTCCGCGGACGGAGGAAACGTGGAAAAAATCGTTGAGATGGTAGAGAAAATGACCGTTCTCGAGCTTTCCGAGCTGGTCAAGATCCTGGAGGATCGTTTCGGAGTAACGGCGGCGGCTCCCCTGGCCATGATGCCCGGCATGATGCCCGGCATGGCCGCGGCCGCGGAGGAAGCAGAGGAAAAAACGGAATTCGACGTGGTGCTCAAGGAGTTCGGCAGCCAGAAGATCCAGGTTATCAAGGTGGTCAGGGCCCTGACCGGCCTGGGATTGATCGAGGCCAAGAAGATGGTGGAGGAAGTCCCTTCGGCGATCAAGGAGGCGGTAAACAAGGAAGAAGCCGAAAATATCAAGAGTCAGCTCGAGGAAGTCGGCGCCACTGTAGAGATCAAGTAAGTCTTTTTATCGGACGGCTGGAAGGCCGGTTAAAGGGAGGGATCATATCTTATGATCAAGATGCCTGAGAGAATCGATTTCACCAAGATTCCGCAGGTGAAGGATATCCCTCATCTCCTGGAAGTACAGCTCGCATCCTACGAGAGGTTCCTGCAGAGAAGGGTCCCCATCGATAAAAGGAAAAATATCGGTCTGGAATCCGTTTTCCGGTCCGTTTTTCCGGTTGTTTCATCGAGGGGCGGATTCACTCTGGAGTATATCGGCTATTCAGTCGGTGAACCCAAGTATTCGGTGACCGAATGCAAGGAACGTGATCTAACCTTCGCGGTGCCTCTTAAAGCCGCTCTGCGTCTGGTGGTTCGCGAAGAGTCCGACGGGGAAAGCGTTATCAAGGATATCATTCAGAGTGAGGTCTACCTGGGTGAAATGCCCCTGATCACGGACAAGGGAACCTTTATAATCAACGGTGCCGAGCGGGTCATAGTCAGTCAGCTTCACCGGTCTCCGGGAGTGGTGTTCAGCGACGACTACCACCCGAACGGCAAGCGCTTGTTCAGCGCCAGGATCATTCCCTACCGCGGTTCGTGGGTGGAGTTTGTCATCGATGTGAACGATATCATGTACGTTTACATCGACCGGCGCCGGAAGATACCGGTCACGGTACTGCTCAAGGCCATGGGATTCGAGCCCAACAGCGCCATTATCAAGCTATTCCACCAGACCAAGGTTTATACCCTCTCCTCCCGGGCCAGCAAGAAGGACTCCGCCCTGGTGGGGAGGATAGTGGCCGAGGATATAATCAACCGGGAAACGGGCGAGATCCTGGTGGAAGCCGGCACCCCCCTGACCCAAACCGCCCTGGAATTCATGAAGTCCCAGAATGTTCTCAAGCTGATGTTGGTGGAAAAAGAGGGCAGCCTGGAAAATGACGTCATAATCAAAACCCTCGACAAGGACACCACTTCCAACCGGGAAGGGGCGCTCAAGCGCATCTATAACCTGATGCGGCCGGGGGATCCTCCCAACGTGGAAACGGCCAAGGCGCTGCTGGACAGGCTATTCTTCAATCCCAAGAGATACAACCTGGCCAGCGTGGGGCGGTACAAGATAAACAGCCGACTGGGCATAGAGGTGCCTCTGGATACGACCACCCTGACCGAAAAAGATTTTATCGCCGTGGTGGCCAGCCTGATCAGCATCAAGGAAACCGATGGTCCGGTGGACGATATCGATCATCTGGGGAACCGGCGGGTCCGTTCGGTGGGAGAGCTGCTGGCCAACCAGTTTTCGGTGGGCCTGGCCCGCATGGCCCGGATCGTGCGGGAGAGAATGACCATCCAGGAATCGGATAATCCCACTCCTTACGACCTGGTCAACGCCCGCACCATCAGCGCGGTCATACAATCCTTTTTCGGCAGCAGCCAGCTTTCCCAGTTCATGGACCAAACCAACCCGCTGGCCGAATTGACACACAAGAGAAGGCTGTCCGCCCTCGGTCCGGGGGGATTAACCCGGGAGAGGGCGGGATTCGAGGTGCGGGACGTTCACTTTACCCATTATGGGCGGATGTGTCCCATCGAAACCCCGGAAGGCCCCAATATCGGGTTGATCACCTCCCTGGCCACCTATGCCCGGGTGAACGAATTCGGTTTCCTGGAAACTCCCTATCGCAAAGTAAAAAAAGGCGTGGTCACCGGTCAGATCGATATGCTCTCGGCCGACATTGAGGACCGGTATATAATAGCCCACGCCAACGCGCCGGTGAATTCCCGGGGCCGCTTCCTGGAATCGTTGGTAATGGCCCGGCATAAGGGGGATTTCTTGGTGGTGGAGCCGGAAAAGGTCGATTATATGGACGTCTCCCCCAACCAGCTGATCAGTGCGGCCGCGGCCCTCATCCCCTTCCTGGAGCACGATGACGCCAACCGGGCCTTGATGGGCTGCAACATGCAGAGGCAGGCGGTGCCTCTGTTGAAGGCGGAAGCTCCGCTGGTGGGAACCGGAATGGAACAGAGGGTGGCCTATGATTCCGGCGTGATCACCATCGCCAAAAGAAACGGCCGGGTCGAAAAGGTGGACGCCAACCGGATTCTGATCAGTTACTCCTCGAAAAAGAACGAAGAGGGATTGGATGATTTCTCCGCTTTCGGCGGGATCGACGAATACAACCTCACCAAATACCAGCGGTCAAACCAGGATACCTGCATCAACCAGAGACCTATAGTCGCGGTCGGTCAAAAAGTGAAAAAAGGTGATATCATCGCCGACAATTCCGCCACCCAGAACGGAGAACTGTCCCTGGGCAAGAACATCCTGGTGGCCTTCATGCCCTGGCGCGGATACAACTTCGAGGACGCCATCATCTTGAGCGAACGTCTGGTAAAGGGCGATGTTTACACTTCGATACATATCGAGGAATTCGAGACTCAGGTGCGGGACACCAAGGCGGGGATGGAGGAGATAACCAGGGAAATCCCCAACGTGAGCGAAGAAATGCTGGTGAATGTCGATGCCGACGGAATAGTGAGATGCGGCGCCCGGGTGAAGGCGGGAGATATCCTGGTGGGCAAGGTCACTCCCAAGGGTGAAACCGAGCTGACTCCCGAAGAAAGGCTGCTCAAGGCCATATTCGGGGAGAAGGCCGGGGACGTCCGCGACGCCTCCCTCAAGGCTCCTCCCGGTATGGACGGTATAGTGGTCGATATCAAGATCTTCTCGCGCAAGGAACGCGATGACCGGGCCCGGACCCACGAAAAGAAGAAAATCCAGGAGATGATGAATAAGCGTGATCAGGAAATAGAACATGTTAAGGAAAAACGCCGGGAACGCCTCTCCCTGCTGATGCTGGGGCAGACCACGGAAACAATCATCCACTCCGAAACCGGGGAGATCCAGGCCAAGGCGGGGCGAAAGATCACCGAGAAGGTGCTCAGCAGCATCGACGTAGATCACCTGCATTGGGGGCTTTCCATCGTCAAGGACGCGAAGGTCGACGCCAAGATTCAGGCTTTGATGGAAGCGGCTTCCCGGGCCATCGAAGGCATCGAAAGCAACTATGAAAAGGAAATCGAAAGGGTGATGAGGGGCGACGAGCTTCCCCCCGGGGTGAGCAAGCTGGTCAAGGTCTATATCGCCTGCAAGAGGAAGGTGTCGGTGGGAGACAAGATGGCCGGCCGTCATGGAAACAAGGGGGTGGTGTCAAGGATAGTTCCCGAAGAGGACATGCCCCGCATGGAAGACGGAACGCCGGTGGATATTATCCTCAATCCCCTGGGAGTACCCAGCCGAATGAACGTGGGGCAGATACTGGAGACCCACCTGGGCTGGGCCGCCCAAAAAATGGGTTACACAGTGTTAACGCCCGTCTTCAACGGCGCCACCATAGACGAGATCAAAAAAGCCTTGAAGGAGGCGGGACTGCCGGAATCCGGAAAGGCCGTTCTTTTCGACGGCATTACCGGGGAACCGTTCGATACCGAGATCACCGTAGGTTATATCTACATGCTCAAGCTTTCCCATCTGGTGGATGATAAGATACACGCCCGCTCGATCGGTCCCTATTCCCTGGTGTCCCAGCAGCCGCTCGGTGGAAAAGCCCAGTTTGGAGGGCAGCGTTTCGGGGAAATGGAGGTTTGGGCCCTGGAGGCCTACGGCGCCGCCTATTGCCTGCAGGAACTCTTGACGGTCAAATCGGACGATGTAGCCGGCCGCAGCAAGATATACGAAGCGATAGTCAAGGGGGACAACGCGCCGGAACCGGGCTTGCCCGAATCGTTTAATGTGCTGGTAAAAGAACTTCAGAGCCTCTGTCTGGATGTTCATCTCGATAAGAATTAATAGAGCTGGAGGTTTTCTTTGTATACCACTTTCTTGGACAAGGACCGGAAAAAACCTACCGATATTCAGGCGATGCGTATTCAGCTGGCTTCTCCTGACACCATCAGATCGTGGAGTTTCGGTGAGGTGGCCAAACCTGAGACCATAAACTACCGCTCTTTCAAACCGGAAAAGGAGGGTCTTTTCTGCGAGAGGATATTCGGACCGGTTAAGGACTGGGAATGCGCCTGCGGCAAGTACAAAAGGATCCGGTACCGCGGGGTTATTTGCGACCGCTGCGGAGTGGAGGTCACCCACTCCCGGGTGCGGCGGGAGCGGCTCGGGCATATAGAGCTGGCGGTGCCGGTGGCCCATATCTGGTTTCTGAAGGGTGTGCCCAGCCGTATCGGTTATATCCTGGACATGTCCGTGCGAAACCTGGAGCGGGTATTATACTATGAGTCCCACGTGGTGATAGATCCGGGCAACACCAGCATGAAGCATAAAGATCTCATCGACGACGAGACCTATAACGACCTGGTGGACCAGGGTTTCGAATTCAACGCCAAGATGGGGGGAGAGGCGGTTTGCGAGCTGCTGGCCCAGATAAATATCGAGGAAGAATCCATAAACCTGAGGTCTCAGGCCAAAGTGGAGACCTCGGTGCAGCGCAAGAAGGATATCCTGAAGAGACTGAGGGTGGTGGAATCCTTCCGGCAGAGCCAGAACAAGCCGGACTGGATGATTCTGGAGGTGATCCCGGTGCTTCCTCCCGATCTGCGGCCCTTGGTTCCGCTGGAAGGGGGGCGCTTCGCCACCTCCGATTTGAACGACCTGTACCGGCGGGTCATAAACCGCAACAATAGGTTGAAGAAATTGATCGAGATCCGGGCTCCCGAGGTCATCCTCCGGAACGAGAAAAGGATGCTCCAGGAGGCGGTGGACGCCCTGTTCGATAACAGCCGGCGTTCGCGGGCCGTGCGGGGCCAGGGAAACCGCCCGCTTAAGAGCCTCAGCGATATGCTCAAGGGGAAACAGGGCCGCTTCCGCCAGAATTTACTGGGGAAAAGGGTAGATTACTCGGGCCGCTCGGTTATCGTGGTGGGACCGGAACTGGAAATATCCCAGTGCGGCATACCGAAATCGATGGCCCTGGAACTTTTCAAGCCCTTCATAATCAGGAAACTGGAGGAAAAGGGTTATGTGCAGACGGTAAAAAGCGCCAAGAAACTGGTGGAGCGCGAAAGACCGGAGGTCTGGGATATCCTGGAGGAGATCATCAACGATCATCCGGTGTTCCTCAACCGCGCGCCCACCCTGCACCGTTTGGGAATACAGGCCTTCCAGCCCCTGCTTATCGAGGGAAAGGCGATCCAGATCCATCCGCTGGTTTGCGCGGCCTTTAACGCCGATTTCGACGGGGACCAGATGGCCGTGCACGTTCCCCTATCCTACGAGGCCCAGCTGGAAGCGCGTACCTTGATGCTCTCCGCCAACAATATTTTGTCTCCGGCCAACGGATTTCCGCTGGCTTCGCCGTCCCAGGACATGGTGCTGGGACTGTATTACCTGTCCATGAAAAAAAGCGGGGCCAAGGGCGAGGGCAAGTCTTTCTACAGCAGCGGGGAGGCCCTGACCGCGCTGGAGGCGGGCGTTATTGAGATGCATGCCAAGATAAATGTCCGCCTGAAGGGGGAGATCGTCGCCACCACCGCCGGACGCTTGATATTTAACGCGATCATTCCGGAGGGTATGGAGTACGTTAACGATCTGCTGGATCGCAAGACCATCGGCAAGCTGGTGGCCAGCTGCTACAAACTCCTGGGCAATAGCCGGACGGTTCGATTCCTGGAAAACCTTAAACAGTACGGCTTCTGGTATGCCACCAAGGCCGGCGTGACGATCGGCATAGACGATTTTGTCATTCCGGACGAGAAACCGGCCCTGATCGAAATGGCCACCAAAGAAATCACCAAGATCCACAAGCAGTACAACAGCGGCATCATCACCGACGGAGAAAGATATAACAAGATTATCGATACCTGGACGCATACTTCCAACGACGTGGCGGATGCCATGGGGGAGAGCCTGCGCAAGGACCGGGGAGGATTCAATCCCATCTATATGATGTCGGACTCCGGTTCCCGGGGAAGCCGGGATCAGATCCGGCAGCTGGCCGGAATGAGAGGTTTGATGGCCAAGCCGCAGAAGAGGATCACCGGCGGCATCGGGGAAATCATCGAGATGCCGATTACGGCGAATTTCAAGGAAGGACTGACCGTCCTCCAGTATTTTATATCCACTCACGGAGCCCGGAAAGGTCTGGCCGATACCGCCCTGAAAACGGCGGATGCCGGATATCTCACCCGGCGCCTGGTGGACGTGGCCCAGGATGTGATAATTACCGAGCATGATTGCGGCACGATCATGGGGGTGGACAGCCGGGCCCTGAAGGAGGGCGAGGAGATCATCGAGGCCCTGAGCGACCGTATCCTCGGCCGGGTGGCGGTGGATGACGTCATCGATCCGCACTCGGGAGAGGTAATCGTCGAGGCCAATTCGCTGATCGACGAGGATATCGCCGCGGAGATAGAAGACCGGGGCGTGGAAAGCGTGAAGATCCGCTCGGTGCTGACCTGTGAATCGAAAAGAGGAGTGTGCGCCCTCTGTTACGGCCGTAACCTGGCTACCGGCTCCCTGGTCGATCTGGGCGAGGCGGTGGGAGTGATGTCGGCTCAGTCCATCGGCGAGCCGGGAACGCAGTTAACCCTCCGCACCTTCCACGTGGGGGGCACGGCCAGTCGAATCGCCGAGCACACGCAGAAAAAATCGACTCATGCGGGCATCGTGGAATTCAACAAGATAAAAACGGTGAGCAGCCGGAGCAGCGAGACGATCGCCATTAGTCGCAAGGGCGAGGTTATAATCCGGGACGAGATCGATGAGCACGTCCGGGCCCGCTTCGGGGTTCCTTACGGCGCCATCCTGCGGATCAAGGAAAAGGACCGGGTGGAGAAAGAGCAGATAGTATACGAATGGGATCCTTACTCCGACTTCATTATTTCCGATAAGGCCGGAGCGCTGCGGTTCCGTGATGTTACCGACGGAGTTACCCTGAAGGAAAAACTGGACGATAAGACCGGGCTGCGGCAGATGGTTATCATCGACGACCGGGACAAGAAGCTGCATCCGCACATCGAAATGCTGGATAAAAAGGGCAAGGTCATGGGGAATTTCATTATTCCCACGCGGGCCCATTTGATGTGCCATGACGGACAGGCGGTGCAGGCTGGAGATATAATCTGCCGGATTCCCAAAGAAATCACCAGGACTCGTGATATCACCGGTGGTCTGCCCCGGGTGGCCGAGCTTTTCGAGGTTCGCAAACCCAAGGAGGCGGCGATCGTGTCCGAAATCGACGGGGAAATCGAATTCGGTCCCGTGTCCAAGGGAATGCGCAAGATCGTGGTGAAAAACGATAGCGGAGATTCGCGGTCCTATCTGGTTCCCCAGGGCAAGCACCTCAGCGTTTACGAAGGCGATGTCATTGAAGCGGGAGACAACCTTACCGAGGGCGCCGTCAATCCCTTCGATATTCTGAATATCAAGGGGGTTAACGCGGCGCAGAACTACCTGGTGAACGAAATACAGGAGGTCTACCGGCTGCAGGGAGTGCAGATAAACGACAAGCACATAGAGGTGATCGTGAGGCAGATGCTGCAGAAGGTAGTGGTCGAAGATAGCGGCGATACCAGGTTCCTGGAAGGGGATATCGTCAGCAAGAGTGAATTCCGGGAGGAAAACGAAAGGGCCATGAACGAGAAGGGTAAGCCGGCTACCTTTAAGCCTTTGCTGCTGGGGATAACCAAGGCCTCGCTTACCACGGAGAGCTTTATTTCCGCCGCCAGCTTCCAGGAAACCACCCGGGTTCTGACCGGGGCCGCCGTGCAGGGAAAGGTCGACTATCTGCGCGGTCTCAAGGAGAATGTGGTGATGGGCCATCTGATCCCGGCCGGAACCGGGCTTCACCGGTACAGCAAGATCAGGATCGAGGAGGAGATCAGCGCCGAGGAATTGATGGAGCGGGAGTTCGACGAGGAAGAGCTGGTGGGCATGATAGACGAGATGAAGGAGGGAGCGTCCTGAGCCGGTTCGCTCCGGGAAAGGGTCAAGGTGCCGGTTCCGGGGCGGGCGGCATATTCCCCCAATGAGCTAAATTATTTACTTGACAGGAAGATATCGGGATGTTAAATTGCTCATCTGCATCCTGATATTTTAAGCAGGATGCATGCTTTATTAATAGCCGTATAATGAGAGATAAGAGGTTAAAGTGCCGACGATCAACCAGTTAGTGAAAAAGGGCCGCCGGGCCGTTACCAAGAAAACCAGTGCTCCGGCGCTTCAGGCCAGCCCGCAGAGACGCGGAGTATGCACGCGGGTATATACCTCTACTCCCAAGAAACCGAATTCGGCTATTCGCAAGGTGGCGCGCGTAAGGTTGACTAACGGATTTGAAGTGACCGCGTATATCCCCGGTGAGGGACACAACTTGCAGGAACACTCGATCGTTCTTATCCGGGGCGGAAGGGTAAAAGATCTGCCCGGAGTTCGTTATCATATCATTCGGGGCACCCTGGATACCAGCGGCGTGGACGGAAGAACCAAGAGCCGATCGAAATATGGAGTGAAAAGGCCCAAGAAAACCGCGGTCGCCTCATAGTGGTTAGAAGGAGATTTGGCGAATGCCTCGCAGGAGAGAAATAATTAAACGGGATATCACCCCGGACCCCAAATATAATGATGTTTTATTGGCGCGGTTTATTAACTATATCATGCGCCGGGGCAAAAAAAGCACGGCGGAAAAGATCGTTTACCAAACCATAGATATTATCGAGGAGAAGACGGGTCAGGATGGCCTGGATATTCTCAAGAAAGCGATAGAAAATGTCAAGCCGGTGCTGGAAGTTACCTCCCGCCGGGTGGGAGGAGCGACATATCAGGTACCCATCGAGGTGCGCAGTAACCGGAGGCTGGCCCTGTCGATGAGATGGATCATCTCCTTCGCCAAGGCCCGGTCGGAAAAATCGATGGCCGAAAAATTGGCCGCCGAGCTTTTGCTGGCCTATAAACGCGAGGGTCCTTCGATCAAGAAGCGCGAGGATACCCACCGCATGGCCGAAGCGAACAAGGCGTTCGCTCATTACCGATGGTAAAGGGTTCCGGATACTGCTAACCGGAACCGCGATAGATTTCGTGTGGTGTTGGGTGGAATCCATGTTGGTGTCCGAGTTGCAATTGGATGTCAATAAGGAGACAAGGGAACAAATAAATGAATAAATGGCAACTTTGCTTGATGAGCATTAAACGCCGCTGGTTCTTCTGATGGCCCGGCCAAACCGGTCGGGGGCGCGGAAGTTCCCCCGGCGCGGAGAGGCCGCATGTCGACTGAATTCCCTCTCGATAAGACACGTAACATCGGTATTGCCGCGCATATCGATGCCGGTAAGACCACCGTAACGGAAAGAATCCTGTATTATACGGGCAAGGTCCACCGTATGGGTGAAGTGCACGAGGGAAGCGCCGTGATGGACTGGATGGAGCAGGAAAAGGAGCGGGGAATCACCATTACCTCCGCCGCCACCACCTGCCTCTGGAAAAGCCATCGTATAAATATTATCGACACCCCCGGCCACGTCGATTTTACGGTCGAGGTGGAGAGGAGCCTCCGGGTCCTGGATGGCGTGGTGGCTATATTTTGCGCCGTGGGGGGAGTGGAGCCGCAGTCGGAAACGGTTTGGAGGCAGGCGGATAAGTACCGCGTTCCCCGCCTCGCCTTTGTCAATAAAATGGACCGGGTAGGATCGGACTTCGGCAATGTGGTGGGCAGGATCAGGAAGAGACTGGGCGCCAACGCGGTGCCGATTCAGCTGCCGGTCGGCTCCGGCGAGCTGTTTAACGGGATTATAGATTTGATTAAGTTGAAGGCCGTCTTCTACGACGAAGAAAGCCTGGGAGCGGATTACTACGAGGACGAGATACCCCGGGATCTGCTTCAGGCGAGCAAGGATGCCCGGGAAGCCCTGCTGGCCGCCCTGGCCGACTATGACGAAAGCATCATGCATCACGTGGTGGAAGGGGGCGAGGTTTCAGAGGAAGCCATCAGGAGCGCCCTGCGCTTGGCGGTCAACCAGGCGGCGTTGGTCCCGGTCCTGTGCGGATCGGCTTTCCGGAATAAGGGTGTGCAATTGCTCTTGGACGCGATCATAAGTTATTTGCCCAATCCGGCCGATTTGCCGGCGGTGATCGGAACCAATCCCTTTACCCGGAAAGAGGAGAAAAGAGATCCCACGGTGAAGGATCCTTTTACGGCGCTGGTATTTAAGGTGATCACCGATCCGTACGTGGGGAGGCTGCATTACCTGCGGGTATACAGCGGCTCCCTGGCGCTGGGTAAATCGGTAATTAACGCCGCCAACCGGAAAAAGGAAAGATTCACCAGGATTTTAAGAATGCACGCCAACAAGCGTGAGGATATAAAGGAAATCTTTACCGGAGATATAGTGGCCGTGGTGGGATTGAAGCATTCCGGCACCGGGGATTCCCTGTGCGACGTGAAGCATCCCCTGCAGCTGGAGATGATGCATTTTCCCGAACCGGTCATCGCGGTGGCCATAGAGCCTAAAACCAAGGCCGACGAGACCAAGCTCGCCGACGCCCTGCGCCGCTTGAGCGAGGAAGACCCTACCTTCCTGGTAAAGGTCGACAAGGATACGGGGCAGACCCTGATATCGGGAATGGGCGAGCTCCACCTGGAGATCCTGGTGGACAGGATGCTGAGGGAGTTCCGGGTACAGGCTAATATAGGGAAACCGCAGGTCGCCTACAAGGAGACCATAACCAAATCCTGCCGGGCGGAAGGGAAATTTATCAAGCAGAGCGGGGGCAGAGGGCAGTACGGGCACGTGATCATTGAAATGTCGCCCGACCCGGGCGGCGGGTTCAGTTTCGAGAACCGGATCATCGGCGGAGCTGTTCCCAAGCAATATATACCGTACGTGGAAGAAGGCATAATCGATTCCATGGTCAGCGGACCGGTGAACGGCAGCCAGGTGATCGATGTTCACGTAGCGCTGGTGGATGGTTCGTTCCATGAAATCGATTCCAGTGATCTGGCTTTTCGCATAGCGGGCGGCATGGCCTTTTCGAACGGAATGAGAAAAGCCGGGCCGGTTCTGCTGGAGCCGGTAATGGACATCGAGGTGGTGCTCCCCCAGGAGTACATCGGCGATGTTATGAACGACATCAACATGCGTAGAGGAAAAGTGGAAGGAATGACCAGTAGATCTGACGCCCAGGTAATTTCCGCCCGGGCGCCGCTTTCCGACATGTTCGGATACGCCACCGTGCTGCGGTCACTGACCCAGGGGAGAGCGGTTTACAGCATGCAATTTTCACATTATGACCGAGTGCCGGAAGAGCTGGTCACTGAAAAACAGGGCCGTTTGTGGGGCCTGGCATAAAAAGGAGGATGCCTCATGGCGAAGAAGAAGTTTGAACGGAGCAAGCCACATGTGAACGTGGGGACGATCGGACACGTGGATCATGGCAAGACGACCCTGACGGCGGCCATGACGAAGCATCTGGCGACGAAGGGATTGGCGACCTACGTGCCGTTTGAAGAGATTGACAAGGCGCCGGAGGAGCGGGAGCGGGGGATCACCATTGCCACGGCGCACGTGGAGTACGAGACGGAGAAGCGGCATTACGCGCACGTGGACTGTCCGGGGCACGCTGATTACATCAAGAACATGATCACGGGGGCGGCGCAGATGGACGGGGCGATAGTGGTGGTGAGCGCGGCGGACGGGCCGATGCCGCAGACGCGGGAGCACATTTTGCTGGCGCGGCAGGTGAACGTACCGTACCTGATAGTGTTCATGAACAAGGTGGACATGGTGGACGATCCGGAGTTGCTGGACTTGGTGGAGTTGGAAGTGCGGGAGTTGCTGAGCGAGTATGAATTTCCGGGAGACGAGATACCGATAATCCGGGGGAGTGCGTTGAAGGCGTTGGAGAGTGGGGATGCCGGGAGCGAGGACGTGAAGTGTATCTGGGAGTTGATGGACGCGATAGACGGATATATACCGACGCCGGAGCGGGACATGGAGAAGGCGTTTTTGATGCCGATAGAGGATGTATTTTCGATAACGGGACGGGGGACGGTGGGGACCGGAAGGATAGAGCGGGGGATAGTGCACGTGGGGGACGCGGTGGAGATAGTGGGTATCCGGGACACGCAGAAGACGGTGGTGACGGGGGTGGAGATGTTCCGGAAGCTGTTGGACGAGGGGATGGCGGGGGACAATGTGGGGTTGTTGCTGCGGGGGATAGACAAGGACAAGCTGGACCGGGGGATGGTGGTGGCGAAGCCGGGATCGGTGACCCCGCACAAGAAGTTCAAGGGCAAGGTATATATATTGAGGAAGGAAGAGGGCGGCAGGCACACGCCGTTTTTCAACGGGTACCGGCCGCAGTTTTACTTCCGGACGACGGATGTGACCGGAGTGGGTACCCTGCCGGAGGGGACCGAGATGGTCATGCCGGGGGACGACGTGGAGCTGACGATAGAGCTTATCACGCCGATAGCGATGGAGAAGGAGCTGCGGTTCGCGATCCGGGAGGGCGGCAGGACCGTCGGCGCCGGAGTGGTAACCGAGATCATTGAATAAA
>JAFGPI010000180.1 GCA_016926065.1 Candidatus Krumholzibacteriota bacterium
CGCCACACTTCACCGCCGGCCGCGGTCTCCCGGGCGATTTCCGCGGTAATGATTTCCTCGGTCTGAGGCAGGCTTCCTTCCCAGGCACCCCACAGGGTTATCACCATAACCGACAGAAAGAAAAGAACTACCAGAAACGGGCCTCTACCATGTTCACCCGCCAGAAAAGGCAGCTCTGCCAAACCGACCCCCTTGATCGTCTTCCGGTCCGGATGGCGGCGCCGGTCAAGGCAAGGCGCCGTTCACCGGATAAATACCTAATCAGGTCTTCCGGCCGCGGGCACGCGGTGTGCCTTTAACTATCCGTATCTCCGGGGCGGGGAGCCGTTCCCGGCCCCCGCGTAATCCCGAATCATTATAACCCAGAAAACGACTTATTGCCAAGCGAACCTTCCCGGTTCCTGGGGCGTCAAAATCAGAATCCCAGGGAATTATCTATCCAATCCTTGATATGTCCCTTGGGAGCGGCTCCGGTCAAGGAATTTATTTCCTCTCCCGCCTTGAATACCTTGAGGGTGGGTATGCCCATTATGCCGTATTTGGTGGCGATCT
The DNA here is from genome assembly GCA_016926065.1 of Candidatus Krumholzibacteriota bacterium. GTDB lineage: Bacteria > Krumholzibacteriota > Krumholzibacteriia > Krumholzibacteriales > Krumholzibacteriaceae > JAFGPI01. The sequence goes on from JAFGPI010000180.1 coordinate 553, forward strand.
CCCGGGCGTCATCGGTGTTTATTTTAACGAATTTCACCTTGCCCCCGTATTCATCGGAAAGTTCTTCGATGATGGGGCCAATAATATGACAGGGGCCGCACCAGGGCGCCCAGAAATCCACGACCACGGGTATCTCCGCGTCCAGCACCTGCTCCTGAAAATTTATATCGGTTACATGGGTAAGTTTTTCACTCATTTTATCCTCCTTGAGTTCGCTTCCCGGCTACACTCGCATCTACCCAGACATCCCAACAGTGCGATCACATTTTTCTCCTGTATGCTGTAATACATGTTGGGAACGTCCTTCCTTCTTTTAACGATACTGTTCAGACGCAGGTTCTTGAGCTGCTGGGAAACCAGCGATTGTTTCAGGCCCGAGAGTTCGCACAACTCGGAAACCGTCCGCTCCCCCCCGGCCAGGATATTGACCAGCTTGAGCCGGGCCGGATTGGCCAGGGCCTTGAGAATCTCGGCCAGCCTCTCCAGGTCGCCATCGGAAAGGGGGCTCCGCGTCTTTCTGGAAATCATCTTATTTCTTCCTTGCTCATTCATTTTTATATTAAGATATATTAATATTGCTATTTGTCAAGCCCTAATTCCAGCTTTTTTATTTTTTTGTGGCCTCCCTGTCCGGGAGCCATTTTCCGGGCCCCGTCGCAGCGCTGAAAAACACCCCTAACCGCATTCAGAATCGCGGCTTGAAGGCGCCTAACCATCCCCGTGGGGAGGCGGCGGCCGGTCTATAAATGTGGGTTTTCATCCACTTATCTGCTTGACACCCGGTGATTGAATTCATAGAGTCGAAATCGACCGGGCGCGGCAAATTCGCCACCTCAAGAGAGGGTTTCATTTCGTCAATCCCCCTGTTTTGCATCAAGGAGGCGCAGGACCATGTTAACGGGACTATATATCGCTTTGGTAACGCCGTTTCATGAAGACGGCAGCCTGAATAAAGAAAAATTACGCGAGTTGGTGAGGTTTCACCTGGAGGCGGGGACGGACGGGCTGGTACCCTGCGCCACCACCAGCGAGAATCCCACCTACACCTGGGAAGAGCATTTCGAGATAATCAAGATAGTGGTCGAGGAGGCGGCGGGCGGAATAAAGGTGGTGGCCGGTTGTGGAACCAACTCGACCTCCCGCTCCGTTGAAAACATTATCAAGGCCCGGGAACTCGGCGCCGACGGCGCCATGGTGGTCACGCCCTATTACAACAAACCCACCCAGGAAGGCCTGTACGCCCATTTCATGAAACTGGCGGACGAGGGAAAGCTGCCCTTGATGCTTTACAACGTTCCGGGAAGGACCGGGACCAATATGCATCCGTCGACCGTGGCCCGCTTGAGCGCCCATGAATATATAGTGGCCATCAAGGAAGCGAGCGGATCGATCGAGCAGATGTCCGAAATTATTTTACGCTGCGGGGACCGCATCAACCTCCTCTCGGGTGACGACGCCATTACCCTGCCGGTGTTAAGTATCGGCGGCAAGGGAGTGGTCAGCGTGGTAGGCAATATAGTGCCGGCGGATGTGCTGAGCATGCTGGCGGCCTTCAACCAGGGCGATCTGTCCCGGGCCCGGGAGCTTCATTACCGGCTGCTACCCCTATGCCAGGCGATGTTCATAGAAACCAATCCCATGCCGGTCAAGGAGGCCATGAATCTGCTGGGAATGCAGGTGGGAGATTTACGGCTTCCCCTGGTCAGGATGCTTCCCCAGAACCGGGAGAAACTGGCCCACGCCCTGGAGCAGTACGGCCTGAACATAAAATCCGCCAAGGTAAAGGTGTGAAAGGCTGGGGGAAATGATAAAGATCGTGATCACCGGCGCCGGGGGTAGGATGGGAGGAATCGTCGCGGAGGAAATCGCGCGGGAAGAGGGCCTGGAGCTGGTAGGAGCGGTCGTGGCTCCACGGCACGCGGCGGTGGGAAGCGTTTTTCACGGAATAAATATCGTATCCGATCTGCGGGAGGTCCTTTCCCCGGCCGACGTCATCGTCGATTTCACCTCCCCCGAAGCTTCCCTGCGGTTTATAGCCGCCTGCGCCCAGGCGGGCAGAGCGATGGTGATAGGCACCACCGGATTCAGCGCGCCGCAGATAGAGACGATCCGGGGATTTTCCGAAAAGATCCCCGTCCTGTTGAGTCCCAATATGTCCGCGGGCACCAACCTGCTGTTCAAACTGGTGGAGGAGGTGACCCGCGCCCTAGAGGGATTTGATATCGAGATAATGGAAATCCACCATAACCGTAAAAAAGATTCACCCAGCGGCACGGCGTCCCGCCTGGCCGAAGCCGTTCAAAAAGTCCGGCCGGGAACCACCCTCATCCCCGGCCGGGAGGGGAGTATCGGACCCCGCCCGAAGGAGGAGATTGGGATCTTTTCCCTGCGCGGGGGAGACGTGGTGGGCGAGCACACGGTAATCTTTGCCGGGGAAGGGGAGCGTCTGGAGTTGACGCACCGGGCCCATTCCCGCCTTACCTTCGCCCGGGGAACGCTGCGGGCGATTTCCTTCATCCACGGCCGCGCTCCCGGACTTTATTCGATGACCGACGTGCTGGGGCTGTGATCCGCTCAATCCCGGCGTCCGGAACGGATTCCCGGCGTTCCTTCCCTTGCCAGGCGGCCCCGCGTCTCACTCCGGAAGATGCCGTTCCCTCCCTTGCTCCCTGCCGCGGTCAGATATTATTGATGGTCAGGATATCTATCAGCAGGGAAAACCCGGTTTCTATCTTGCCGGCTCCCGGTCCCACTATGGTCACCTCTCCCAGCAGATCGGTGACGAAGGTCAAGGCGTTGGTGGCACCGCCCACCGCGGCCAGGGGATCGGTAAGATCGACCTTTTGCGGTTTCACCGATGCTCTGACCCCCGCACCATCGCGGGTAACCTGGCCGATCAGTTTCCAGCGTTTTCCTTCCCGGCCCGCCGCCTTGACATCTTCCAGGCTTATCCCGGTGATGCCGGTCCGGTCCACATCCTCCTCCCCCAGCTTGGCTCCCATCAGGCTCTGGGCCAGGATGACCACCTTGGCCAGCGCGTCAAAGCCCTCCACGTCGGCGGTGGGGTCGGCCTCGGCATAACCCAGTTCCTGGGCCTCCCGGAGGGCCTCCTCATAACTTTTTCCGCCTTCCATATTGGTAAGAATAAAATTCGTGGTTCCGTTGAGTATTCCGCGCACTTCGTCAACGCGGTTTCCGGCCAGGCAGAGAGAGTTCAGGTTCAGCACCGGCGTGCCGGCCACAACCGTTCCCTCGTAGAGAAACTTAACTCCCTTCTTGGCGGCCAGAGCGTTCAATTCATGGAAGAACAGGGCGGTGGGACCCTTGTTGGTGGTGACCAGGTGTTTGCCCGACTCCAGGGCGGCCCGGAAGTGGTCGTAGGCCGGTTGGCCGGTCTTAATATCGGTATAGGTGACCTCGATCACTATATCGGCGTTACATTCCTTTATGGTGGTGAGGGCGTCCCAACCGGTCCGCGCTCCCGGGTATTCCGATATTTTATTGTCCCCCGCCAACTCCAGCAGCCGGGAAAGATCCAGGCCCTTGGGATTATAGGCCGCTCCCTTGATGAAATCACTCACCGCCACCACCTGGAAATCAAAATCGTGTTTTTTCTTCAGCTCTTCCTTCTTCTTTACCAGGATCTCCGCCAATCCCTGCCCCACGATTCCGAATCCTATAAAACATAATTTCTGCATTTTTCCCTCCCGCTTGATTTTCTCTTCTCACGCCTTAAAAGATCCGGGCTGATTACTCGATCCTGCAGCTTCCGCGCGCCTGTCCGCGCGCCTGATCATCGCCAGCCTATCAGTAAATGATATTCTTGTCGAGATCATCATTTCAATCCTCAGCCTCAGGCTTCTCCAGTAAATGTCCGATACTTTTTCATAAGTTACGGTATAGGCGTTATCATCTTGTATATTATATACACGTATGCCCGAATAAATATTTTGACATAGTATATTGCACGAATATAAGATATTGTATATAATAAGACACAGGCGGTTCGATAGGGAAAAACGATCGCGCATAATCGCCACCACCAGTTCCCGCCGGCAGGGACGGTTGTTGCCGACCGGGCAGGGTATTTAGGGCTGAACCTGTTTATGGGGTCCAAAGGCCGTGAATCCGCTGTCCGAATAGCATTTGATCTCAGGGCCGGATGAGCGGGATTGTACGCTGGTTATTTAAATCCTGCTCAAGCCCCCTTCAAGAGGGAGGCGGATGATAACGCTCCGCTTCCCTTTTTTACTCCCCGGATAATCCCTTGTGGTACCCGGTAAAATTACACTACAATACCAGGCCATAGGGAAAGCAAATGAAAATAGCGCTGGTACAACAGAAAAACACCAAGGATAGGGAGGCGAACCTGGCCCGGGGACTGCGGGCGCTGGAAGAGGCCGCCGCCGCGGGCGCCGGTCTGGTCGCCTATCCCGAGTTATCGTTCTTGTGGTTTTTACCCCAGCATCCCGCCGATTCCCGGCAGCTCGCCCTGGCCCAGACGGTCCCCGGACCGATCACCGACGCTTTCCGGCGGAAAGCCCAAGAACTGGGAGTGGTCGTCCTGATCAATCTCCTGGAAAGAGATGGAAATAAAACCTACGACACCACGGTGGTCATCGACCGGGATGGAAGGCTGGCGGGCAAGAACCGGATGATACATATCACCGATCTGCCCGGATTCCTCGAAAAAGGGTACTATGCGCCCGGAGACCTGGGGGCGGGCGTTTTCGATACCGCCGCCGGGCGGATAGGCATCGCCATCTGTTACGACCGGCACTTTCCGGAATATATGAGGGCCCTGGCGCTTAAAGGCGCCGACCTGGTCGTCGTTCCCCAGGCCGGGGCGCTGGGGGAATGGCCCGAAGGCCTTTACGAGGCGGAATTGCGCGTGGCGGCCTTTCAAAACGGTTATTTCGCCGCCCTGGCCAACCGGGTGGGAAAGGAGGACCGCCTGACCTTTGCCGGCGAATCGTATGTGGCCGGACCGGATGGAGCGATTCTGGCCCGCGCCCCCCGGGGCGAAGATCACATTCTGTACGCCGATATAGATTACACCTTGCTGGAAAAGAGCCCTGCCCGGCGGTTCTTTCTCCGGGACCGCCGCCCGGAGATCTATTCCGACCTGTGAACCGGCACCGGAGCAGAGGGCCGGTGTGGCCTCCCCCGGCTCACCGCGACCGGGAAAAGGCCCGGAAGGCAACTTCCGGGCCTTTTCCCGGTACGATTACGGCACCTGGCCTACGGCTTATTTTCCTTTTTTAACATACACGTTGCCGTTGGTGGTCCTGATCTTGATCGTATGCTCGCCCCCCTTGACCTCACCGGTTCCGTAAATATATTTCCTCTTCTGCCCCCAATGGCTCTTCCACTTTTCGGTTTCTTCGATCTTCATATCAAAATCGGACACAATCTTGTAATTACGCCTGCTCCCCTTGGTATAGGCGATCTCTATATCAAACTCCATCGACAGCCCCTCCGGAACGTACAGCTCAATATCCCCGCCCATCGATTTCAGCTCGACGTCCCGTTTCCCCTTCTCCGGGTCACCGATCATGGTGACGTTAATATCTCCCCCCATGGTGGTCGCCTTGACCCATCCATCCACTCCCTTAATATCGATATCCCCCCCCATGGTCCGGGCCTGGACATATTCATTGGCGAAGCGGATGGTGATATCACCTCCCATGGTATTGACGCTGGCCCCCACCAGCGCTTCATCCACGTTGATATCGCCGCCGAAGGTGGACACGTTTACCTTCTTGGCCCGGGACACGTCGATGTCCCCTCCGAAGGTCCTGGCCTTTACGTCCTGGTCCTCAAAATCCAGGTCCAGATCGCCCCCCAGGGTGGTCACCGACACCTCATCAGCATCGTTATCCGATCTTTTTATATTGTGATAATTCACCTCTCCCCCCATGGTAATGCCCTTCAGGTTTCCTTTCAGCTCCCGGATATCAACATCCCCTCCCATGGTTTTAACCCTGCCGTCCAGCTCGCAATCTTCCACCTCGATATCCCCTCCCATGGTGGTAATCCGGGCCGTGCCGGACAATTCCTTGAAGGTGATATCGCCTCCCATGGTTCTCCCGGTAAAACTGCCCCGGATCTTGCGAATATCCACGTCTCCGCCGTTGGTCTCGAATTTCACGTCGAATTCTTCCGGCACGCGGAGGAAGATCCGCATGTCGGTCCGGTTGTTACGCCGCCTCTGCTTATATTCCGAGGTGATTTTCAAGCCGGACCTTTGCCGGTCGAAGTCGACCTCGATATTATCCCGGTTTCTCCCCTTGATTGTTACTTCTGCCTCAATTCTTTCCTTGCTCCAGCCCTGGATGATGATATCTCCGCCGGTGCCGAGATCAATCTCGATCTTCTCTCCCCGTTCGGCTTTGAATTCCTTTTTCAGCGTGGTCTCCGTCCCGGCCAGCAGCTCGGCCGAGAGCAGCAGCCCGGCCATGAAAACGATCACGGTGATAACAAACAGTTTTTTCATAACGCTTCTCCTTCGCTTTCCGGATTACCTGTTTGTTATATATTACGGATAACCTTCCCTCTTTGTTACAGGGACGGCTCCCGTGGAATAAGGCGGCGATTCCAATACCGGAGGCAGCTATCGTTCGGCCAGCGTAACCATGGTCTTTTTTTCACTCCCCCCGCGCAGATAGACCACTTCCACCCGGTCCCCCGGCCGGAACTGCTTCAGGGCCTGGGAATAATCCCGTAGATCTCCCACCGGAAAAGTTCCCAGCCGGATTATGACATCCCCTTTGCGCAATCCCGCCTTCTCGGCCGGAGAACCGCCTGTGACCGCGCCGATTCTCACCCCTTTTCCCGTGTAGGAAAAATCGGGCATGCTGCCTGTTCCCACCTTGCGCTGGGCGGAGGGCTCCCCGTCCTTCCCCTCACCTTTTTCCGCCCCGGAGAAGGAGAGCGCTTCCTCCCTTTCGGTCAGGTAGAGGACCGCTTCCCGGGCAATGGCGGCCACCTTGACCAAGCCGGCCGCGTCTATCTTATCGGCGGTGTCGGTGGGACGGTGATAATCCTCGTGGGGACCGGCAAAAAGCTGTACCGCCGGCACTCCCGCCTCGATAAAGGCAACCTGATCGCTGGCGTCCAGGTCCGCGGTGACCATTTCGGTCTCGATTCCGGTAACGTAGGATGCCCCCATGAAGATATGTTTCCATTCCCGGGCGCTGGCGCCGCCCAGCACCATCAACCTGCCCCCCCGCAAGCGCCCTACCGTGTCGAGATTGACCGCCCCCATAACCTGGGTGGAGGGAAAACGCCGGTTATGGACTACAAAATGCCGGGAGCCACGCAGTCCGTTCTCCTCCTGGGTGAACGCGGCGAAGATCAGGGTACGGCTCGGTTTGAGGGTTTTTCCCAGCAACCGGGCCAATTCGATCATCACCGACACCCCGCTGGCGTTATCATCCGCTCCCGGATGAATCTTTCCTTGGTTGCCCCGGCGGACGTCGGGCCAACCGCGGCCCAGGTGATCGTAATGGGCGCATAGGACCACCGATTGGCCTTCTCTCCCGGCATCGGTTCCGGGAATTATCCCCAGCACATTCCGAACTTCCCCCCGACGGCCCTCGCCGTCGATCACATCCTCCCAGGCCTGAAAGTACGTGCCGTCGTCGGCGCCCGGGAGCAATCCCGCCTCCCGGAAGCTGCGGGCGATGAACTCGGCCGCCCGCTCTATCCCTTCCGTCCCTACGCCTCGGCCTTCCAATTCCTCGCTGGAGAGATACTCCACGTCCGCCATCATCCGCTTCTCGGAAAATACCGGGGCCAGATTGGCCAAGGCCCGGCGCGGGGGAAGGGCGTCGTCAATCGGGGGAGAGTCCTCTCCCGGCTCCGGAATCTCCGCGGACAGGGGGGAAGAGACGGCTTCCCACTGCCCCTTATATATATTGTCCGGAGCGGTTCCGGTGAAGGCCAGATAGCTGTATTTTCCGTAATGGGGCAGCTTCCGGGATAACCCGGGGACCGCCTCCCCGTCGCTCACTGTTAACCAAACAGCCACCGAACGCGGATCGCCCGGATGCCTCACCGCCACCACCAGGCTGTTGTCCGTCCGGTCCAGCACCGTGTTCCGGAACCGGATGGAACCTTCATCCAGTTCCGCGTCGTATCCGGCCAGGCCTTCCACTATGGATTTTTTATGGATGTTTTCCTCACCGAAGATCCATACGGCCCAACCGGCGGGCAAGGTGTCAATTTCGCCGTCCGTCCGGACCTCGATTTCCTTGCCGGCATCCCCCTGCCATATCCGCGCCAGCCGCCGGTATGCCTCCCCGGCGCCAGCCTCCACCCGGGAGGGCAGCAATATCAGAATTTTTTCCGCTCCGAATATTTTCGAAAGGGAGGGCGGCACTTCCCGGTGATGCAGCTCCCTCATCAGGTTGAACTGCGGATCTATCCTGATCCGTCTCGGCCGCCGGGAGAAATTAAGCTTGAATTCCTGCCGCGGGGCGGTCATCGCCACTTTTTTGATTTCAATCCCGTCGGAGAAAGAAACCGCCACCGGCACATCCAGCTCGAAAAATCCTTCCGGCTGCGACTGTTCCAGCGTGAAGCGCAGATCGTACCCCGAGGGGGCGCGATCGGCCCCCGCCTCCGCCAACCGCAGGCGGGGAGCCCCGGTCCTCCCGATCCACTGCTCGAAAAAAGGCTTCAGGTCGGCACCGGTGACCGCCTCGAAGGAGGCGCGGATATCATCATAGCCGGCGACCCGGAAACGGTTATCCCGGTAAAACCGCTGGAAACTCCGGATGAACATTTCATCCCCGACCTTCTCGCGCAGCATGTTCCAGACCATCATCCCCTTGCCGTACCCGATGGCCTCCGAGGGAGCATCACGGCGGGAGATAAAACGGGTCAGGGGAAAATCATTCTCCCCGGTCACATAGTCGGTGAACTTCTGCAAGGCGGTTCGCCGGTACTCCGCCCCTTGACCCCGCTGCTCCTTGATCAGATGATCGGCCAGGTAGACCGTTATCCCTTCGCACCAATTTCCGGAATCGAAATCGACATAGACGCTGTTACCCCACCAGTTGTGAAGCAGCTCGTGGGGATAGGAGGAATGCAGGATAAAGGGAAAGCGGATGACCTGCTCTCCCAGCAGGGTGAAGGAAGGCATCCCGTAACCGGTTTCCCAGAAATTTTCCACCAGGGCAAACTTCGAATAGGGATAGGGCCCCACCAGGGCGCGGTACATTTCCAGGTACTGGGCGGTGGTTTCGAGGTATTTGTGCGCCAGGTTTTCATCGGGCGAGCGCAGGAAAGCCATCACCTCCACCGACCCGGCGGCCTGCCGGTACTCATGGAAAGGCGCGGCCACCAGGTAGATCTCCTCCATCGGATAGGGGCATTCCCAGCGGGTAACGGTTTTTCCTCCCCCTCTCCGGTGCCCGGTCCTCCTTCCCTGGCTTACCGCTTCCCAGCCCTCCGGCAGGATCACTTTCAAGGCGAAGGTGATCAGTTCCTTATCGAACCAGGGCACCCAGTAGGTGGATCCGGCCAGGTATACTCCCCTCTCCTCTATGATGCCCGGAGATTGGCTGAAACCCCGGGCGTATTCTTCTCCCACCTGCTCCAAGGGATAATGCACCTTCCCCTCGAATTCCAGAATTACCTCCTGGTCCCCGGGGGAATCCGGGCGAGGCCTTAGAACGTATTTATTCTGCCGCTGAGAGGTAAAGGAAGAATAATCCTCCGCGTCGATTCCGAAGTCTTCCGCCTTGATCCCGCTCTTATCCAGCTCAACGGTGACTCCCGGCGTCCCCGAAACCACCCGTAAGCCACTGTCCATCAGAAAAAATATTGCTTCCTTCCCCGCCGCCGCGGAAAGGACCAGGGTGTCCCGGCCCTGAATGTAATGCTCGGCCGGATCTATACTCACTTCCAGGCGGTGATGGATAGGGACGCTGCCGGCTAATACCGGGGTTGAAAGCAGGGCTACGATCCAACCTCCGAAAAAGACGCATTTTTTCATTCTCCACTCCTTTGCTCCCTAAATGCAATCTATGCCAGCACCGCCCGGCAGTCAACAGGATTGACCGCGGCCGGTGGTCCGCCCCTTTCCCCCGGAGCAAAAGTGACCGGCGCCGTGCCCCTCCGGGCGCCCGGTTTACAATGACCACCGGATATGATACAGTCAATCCACCGAAACAGCTTAACCGGACACCGGTTGGACACAATGAAAAACCGATACCTAACGCTAATATTATTCCTAATCATCTTTACGGCTTTGGGCGTCCGCCTGTACACCGCCCTCACCTGCCGGGCGGTTCCCGATTTCAGCGACATGGCCCGCTACAGCGAGGCGGCGCAGGGGAATCAGCTGATTCCCTCCTCCCTTCCCCCCGGTTATCCCCTGTTTCTGCGGGTGATCTATCTCACCTGCGGGGACCAGAACTTTTCCGCGGTCTACGCCGCGCAGGCGGTATTAAGCGCTTTGACAGTTCTGCTGCTCTACTGGATCACGGCCCGACTTAAAGACCAAAAGACAGCGCTGCTGGCGGCCGGGATAGCCGCCCTCTACCCCAACTTCATCGCCTATAACCTGACCATCTTGACCGAGACGGTAGGCCTGCTTTTCACGTCCCTGCTCCTGGCCATATTCCTCATCCCGGTCTCGGAGAAGAAAAAGTCCCTGGGGAGCGTCCTGCTGTTGTGCCTGGGGTGCGGGTTCAGGCCGGTCATGATATTTTTCGCCCCCGGTTTGTTTTTAGCGCTTAAAAAACGGAAGGTTTTCCTGCTCGCCCTCGCGGCCGTATTGGCTCCGTACTTCATCTACTCCGCCCTTAACGGCGGAATCTCCAACCGGGCCGGAAGGGCTTTTTATAAAACCTATAATCCCGCTTCCACCGGAGATAGATACCTCAAGCTCAAAGAGACCGAATTGCGCAGGAGCGATATGACCGGCTGGGAATATTACCGCGCCGGCTTGAGTTTCATAAAAAATAACAAGCTGAAAACAGCCGATATAATCTACAACAAGTCCCGGCTCGTTTTCGCGCGGGGCTGGGACGCCTTCGTGCTGCGTCCCGTCATCGGCTCCAGCAGGCATTTAAGCCAGATATTAATCTACGCCTACCTGCCCCTGATGCTCTGCGGATTCGCTGGCATGGTGCGCCTGCGCGACCGGCGTTACCGGTTCCTGGCGCTGCTGCTGATCAGCTACCTGGCATGTAACATATTCTTGGCGATCTTCAAGGTCCGCTACCGGCTCATGGTCGAACCGATACTTATCATTTACACCGCCCTGCTGCTAAGCGGACACCTCCGGGGGCGGACTTTTCCGCGGCCGGGCTGGGGATCGATCAGGCGATGGGGAGTGACCCTTATCGGAAGGTCGGGAGCGGAAGAGAGGCCGCGGGCACCGGAATTCTTCAGAAGATACACCGGAGATTGGGATATCCTTCTGATCGTTTTCCTGCTGGCCCTGACCCTGCGCCTCTATCCGGCCATAACCGCCAACCAGCCGGCCGATTCCACGCTCCTGAAATATTATAACCAGCTGGCCGTCCAGGGAGGGTTTACACCCACCCAGCCTCCCCTCTATCCCCTGTTTCTACGGGTGATCTACCTCCTGGCCGGCACCTTTAATTACCGGGCCGTTTATATCGTCCAGGGGATAATCAATTCCGTGGCGGTCTTGCTTTTATACGGCATAACCGCCGGCCTGTGCGACCGCCGGGCGGGACTGGCCGCCGCCCTGATGGGAGCACTGTATCCCAACTTCATTTTTTACTGCTTGGAGATCAAGCCGGAATCGCTGGTAATCTTCCTCGTCATCCTGTTCTCGACGCTGGCGTTGGTAAGAATTAAAAAAGAATGCCAGGCCCTGCTGTTCGCCGCCCTGACGGCCGGGGGATTGCTACTCAAACCGGTCCTGGTATGGCTGCTGCCGGGGACCTTCGTGCTCAACCGCAAGCGGAAGCTCTACCTGATAATATTCATGCTGATTCTGATCCCCCTGGTGATCCAACGGATCAACCGTTACCATAAGGCGGTACCGGTGTTTGAGGGCCGCCTGTACGAGTTGAATCTTAAAAACTACACCACCGCCCGCGACGGTTGGGACATTATCAACCGGCTCTACTCGAATACCGCCCGGCTAACCGAAAAAGGCTGGCACTTTATCAAATCCTGGCCGGATGAAAATACCAGAAACACCACCTATGCCAGGGGGTACTCCTATGTATTGATCATGCTGGGCGGCCTGGTCGGCCTGGCCGCCTATTACCGCCGGGGGCAACGTCCGCTGCTGCTGCCGGTGGGGGTCTATCTCGTCCTGTTGATTCTGTTTACCAAATTCAAGAGCGATTTCCGGGTGGTGATAGAACCCCTCTTTATAGCCTATTCGGGAATACTGGTAAGTAAAGCCAGCCGGTCATGGGACGGGGATAAATTTAAAGCCTTATGGCGGCCGGGGCGGGCCGGCACGGGGCAACCGGGAACGGTGCCGGCAAAATCGGGACCGGAGGTCGGGAATCCGGGAACGGAGACCGGGAATCCGGGAACGGAGACCGGTTAACGGCCCTGCCCTTTGGGAGGATAATTTGAAATGTCCGCGATGAAATTGTGGAAGGAGCTCATCCTCTATCTGCTGGTAATCATAATAATATTCATGGCGCTTTTTCCTCCCTGGTACATAGAGGGAGAGGGAAAATTCAAGCGGTTGCTCCCGCCGCGCCGGTATCACTTCATATTTTCACCGCCCTCGGGTTTCTACCGCATCGATTTCAGGGAATACATATGGCCTTTGGGAACGGCCTGCCTTCTATTGCTGCTCGTCTGGCTGGAGTTTATTCCCGACCGCGAATCGGACGACGGCGGTTGATTCCGGAAGGGTACCGGGTTCAGCGCAGCTTTAGACCCGATCCCCGGTCTGACGGGGATGATTTTTCCAAAAGAGGGATTCTCCGCACAGGGGGATTCATCGGAAAGAGGTATATTCCGAAAGGGAGAATTTTCCGGATAGGGGGACCGGAGTTTTTCCTTTTCCGTGTCTCCCTCGATCCTTTAGACTTTTACCTCGAACCGCCCGGTGCTACAATCCGGTGAAAACGGTTCCGGGGAGATAAACGAAAGGCCCGCCGATGAAAAAAAAGACCGGGAAAATCCGCCTGGGGCTCGCTCAGATCAATCCCACGGTAGGCGCTCTGGCGGAAAACTCCAGGCTGATCCGCGGAAAAATATCGCTGGCCCGCAAACTGGGCGTACAGATACTGGCCTTTCCCGAACTGACGCTCTGCGGCTATCCCCCCGAGGACCTGCTGCTCAAACCATCCTTCCTGGCCGATTGCGAGGCGGAGCTGCAGAAGCTGGCGGCCGCCGCCCGGGGTATAGCGGTGATCGTGGGAGCCCCCCACGCCCCCGAACAGGCCGGGGGAGGTCCTTTATATAACACCGCCAGCGTTCTCTACCGGGGTGGAATAGCCGCCCGCTACCGCAAGCTCCACCTCCCCAACTACGGGGTTTTCGATGAAAAAAGATATTTCCGGGAGGGCGAGCGCGCCCTGGTGGTCTCTTTCGGTGACGTCCCGGTGGGAATCAATATTTGCGAGGACATCTGGATGGAGCGGGGACCGACCGCCAGCCAGGTGGGCGGGGGAGGGGCCCGGATAGTGATAAATATCTCCGCCTCCCCCTATCACCGGAGGAAAGGCCCGGAGAGGGAAAGGCTCATGCGGCGGCGGGCGCGGGAGAACCATATCTGGCTCGGCTATATCAACCTGCTGGGAGGACAGGACGAACTGGTATTTGACGGCGGCAGCGTGATCTGCGATCCCCGGGGCCGTACCGTGGTGAGGGCCGTTCCCTTCGGGGAGGACCTCCTGGTGCACGACATACCCCTGCCCTCCCTTGACGGGAGAGGGGAAAAGACGGTTCCGGCCCGGTACCCCCACCCGGTGGAAATCGTCAAGCTGCCTCCCCTGCCGGAAAAGGCAAAAGCTCCCCTTCCCCGGCGGAAGAAAGTGGCCTTTCCCGCGGCGGTGGAGGAAATCTACCAGGCCTTGGTCTTGGGCACCCGGGATTATGTGAAGAAAAACGGATTCCGGGGAGTGGTGCTGGGCCTGAGCGGGGGGATCGATTCGGCCCTGACCGCCGCGGTGGCGGTGGAGGCCCTGGGCCGGGAAAAGGTGACCGGGGTGACCATGCCTTCCGCCTACACTTCCCGGAACACCCTGCGCGACGCCCGGCGCCTGGCGAACAACCTGGGAATCTCTTTACTGGAGCTGCCCATAGGAACCATTTACGAGTCGTACCGCGATCTCCTGGACGATATAATCGAACGGGGGGAGGTCAGCGTCACCGAAGAGAACATCCAGGCCCGGGTGAGGGGGAACCTGCTGATGGCCCTTTCCAACCGTTTCGGCTGGCTGGTGCTCACCTCCGGTAACAAGAGCGAGGTGGCGGTCGGTTACTGCACCCTCTACGGCGACATGGCCGGCGGATTCGCCGTGCTGAAGGATGTTCCCAAAACCCTGGTTTTTTCCCTGAGCCGCTTATTGAACCGCCGGGCGGGCAGAGCGGTAATCCCGGTATCCATCATCCGCCGTCCCCCAACGGCGGAACTGCGGCCGGGCCAGGCGGATCAGGACACCCTGCCCCCCTATCCGGTGCTGGACAGGATCATCGAGCTCTACGTCGAAAACGATCTCTCCCCCGGAGAAATCGCCTCCCACGGGCTGGACCGGGAAACGGTCCGCCGGGTGCTCCGCATGATTGACCGCAATGAATACAAGCGCCGCCAGGGCGCTCCCGGCATAAAGATCACTCCCAAAGCTTTCGGACGCGACCGCCGGTTGCCGATTACGAACCGGTACCGGGTGGGGGAAAAAGCGAAAAGCGGGACCAAAAAAGGATAGGCCGAAAGCGTGCCTCCGCCCCGGGAAGACAAGATTTACGGGGCCAAACGACCGATACCGGCGGGGCGACTTCCGATCCCTTCCAGAATCCCCCTATCTTCCCGCGATCCGGCTTGACGGCTACACCTGGAGGCTGCCCCGGTTGGCACAGGAACTTTTACCTTCCGGACATTATGCCCCTTCCCCTTAAGCGGTTGATATTTTTATATATATGTGATAAAATGAGCGGGCGATTCCAGTACTTCGTGCTCTTCTGATATCGATAATTTTCTAACGCCCTAGAGGAGGAGAAATTATGAGATTGAGGGATTATCCGGTAACAGTCTTTTCCTTATGCATATTGCTTCTTGTATTGACCGTTAATCTGTCCCCCGGGGAAATCGAGGTAAGGGGAACCCCGCCAGAGATATCCGATAAAAGAATTCCGGGATATATACCTCCCCGGATAGGCACCGAGCATCTGCTGCCGCGGCCGGATCTGCGCAGCGAAACCCTTCCCTCCGTCTGGGACTGGCGCTCGCTCGGAGGGGTCAGTGCGGTCAAATATCAGGGCAATTTCGGAACCTGCTGGGCACATACCGCCCTGGCCGATCTCGAATCTAAGGTGAAGATAAAGGAAGGAATGGAGTACGATTATTCCGAAGTGAACGTTATCGCCTGCAACCCCTCCTACACCTCCGGTTATACTGGAGGGAACTCGCTGACAGCGGTCAACTACCTTTCGCTATGGGCCTCGGTGGATGAAAGCTGCGATCCCTACCCGGGAGATCTGCCCTATCCGGATTGCGTGAATCCATCCTGCGACTTCCGGAAAACGGTAACCGAATGGCGGAAGATTCCCAACGACGTGGACGCGCTGAAATACGCGATCTATCACTACGGGCCGGTACAGACGGTGGTATACACCGATAATGAATTTGTTTACTACGGCGGAAGTTATTGCTTCAGCTACCCCCCCTACTATCCATCCAACCATAACGTCCTACTGGTGGGCTGGGATAATAACTTATGTGGAACGGGCGTGGGCGGCTGGATCGTGAAGAATTCCTACGGATCCGACTGGGGGGACGGGGGATATTTCTATATTCTATTCGGCTCGGGCAGTATCGGAGAAAACGCCTCCGTCATTACCGGGTACAAGGATTTTAATCCGGATGAGACCGTCTATCATCTGGACCAACACGGAATGTTCGACGATACCGGTTACGGCGACGGGGATGATTATGCCTTCGTGAGGATCACCCCCACCGACGATCACTGGCTGGCCGAGTTGAATTTCTGGGCCACCTCCGGTCCCCTGAGCTATTCCTTTTCCGTTTACGATAGCATCGATGAAGGCACTCTGACCGACCGGCTGGCGGGACCGCTGACGGGAGACCTGGATGAGGCCGGTTTATATACCGTTCCTCTCGCCCAGCCGGTTAAGCTCAGCAACGGCGATGACATCTATATCTTGGCCCGCCTGAACGCCTACGGATACGCCAATCCCATCCCCATAGACGGCGCCGATTCCTCGGATGTCAACCGCAGTTATATCAAAAATTCCGCCGGAGACGACTGGACGCTGATCGACGGCGGGTCCTCCACCCCGGTGGGGGATATAGGGATCAGGGCCCGGGCGGTCCCCCACCTGGACCGGGGAGATCCGGCGCTATACCAGAACTTCGGGGACAATTACGTGGAGGTAGGCAGCGGTGACACCCTGTGCTGGACCCTCCATCCCAGCCACCTGGGAATGTACCCCGAAGACGCCTGCACCGACGACGATACCTTCTGCCTGCACGTGGAGAGCGCCCGGGGATGGCTGGTGGAGGGCTCTCCCGCCTTGGAGATAGGCATCTATCTCGAGCCGGGAACCCTCTGGTTTCAGGATATCTGCCTCTACATTCCCCAGGATGCCCAAGTGGGAGATACCGACACCCTCATCGCCACCATGACTTACTATAGAAACGGGGCCTGCGGAGCCTATCCTTCCGACTGCCTCAATCCCAACCAAATATCCGGTAGTTTCTATTACTCCACCGACATGGTCGTGGTGGCGGTCGATCATATTACCGCCTCCCCCGACACGCCTCCGCTCCCGCTGGCTTTCCGGCTGGGACAGAACTATCCCAATCCCTTCAATCCCTCCACCCGGATCGAATACGACCTGCCGACCGACTGCCGGGTCAAGCTCGTGATTTTCAGCGCGGCGGGCGAGAAGGTGGCCACCCTGGTGGACCGCTTCCAACGGGCCGGCACGCGGACCGCCGTCTGGGACGGCAGGAACGACCGGGGCCGCGAGGCGGGCAGCGGGATTTACTACTACCGTATTCAGGCCGGCGAGTACTCGGCCAGCGACAAGATGGTTCTGCTCCGGTAGCCCGCCTCTTTTTTGAGTAAAGAGGATTGTAAAGAACCCGGTTGTGGAGTGACATGGATCCGGCCGTGTCAACCAGCATTTAAGCAGAGAAGGGGACGGTTACCGGAGACAATCGAGGCGCGAGCCGCTCGGCCGGATTTCAAATTCCTTGAAATAAGAGGCGCTTTTGTTCTAGTATGGAACCGACAAGGGCACCTAAGGATAGCCGATCATCTCACCCGCCCTCGGAAGGGTAGCGCCTTGAATATGCGCCGGTTTCATTCAGGAATCTTTCCCCGGGCCGCCGCCGTTTTGCTGCTGCTGGCCTTCTTGCAGAATCATATCCTGCCCGCGGCCGTGCTGGCCGGGGGGCAGGATGATGACCTGTACAAGAAATGGGAGGAGATAATCTCCCTTCGAGCTAGGGGAGAATTCGACCGGGCGATCGAAATGCTGAACGGCATCATTACCAAGTTCTCCGGCCGGGAAGAGGTGCTGAGGCTGGCCTACAATCACCTGGTTTACAGTTATTTCCTTAAAAACGACCAGTCCGGAGCGCGGGACAAGGCCCGGCTGGCGCTGGAGGAATTTCCCGATCTGGAGGCGGACGTGATTAATTTCCCTTCCCGGATGAACCAAATCTATGACGGGTTGAGAAGGGAGATGTTCGGATCGCTTTCCATCACCAAGCCCGAAGGATGCAGCGTGTTCCTGGATGATAGGTATATCGGCGACACCTCCCTGCACCTTCCCCTGGTAAAAGAGGGCCGGTACACCCTGAAGTTGACCAAAAACGGTTATAACGAATACCGGGAAAATATCATCGTGCTTCCCGACGGAAAGCACAACCTGGAAATCTCCCTGGAGAGGCAGCGGAACAAGCGGTGGTGGCTATACCGCGCCGGTCCGGCCGCCCTGGCCCTGCTAGCGGGACTCTTACTGCTGGGGGGAGAGGACGCGCGGCCGGTGGAGCCGCTGCCGCTGCCGGAACCGCCGGATCCTCCCACGCAATGAGGGTACGGGGCCCGGGGTTTCACGCGGAGGATATCCGGAAATAACCTGAACCCGGAAATATCGGATCGAGATGATGGAACAACACCATTTCCAATCCATTCCAAATCCCTACATAGTGGGGAACCCGATCGACGATAAAAAGATGTTCTTCGGGCGCGAGGACGATTTTGAATACATCCGGAAAAAGATAACCGGCACCCGCAAAGGCGGCATGCTGGTGCTCTGCGGCACCCGCCGCAGCGGCAAGACCTCGATATTATTCCAGATCCGGGGGGGGCGCCTGGGCCGGGAATACCTGCCCGTACTTATCGATATGCAGTCGGTGGCTGTTCAGAACGACGCGGAATTTCTGGAAAAGCTGGCGCGGGCGATAACCGCCGTGGTCGGAGAGCCGGCAGCCGAAACGGAGAGCAGGTTCTTGGATGAGCTGCAGAACAATCCCTTCTCCGCCTTCCAGAATTTTACCGCCGGCATATCCGGCCGGCTGGACGGAAAAAAACTGATCCTGCTGTTCGACGAGTACGAGCTGTTCGAAAGCCTTATCGATAAAGGGCGTTTCAGCACCGAGGTGCTGACCCTGCTGGCCGCCTGGATGGAGAGTCACGCGGGGGTCTTCTATATATTCACCGGCTCGGACAAGCTGGAATCCCGCAATCACCGCTACTGGGGGGCCTTTCTGGGCAAAGCTCTCCACCGCCGGATCGGTTTCTTGAGCCGGAACGACACCCTCCGCCTTATCCGGGAACCGGTACAGGGGCTGGTGGAATATGCCCCGGACGTGCCCGAGGCGATTTTCCGGCTCACCGCCGGGCAGCCTTTTTACTCCCAGGTACTGTGCCAGTCCCTGGTGGATCATCTCAATGAAAAGGAAAAACACCGGGTGACCGAGGAAGATCTGCACCAGGTGGTGGATGAGATAATCGAAAATCCTCTTCCCCAGATGATTTTCTCCTGGAGCTCTCTTTCCCGGCTGGAAAAGATCAATCTTTCCCTCATCGCGGAGTTGAGCCGGGAGAAAGCGGAGCCGGTGGATATCCAGGATATCATAGCCCTGCCCTCGGAGGAGAAAATCGGCTACGAGATCGACGGCAATAAACTGCGGGAGACCACGGAGAGGCTTTTTCTCCAGGATCACCTGGAGAAGGATGAATCGGGTAATCATTATTTCTTCAAGATGGACCTGTGGCGCCGGTGGATGCTACGGATGCATTCGATCTGGCAGGTTATAGACGAGATCGGCGGCGAGGAGTTCTCGCCGGACGAGGGAATCGTGCCGGTAAAGCGGGGACGCTCCCGGGTAACCGCCGTCCTGGTGACCACGGCGGTGGTCGTTTCCCTGGCCTTGCTGACCCTCTACCTGAACCAGCGTAGTCAGCCCCGAACCGATTTCGTTCCCCTGGCCGTCGATTCCACCTTCATTACCGTCCGCACCGATCCCCCGGAAGCCAGCCTCTTTCTGGGCGATCTGCGGATCGGCAAATCTCCCCTGCAACGCAAGAGGGTACCGGCCGGTCGGACCCTTCTGCGGATCGAGCTGGCCGGTTACCGGCCCTACGCCGATTCCCTGCTGTTGCTGGGCGAAATCCCTCTGGAGAAAGCAGTCTCCCTGGAGGAGATCACCGGGAATCTCCGGGTCACCTCCGAGCCGGCGGGAGCACGAATTTTTCTCAACGGCCAGGATGCAGGGAAAACCACCCCCGGCGAATTGACCGATCTATCTGTCAATCGGACCCACCATATCCGGGTCAGCTTGAAAGGATACAGCGATGGATACTTCGGAAACGTTCAGATAGAGGGGGATTCCACCCTGCTTATCAATCACTCCTTTATGCGGCGCAGCCATCAGCTTACGATTATTTCCGAACCGACCGGAGCAAAGATTTACATCGACGGAAGCTACGAGGGAACCACACCGCTATTTCTTTCGGGAGTGCTCGAGGGACGCCACCAGTTAGAGTTAAAAAAACCGGGATTCCAGGATTTACAGAGTTATATCGATGTGCCGGCGCCGGGCAACCATGTTTCCATGGGGCTGACCTCGCTACCCCCCGCCGAGGTGATCTTCCAGATAACGCCCTACGCCACCCTTTACATCAACGGTCAATTGAAATACGAAGGGCAACATTACAGCATCTTCCTGAACCCTGGTATCTATACGATCGATCTTCGCCATCCCGAATACGGGAATCTAACCGACACCCTGGAAGTATTACCCGGACAGGTAATCACCCAGACCTACCGCCTGGACCGGAAGGAATAGATATGATCGGATCGATCCTGGAGGGAAAATACGAAATCCAGAAGAAGATCGGAACCGGTGGATTCGGCACCGTGTACCGGGGATTGGATCTCAAGCTGCGCCGGCAGGTGGCGATTAAAATCCTCAACGCCACCGCCGATACCGAGAGCTTCCGGGAACGGTTCCACCGCGAGGCGGAAGCCCTGGCCAGGCTTAACCATCCCCATATAATGACCGTCTTCGACTGCGGAGAGCACGAGGACCGGCCCTATCTGGTGATGGAGCTGATCAACGGGCCCTCCCTGGAAAAACTGATGACCCGGGCCACCCTCCAGCTGGAGCAGGTATATTCACTGGCCCTGCAGATCTGCCGGGCCATGGAATACGCGCACTCGAA
>JAFGPI010000181.1 GCA_016926065.1 Candidatus Krumholzibacteriota bacterium
ACCGGGCTTATCAAGGCCAACTTTCCCTCCCGCATAGCCTTCCAGGTGACCTCCAAGACCGATTCCCGCACCATCCTGGACGTCAACGGGGCCGAGACCCTGCTGGGCAACGGGGACATGCTCTACCTTCCCAAGAACCTGCCCGCCCCCCTGCGCATACAGGGAGCCTTCATTTCCGAGAGGGAGGCGGAAAACGTGGCCGAATACTGGCGCGACTATCAAAGCCGGGCAGAGGAGATCGATCTTTCCGAGGACGATCTGAACGCTGCCGACGGCGACGCGGAGATCGACGACGACCTGTACGAGCAGGCCAAGGAGCTGGTGATCATACACCAGCAGGGATCGATATCGTTGATCCAGAGGCGCCTGCGGGTCGGCTACGCCCGGGCCGCCCGGCTGATCGACATGCTGGAGCAATCGGGCGTGGTGGGTCCCTTCGAAGGCAGCAAGGCGCGGGAAGTGTTGATCAGGCGGGAAGAGTATGAAGGCCGAAGATAGGGAATCCCAACTCCCGTCCTACTTTTTTTTCAATCTGGGCTGTCCCAAAAACATCGCCGACGCCGAGCTCACCGCCTCCCGGCTGGATGAGGCCGGCTGGCGCCCGGCGCCCTCCCCCTCCCAGGCGCGGCTGCTGGTGATCACCACTTGCGCCTTCATTTCCGCGGCCGAGGAAGAATCAATAAACGAGATCCTGCGGGTCGCCTCCGGGAAGAGGGACGGCCAGAAGCTGGCCGTGCTGGGCTGCCTGGTGTCGCGGGAAGGAGAGGCTCTCCGGGAACTGCTGCCCGAAGTCGACATATTCCTCCCGGTCGAGCGGATGCGGTTTCTGCCGGAAAGGCTCGCCGGAGAGGGGGAGGATCGTTTCGAAGAGGAAATAGAGAGGGCGGAGGAAGGGGCCATTTTTCCGCGCCGGAATCTCTTCACCCCCGCTCATCTGGCCTATCTGAAGATCGCCGAAGGATGCTCGAACCATTGCAGCTACTGCACCATTCCCTCCATCCGGGGAGAGCTGGCCAGCCGTCCCCGCGAGGATATACTGCGGGAGGTCTCGGCGATGACCAGCCGGGGCGTGAAGGAGATCGTAGTGGTGGCCCAGGACACCTGCGCCTGGGGCAGGGACCGGGAGAACGGCCGCATCTTCACCGATTTGCTGGAGGATATATTGAAGCTGCCCGGGTTGGAATGGATCCGGCTGATGTATCTGCATCCGGCGCATCTGGACGCGGAGGGCCTGGTTCCCCTGATGCGGGAGGGGGCGATAGTACCCTATCTGGATATTCCGCTGCAGCACGTCTCTGACCGCATCCTCCAGCGCATGGGCAGGAACTACCGGCGTTCCGACCTGGAAAGGCTGTTTTACCGGTTACGCTCCGGCATCGAGGACCTGGTGCTGCGCACCACGGTAATGGTCGGCTTTCCGGGGGAAACGGAGCGGGAATTCGAGGAGTTGCTGGGTTTTCTGGAGGAATTCCGCCTGGACCACGTGGGGATATTCTCCTACTCGCCCGAGAAAGGCACCCCGGCCTGGTCCGGGGGCGAAAGGGTGGGCGAGGACACCCTCCGCGGCAGGACGGAGGAGCTGACCGCGGCGCAGATGGATATCTCCCAGGATAAGCTGCAGGAGGCGGTGGGACGGACCTACCGCGTCCTGGTGGATGAAAAATTTGAGGGGGGAAACCGTCCCGCCGCGCATATCTGGGGAACGGGCAGGTATTACGGGCAGGCCTACGAGATAGACGGCCTGACCTATCTCTCCGGCGCCCCGTCCGAACCGGGATCATTCCTGCCGGTACGGATAGAAAGGGCCGATGTATACGATCTTTTTGGATCGGTGAAGAAAAATTTCATTTGACATTTTTGTGCAAATACTGAATATAATTTGGGTTAACCAGGAACTTGACGGTAGCGACTGTTTATAATGTTTGATCATGACTTATGGGAGGTCAGGGGTGAGCGTATTCAGGAATAGAATAATTTTATCGAAATTGTGTTGTTTACTCAGTTTGTTTCTGCTGGTCAGCACCTTTCCGGTTTTTAGCGCTCCGCAAGGAACGGGAGAGAAGATTCCCACCAACTACGAAATCATTACCCAGGTTTCCTCCGAGGCCATCGATGAATTAATCTCCAACATGCCTTCCCTGGAAAGAAACAGCTTGATCCTGCTTACCAAGTCCCGGGGCCCCGGCAACATAGAATTCGTCTTCCAAAACACCCTGCTCAAAAAGATGACCGGACGGGGTCTGCGGGTAGCGGAGAAACGTCCGGAGGAAGAGGGGGAAGGCGACGGACCCGATTACGAGTTAACTTACCAGATTATCAGGCTCACCCTCAAATACCCCAAGATCAACCGGAGCTACTGGATAGGCGCCAAGGAAGTGGATAGGCTATCCGAGATCGGCGTATTCGCGCAACTGGCAGATCTTTCCACGGGAGATATAGTCTGGGTCGGTGATACCCAAAAGAAATACCAGGACCGGATCGCCTACGCGATGCTGGACCAGGTGGAAGATCCCCAACATGATTTTACCCGTCCACCCCGGAAGGAGTTGCGTTGGAGCAAGCTCATCGAACCGGTTATCGTCACCGGTATTGTAAGTGGACTGGTCTATTTATTCTTCTCCAATCAGACCAGCGAGGAGTAAGATCGGGCGCAAAGGGGGGTGGCGTATTTTTCCCATTCGTTTTTTCCGGCGTTCGATAATTCTGCTTTTGGCGGCCCTGATCCTCAGCGGTTCATCCTGCGGTAAAAAATCGTTGCTGCAGCGCGTGGAGGACGAATACCGGAAGGGCAACTTCCGGGAATGCGTATTCCTGGTCCGGCATCATTTCCGCCGGGGCGGAAGCAGGAGCCCCAGGCTGCTCTTCATCTCCGGCAAGGCCCTCCTCAAACTCGGCATAGAGGCCGATGCCGGATCGAACTTCGCCGAGATCTATAGCGCCGATACCACCTGGGCGGTGGAAATCGCCGGCGCGCTGCGGGAGGAAGCGCTGATCTGCCTGGATAAAGGGCTGCTTCCCAAGGGGAAGAGGCTGATGTTCCAGGCCATCAACTATCAGCGGGAGCTTGATTTCGGCACCTACAACGAGCTGGCCGGGGAACTGCTGCTGGAAAGAAAGGACTTTGAAAGGGCGGCCTTCTATTTCAACGCCTACCTGGAGACCTTCCCCGACACTGCCGGGGCGGCTTCCGCCATGATGAATCTGGGCGCCGCCTACGAGGGAATGGGGAAGCCCCTTAAAGCCATAGAACTGTACCGGACGTTCCAAGAGCGGTATCCAAAAAGCCGGTTGCGATCCACCGCCAACTGGAGATTGGAAAACCTGATGTTAAACGCCGGGGAACAGCTCTATTCGGGAGGAGAGCCCGACGAGGCGCGGAATCTGCTGCTGGATCTGGCCGCTACGGCCGATAATCCCCTGGTTCGCGAAAGAGCGAATTTTCTGCTGGGACAGATCTGCGAGGGAAACTATGATATCGAGAAAGCAATCTATTATTACCGGGAAGTGGTCAATTTGAATTTGGGATCGAGCGGCCGGCTGGTGGATAAGGCCAAGGAAAGGATCGAAAAGCTTGATAAAGATAGGCTCAGGCATTAATTCGAAATATTTGGCCCGGGCGGGAGCCCTAATTCTCGCCCTGGCGGTTTCCTGCGGCGGCCCCTACAAGGGAGCGCAGTTCAATCAGCCCGATCTGAAGCTGAAGGCCGCCAACGAACTCTTCGATCGGGGAGAGTACGACAAGGCGGAGGTGGATTATAAAGACTTCCTGGCCCAGTTTGCCGGGGACGAAAGGGGGGATTACGCCCAGTTCAGGTTGGCCGAGTGTTACCGGCTGGATGAGGATTTTGCCCTGGCGGCCGTGGAATACCGTATCATGATCAACGATTATGGTTACAGCGAATACGTGGATGACGCCTTTTATCTGGAGGGATTGTGTTCCTTCGAACAGGCGCAACGGGCCGAAAGGGATCAGACCCGGTCGTACGAGGCCTTGGGCCGGATCAACCGCTTCCTGCAACTCTTTCCCAACAGTCCCCGCTACCAGGAGGCGCTCCAGACCAAGGTTAGGATACATGATCTGCTGGGCCGTAAGACCTTCCTCAGCGCCAAATTGTACTTCTCCAAGAAACACTACGGAGCGGCCCTGATCTATTTCGACAAGATCCTGACATACTATCCGGAGACGATCTGGGCGTCGCGGAGCCATTATTACAAAGGCCAGATCCTGGAGGCCAGGGACGAGGGAGGGAACGCCCTGGGGGAGTACCGGGAGGCGGTTAATTCTCAGTTTGATTTCGACGAGAAAGTCGAGGCTTTTAAGCGTCTGCAGGCATTGTCCGGGGAGAAACGGAGTGAATAACGGGGGTAAAATCGGCCTGTTCGGCGGATCTTTCGATCCGATCCATACCGGACACCTCATCCTGGCCGAGGCGGCCCTCGATTTTATCGGATTGGACCGGGTGCTGTTCATCCCCAACGCCGCTCCCCCGCATAAGCGCTCGAGCCGGCTCACGGCCTTCGACTTGCGGCGGCGGATGATAGAGCTGGCCATAGAGGATAACGAATCTTTCGAGATTTCCCTGCTGGAAAACCGGCCCCGCGCCTCCTTCTCCTACGAATCGATTGAAATATTCCGGCGGCGGGGATACCGCCGCGAGCAACTCCATTTCCTGGTCGGCAGCGACTCCCTGCGCGACATATACAGCTGGAAAAATCCGGAGATAATTTTTTCCCACGCCACCATCGTCAGCATGCACCGGCCCGGGTACGAGGACATAGGGAACCTGCCGGCCGGAGCCGCCGTGATAATGATGGACCGCGGGAGCAACACCATCTCCTCGAGCGAAATCCGAAAACTGGTGTCCGCGGGCCTCTCCATCCGCTATCTGGTGCCCCGGGCGGTGGAGAGCTTCATCCGGGAAAACTCCCTTTACCGGGAGAGGGACGGATAGGGAGAAAAAATGGTATTTATCATTATAGACGGCCATGCCCTGGCCTACCGGTCCTATTACGCTTTTATCCGCAATCCGCTGGTCAACTCCAAGGGACAAAATACCAGCGCCGTCTACGGATTTACCCGGGTGATCCTGCAGATCCTAAAAAAATTCGAACCGGCCTACCTGGCCTGCGTGTTTGATAGTCCCGAGGAAACCCAGCGGCACCGGGACTTCGAGGAATACAAGGCGCAGCGGGCGGAGATGCCCGAGGATATGTCCGAGCAGCTGCCGGTGATTTTCGACCTGCTGGCGGCCCTGGGAATCCCGGTCCTGGCCAGTCCCGGGTACGAGGCGGACGATATCATAGCCACCCTCGCCCGGGAGGCCGCCCAGGAAGGGGTGGAGGTAAAAATCGTATCGGGGGACAAGGATCTGTTCCAGATATTATCCGACAAGATACACCTGATCCGCCAGTCGAGGGGAACCAACCTGGAGGATGAAATCGGCCCCTCCTATCTCAGGGAACGGTTTGGTCTGCGCCCGGACCAGGTGGTGGACTGGCTTTCCCTGATGGGGGACAGCGCGGACAATATCCCCGGGGTGAGGGGGATAGGGGAGAAGGGAGCCTTGAAACTGCTCCAACAGTTCGGTTCCCTGGACCGGATGCTGGAAAGCATCGATCAGGTGGAGCCCGAGCATCTGAGAAAGAAGCTGGCGGAGGGTAAGGAGGACGCGCATTTTTCGCGCTCCCTGGTGCAGTTGGTGGAGGTGCCGCTGGAGGAAGACTTCCGGAACCTGACTCCCGGCCAGCCGGATGAAAAAAGATTGAACGCCCTGCTGCTCGATCTCGAATTCAGCCAGATAGCCAAGGAACTGGCCCTGGAGGGCGGGGGGGATAAGGGAAAGCGGGAGCGGAAACGCTATCGCCTGGTCGATCGATCGAATCTGCAGGAACTGGCCGGCGTCCTGAACCAAGCGGGCGAATTCGCCCTGGATGTGGAAACCACATCGCTTGATACCCAAAGTGCCTCCCTGGTGGGAATCTCCCTGGCGACCGAGGAGGGGAGCGCCTGGTACGTGCCGGTGTCCGCGCCCGCCGGCGGGATCAAGGGAGGCCTGTTCGGGGAAGATGGGGAGGAGCGCATGGGGATCGAGCTGGATGAGATCAGGAAAATTCTCGGACCGGTGCTGCGGAGCGAAAAAACCGGAAAGATAGGGCACAACATCAAATTCGACCTCAAGGTCCTGGAAAACCACGGCCTGCCGGTGAACAACGTTACCTTCGATACCATGATAGCTTCCTACTGCCTCGATCCTTCCCGGCGGTCCCACTCCCTGGATAACCTCAGCGGGGAGATCTTCCAGCACCGGATGGTCTCCTACAACGAGCTCTTCGATAAAAAAGACCGGATCCGCGATATCCGCGCCGTGCCGGTGGAGAAGTTGTGCGATTACGCCTGCGAGGACGCCGATTACACTTTGCGTTTGAAGCACAAGTTCGAACCGGAGCTGAAGGAATCTGGATCCGAGACCCTTTTCCGGGATATCGAGATACCGCTCTGCTTCGTGCTGAAGCGGATGGAGCAAACGGGCGTCGCCCTGGATATCGCTCGGCTGAAAGCGCTTTCCGGGGAACTGTCGGCGGAATTGGATAGGCTGACCGGAGCCATTCACCAGGAAGCGGGAGAGGTCTTCAACATCAACTCCAACAAGCAGCTGCAGCATATCCTCTTCGAAAAGCTGGGCCTGCCGGCCGCCCGCAAGACCAAAACCGGCTATTCCACCGACGTACGGGTGCTGACCGAACTGGCCGTCGATTATCCGGTGGCCGCACTGCTGCTGGAATACCGCCAGTTGGCCAAGCTGCTGAGCACCTATATAGAGACCCTTCCCGCCCTGGTTAGCCCGGTCACCGGCCGCATACACACATCCTTCAACCAGACCGTGACGGCCACCGGCAGGCTTTCCTCCAGCGATCCCAATCTTCAGAATATCCCGATCCGCAGCGAGCTGGGACGGAAGATCCGGGGGGCCTTTGTTCCCAGTCCCGGGAACATCCTGCTGGACGCCGACTATTCCCAGATAGAGCTGAGGATAATGGCCCATCTCTCCGGCGATCCGGAACTGCTGCGGGCCTTCCGCGAAGATAGCGACATTCACTCGCGGACCGCCGCCCGGATCTATGAGGTTCCCCCGGAGGAAGTGACCGCCGCAATGCGGGCCGCGGCCAAAACCATAAATTTCGGGGTGATGTACGGGCAGGGTCCGCGGGCCCTCTCCCAGCAGCTGAGGATACCCCTGGAAGAAGCCCGGAAGTTTATCGACGAGTACTTCGAGAAATATCCGGGAATCAGGGACTTCATGGAAAACTCCAAGGAATCGGCCCGGCGGAATGAATACGCCGAGACGATCCTGGGCCGGAGGCGGCCGCTGCCCGACATTAACAGCAGCAACGGCCGATTCCGCGGATTGGCGGAGCGGATAGCGGTGAACATGCCGATCCAGGGGACCGCCGCCGATCTGATCAAGGTGGCCATGAACAATATCGACCGGGCCATTATAAAGCGGGAGCTGCGCAGCCGGATGATCCTGCAGGTGCATGACGAACTCCTTTTCGACGCGCCCCGGGAAGAGCTGGAACTCATGACCGGGCTGGTGAGAAAGCTGATGGAGTCGGCGATCAAACTGGAGGTGCCCCTCAAGATAGATATCGGAACCGGTAGGAACTGGCTGGAGGCACACTGATGAAGGCTCCGATCCTGGTGGTGACCGGCCCGATCGCCTCGGGCAAGTCGACCGTGGCGGCGGTGATGGCCGGAAAAGGCGGCTGCCTGATGGAAGCCGACCGCCTGGCCCACCAAGCCTACCAGGACCGGGGACTGGTGGACCGGCTCGCCCGGGCCCTCGACTGCGACATATTCTCCCCCGGGGGGGAGGTGTCCCGGAAGAAGATAGGGGACGCGGTTTTCTCCGACCCGGAAAAGCTGGAAATGTTGAACCGTTTGATCCGTCCCCGCGTGACCAAGATCATAGACGGCCGTATCTCCGCGGTTCGCCGGACCGAAAGGTACGTGGTGCTGGACGCCGTGCTATTCTTTCAATATCGATTCCGTTTTAAGCCCGCCCTGTGCGTCCTCACCCGGGCGGAGGAATCAATCCGCGTGGAAAGGTTGATGAAGCGCGACGGGCTCGGCCGGGAGGCCGCCCGGGCCCGGGTGGAAAGCCAAAGACCGCTCTACCGGGACTGGGAGAGGGCGGATGTGGTGATCGATACCGGCACCGGCCGGGAAGAGGTGAAACAGCAAGCGGCCCTCCTGCGGGACGATTTCCTGGTCCGCCACGGGATAACCTGAACCTTACTCCACATTGTACTTGATACAATAAGATTTTTTCAGTATACATTCAGACTCAAGGTCAGGCGGAGAGCGGTATCCGCGAGGGACCCGGATAAACCGGCCCCGGCCGCCTGATAACTCCAGAAGGAGTTGGATGATGGAAGAAAATTTATCCATAAGAGAAGTAGAGGAAAAGGTAAACCGCGCGGCGGAGAGGCTGGCCAGCCTGAAGGAGTATCTTTGACCTGGACAAACTAACGGGTGAAGTCGCCGCCATCGAAAAAAAGATGGCCCGTCCGGACTTCTGGAACGACCGGGAGAAGGCGGAGAAACTGGTGACGAGGTTGAAGAAGCTCAATAGCACCCGGGATCCCTTCCTTAAATTGCATAACGATATCGCCGCCCTGGGAGAACTTATCGTCCTGGACGAGGGCCAGGGGGAAAGCTCGATCCTCCGGGAGATATCCGCCGAGCTGGAAAAAATAGAGGTGAGGCTGGGAGAATTCGAGCTGCGGGTGCTCCTCTCCGGGGAGCACGACCGGGGCAACGCGCTGATGAATATTCATCCCGGCGCGGGTGGGACCGAATCGCAGGATTGGGCGGAGATGCTGCTGCGGCTGTATACCCGTTACCTGGAAAGAAAGGGTTATCAGTACAAGCTGCTGGATCTTCAACCGGGAGACGAGGCGGGCATCAAGAACGCCACTCTCGAGATCAAGGGCGAGCTGGCCTACGGACGGTTAAAATCCGAAGGGGGGATACACCGCCTGGTGAGGATATCTCCCTTCGACGCGAATCATCGCCGGCATACCTCTTTCGCCTCCGTTTTCATATATCCGGAGGTGGATGACAATATCGAGGTGGAGATCAACCCGGATGACATCCGGGTGGATACCTACCGGGCCAGCGGCGCCGGCGGGCAACACGTCAACAAGACCTCCTCCGCCATCCGCATCACGCACTTTCCCACCGGGATCGTGGTGCAGTGCCAGAACGAGAGATCACAGCACCGCAACCGGGAGATGGCGATGCGGGTGCTGCGTTCGCGCATCTACGCCAAGCTGCTGGAGGAGGAGGAGGAGCGCAAGGCCAACATGGTGGGGGAAAAGAAGGATATATCCTGGGGAAACCAGATCCGCAGTTACGTCTTTCACCCCTATACCATGATCAAGGATCACCGCACCAATGTTCAAACCGGTAATATCCAGGCCGTGATGAACGGAGAAATAGACGAATTCATCGAGGGTTACCTGCGATGGAAGGAAAGGAAGAACTAAAGTGAGCAGTACCGGTGAAACCAGGGAAGGCGGCCGGGAAAGGGATTCGAGGATCCTCAAGCTGACCGGTCTTCGCGAGATGGGGATCGATCCCTATCCCTACAGTTTCGATAGAACCCACACGGTGGAGGAGGTCCAGGAGGGGGCGGAGGAGCTTATCGCGGCGGAAAAGGAGATATCTCTGGCCGGACGGATTATGGCGATAAGGGGGCACGGGCACACCTCGTTCGGAAACCTCAAGGACGGTAGCGGAGCCATCCAGTTCTACATCAAGGATCAGGAGGTGGACGAAAAGGATTGGAAGGTTTTCCGGCTGCTCGACGTGGGGGATATCATGGGCGTGCGGGGCATAATGTTCAAGACCCGCACCGGCGAGTTGACCGTGAGGATAAGAAAACTGAAGGTCCTCTGCAAAGCGCTTTTGCCGCTGCCGGAGAAATATCACGGCCTCCAGGACAAGGAGATCCGCTACCGGCGCCGGTATGTCGATCTGATCACCAACGACGAGGTGATGGAAGTATTCCGCACCCGTTCCCGGATTATCGATTCCATGCGGAGATATCTCCAGGAACATCGTTTCATGGAGGTGGAAACTCCCATCCTGCAGCCGATATACGGGGGGGCCATGGCCCGCCCCTTCGAAACCCACCATAACACCCTGGACATGAAGTTGTACCTGCGTATCGCCGACGAGCTGTATCTAAAAAGACTGATCGTGGGAGGCATGGAGCGGGTCTATGAGTTCGCCAAGGATTTCCGCAACGAGGGAATGGACCGGTCCCATAATCCCGAATTTACCATGCTCGAATGCTACGCCGCCTACTGGGATTACAACGATATGATGCTTTTTGTGGAAAATATGTTCTCCCACCTCTGCCGGGAGGTCCTCGGTTCCACCCGCGTCAAGTACGCAGAGCACCAGATAGACCTGGCCCCTCCCTGGCGCCGCATGACCTTCTTCGGAGCCCTGGAGGAAAAAACCGGAACCGACCTTCGCTCCGCTTCACCGCGCGAACTGCGGGCCCTCGCCGCCAAATCCGGAATCGACACGGAAGATCTGGATAATAGAACGCAGCTGCTCGACGCCCTTTTCTCCGAGCTGATCGAACCGGAGCTGATCCAGCCGGTGTTCATCACCGACCACCCCCTGGAGGTATCTCCCCTGGCCAAGGTACACCGCCGGGAGGAGGGCCTGGTGGAAAGGTTCGAGCCCTATATCGCCGGTTTCGAGGTGGCCAACGCCTTC
>JAFGPI010000017.1 GCA_016926065.1 Candidatus Krumholzibacteriota bacterium
GAGGTGGAGCAGGATCTGGGCTATTCCCACCCGTTGCTTCATGCCGCCGGAAAAAGATCCTATCTTGTTATCCCGGTGCTCCTCGATATGCACCGCACCCAGCACGTAATTCACCATTTTTTCCCGTTGCTCCCGGTCGGTCAGGCCCTTCAGCATGCCCTGGTAATTGAGGAATTCCCAGGCGGTCATGCTTTCGTAGGTGCCGAATTCCTGGGGGAGGTAACCGATCAACCCCTGCAGTTCTTCGCGCTTCCGGTTGATATCGATGCCGTTGATATGGATCTTACCGTAGTTCTGGTCGAATATACCGCAGATAATCCTCATCAGGGTAGTTTTGCCGGCGCCGTTGGGACCGAGCAGCCCGAACATACCCTTGTCGATTTCCAAGGAGACGCGGTTCAGGGCCTGGAAGGGCTGCTGCCGCTTCCCGATGAGAGGGATGGTCAGGACCAGGCGGTAAAACGCTTTTCTGATCCCCGATAATCTGCCGGAAATCCTGGCTATATTCACCTGCTGCCGGTGGAGTTTGCCGGAGATGACGAATATGGTCAGGGCGAAATACCAGAACAGGGCGATAAAGATAACCGTGACCAGATTGCGCCAGCGGAAATAGAACAAGAGAAGATTGAAAAGGGGTAAGCCCCAGAGTAAAACGGGGTGGATGATCTTTACCAGCCTGCCGGGACCGGGAGGGACGCGGGGAGGATCCTTGAGGTCCAGGTGTTCACGCACCGGTTTCCAGAGCATAAAAACATAGAAATATACCGGGTGGGACAGGACGAACAACCAGAAAGCGCTGTGCAGGTAAAAATAGACGAAATAGACCATGAATCCCAGCAGGGGAAGCTTCCAGAGGAAGTCGCTAAAATCGCTCCAGCGGCGATGCGGGGCGGCGGTGCCGTCCCGTTCCCTCTTTCTTTTACCCTTGTTCCATTCCCGGACGAAGCGCGCCGGTTGATCGTAGATCTTCACCACGTTGCGTATATTGATCCGGATCGGTTCATCCTCGGGGATAATATCGGAGCGGGCGTGACGCAGGCTGGACATGATGAACCAGGCCATCCCCGGAACGGTGAAGATCAACAGGCAGAGGCCGGCCAATTTCCAGATCAGGCTGTCGATGCCGGTCCAGATCAACCAGCATCCGCCGGTGAAAACCAGATAGTGGATCAGTTTGATCCGCCAGTTAAGGCCGTGGAACCAGGAGAGGGCCGATTCGAGACCGGAAAAGACCACCGGAATAAAGATCAGGGTGAAGATGGTGCTGAAGGAGAGTCCTCCCACCACCGTTATGGCAAAGGGAGCTCCCATGATGGAAGTCTGCTCGGATTTTCCCAGGGCCAGCGGTATCATGGCGGCTATGGTGGTGATGGCCGTTATCAGGATGGGCCGGGTGCGGGCCCTTCCCGCCGCCAGCAGGGCGCGGGGAAGCCGGTAACCTCTCCGCTTCAGTATCAAGGTGTAGTCAATCAGGATGATGCCGTTGTTCACCACCACTCCCAGCAGGATGAGAAAGCCGGTCAGGGTATAAGCATTGAGAATGGTGGTGCGGGTCATTATCAGCAGCCAGAACGATCCGATGGCGGCCAGGGGAACGGTGAAGAGGATCACCACCGGGGTGGAGAACGATTCGAATACCGAAGCGAGAATCATGTAGATGAGAATGAACGCCGCCAATATAAGGAACTTATACTCGCCGTAATCGATCTCCTCATGCACCACTTCCGTGGCGATTCCGGAGGGAACGGTCAGCCCGGATACGAGCTCGTCCACTTCTTCCCGGGCGCTCTGGAGCAGATCGCTAGAGCCGGCGATCTCGGGGGTGAACCGGTAGCTCACCTCGATCTGCCTCTCCTGGTTGATGCGGTTGATGCCGGGCAGGCCGTGGGAATAGATGATGCGGCTTAAGTGCTGGAGATCAACGGCGTTTCCGCTGGGTCCCGGCACCGGCAGGTCGCGCAGATCGTCGATGGTTTTGTCTTTTTGGAGCTTCTTTTTGATTATTATGTCGTATTCCTCGTTATCCTGCTTGAAGGTCAGGCGGGATGAAAATTCGTTGGGAAAGCTGTTCAATTCCGATCTTACCGAGGAAAGAGGGATATTGTAGTAACTCATGAGCTGGGTGTCGAAATTCAGGTGTATCTCGGGCCGGTCGTCCGATATGTCTATTCCCGCCGAAGAGGTGGAGCTCAGATTATCCAGGTAATAACGCAGGTCCTGGGCGAAGTTTCGCATCTGCTCGAAATCGCTCCCCTTGATTACTACCTTTTCTTCGGTGGACTCCAATCCGAACATTCTTCTCATGGAGCGGCTTATGCCGGCCCCTCCGCCCCGGCGAAAGCGCCGGCTCGATTGCGGCGGATCGAAACTGACCTCCGCCGCGCGGAAATTCTGCACCCGTTCCCGGGCGTCCTCCTTTATGGCGCTGAAGGTCCGGTGGTCGATCCTCTGAAAGTCCTTTTTCAGTTTCACCATAATGCTGGCTTCTTCTTCACGGATATCGCTGATCAGATCCTGCTTCTCCGGGATCGACTCGAGCCGTTGCTCCAGATCGGCCGCGGCGCTGCTGGTTGATGGGAGGGTGGATCCCCCCGGCATTATTATATAGAGGGTGAAGTAATCGGTGGTCGGTTCGTCGCTTCCGGCCGCGCTCAACCCCAGGCAGAGGATGACGCTGGCGAAGAAGATCACCACCACGCCGATGATCGTTCTTACCGGAAACCGCAGGCAAGACTTGAGCAGCACGGTGTATATCTCCACCGGCCGGTTGTGGAAGGAAAGGGAATGGAAGCGGGCGCTGTCCGCCGCTCTGCGCCGGAGAAAAAAGTGGGTGACCATGGGGACCAGCAGCAGCGCCACCGCCAGGGAAACCAGCAGGGTCGAGATGATGGAGACCCCGATGTGTTTTCCGATCAGGCGGATAAAGAACTGGGAGGAGAAAATAAAGGGCAGAAACACGGTTATGGTGGTCAGGGTGGCGGCGAATATCGAGCGCCAGACCTCCTTGACGCCCTGTGCCACCGCGCGGTCCACGTCGTATCCGGAAGCCACCAGGCGGTAGATATTCTCCAGCACCACCACGCTGTTGTCCAGCAGCATCCCCACCGCCAGCGCTATTCCGATCAGGGTGAGGGTGTTTATGGTGATCCCGGCCGCGTAGAAGAAATTGAAGGCGGTGAACACCGAGATCGGAATGGCCAGGGCAATGACCAGCACCAGCCTGATGTTCCGCAGGAAGATCCAGAGTATGATCACCGCGATCAATCCCCCGATCAGCGCCAGCTCGATGATCAAGTCGATGTTCTTTTCCATCTCCGCGGCGGCGTCGTTCTGGATTATTATTTCTATATCCTGATATTTCAACTCGTTGTTCAGACGGGCGATAACCGAGCGGACGGTATGGGACAGGCGGATGAGATTGACCTGCGCGTCCCTTACCAGGTTCACGGTGATGGCTTCCTTGCCGTTCACCCGGCTGATGGTGGTTTGTTCCTTGACTCCGAAATAGATATCGGCGATGTCCCGGAGCAGCACGGGACCCTCCGGAATAACCGTGATATTTTCGATATCGTGGATGTCGGTATATTCCGCCACCACGTTGACGAAATATTTTCTTCCCGCCTCTTCCACCTGGCCGGTAAAGGTGTTGCGGGCGCCGTTCTGTCTCAGCAGGGAAGCGATACGGGAGGGAGTTATTCCGTACGCTTCGCAGGTTTCATCATCCAGGATTATCTCCACCGACCGTTGTCTCCCGCCCGATATTTCGACATTGGAGATCCCGTCAATATTTTGCAGCTCGCGCTCGATTTGGTTGTCCACGATATGCCGGATCCGGTCCAGCCCGCCGCTTCCCCGTACCTGTAGATTCATGAACTGGTTGGTTATCTGCTCGGTGTCTATGCTCTGGACCATTATCAGGTAATCGTCCGGCAGGGTCGATCTCAGGGACGCGATCTTTTCTTGAAGCTTGAGGTAGGCGTACTTGATCTTGGCCTTTTGATTGTAGGAGACGGTGATTACACCGTACTGGGGGGAGGCGAAAGATTCGATCATTTCGATATTTTCCAGGGTGCCGATGGCTCCCTCCAGGGGGATTATCGCCTCCCTTTCTATGTGGGAGGGATCGGTCTGCTGGAAAGGGCGGACGAAGACTATCAAAAAAGGCAGCTCGGTATTGGGCAGCTGTTCGACCGGCAGCCTCTGATAGGAAACAAACCCCAGCATGGTCAGGGCGATGAAAAGCATGCTGATGAGGGTTTTTCGATTAGTTACAAAGCTGCCTGTTTTCATTTGATTCGATCCAGAAGTGAGTACACACAGGGAATTACAAAGAGAGTCAGTATGGTGGAAGTGATCAGCCCACCGATGACCGCCAGGGCCATCGGGGCCCGCAGGGCCGCCCCTTCCCCGAAGCCCAGGGTGAGGGGCGCCAGGGCCAGGATGGTGGTGGCGCTGGTCATGATAATGGGGCGGATCCTTCTCTGCCCGGCTTCCAGGATGGCTTTTTTCCGTTCCAGGCCTTCCTGCTGGAGCTTGTTAATGGCGTCGACCAGGATGATCGAATCGTTGACCGCGATTCCCACCAGCATAATGATACCGATATAGGCCATGATGTTGAGCGATTTCCCCAGGAGGAAAAAGATTAGAATGGCTCCCACCCCGGCCAGGGGGATGGTGAGAAGGATGGTGAAAGGGTGAATCAGGGATTCGAACTGGGAGGCCAATACCATGTAGACCAGGACGATGGAAAGTATGAGCGCGAAACGCAGGTCCCGGAATTCCGCCTGACGTTTTTCCTCCTCGCCGGTTATGCGCAGTTTGTAACCGGGGGGAACATCGAGCGAGGAAAGCTGCTGTCTGATCCCGCCGATGACGTGATTGAAAGGACGACCCTTTTTCTGGTGAGCGGTGACCGTGCCGGTCCTCACCTGGTTTCGCCGGTTGATCTCCTTGGGCGCGTACCCGTGGCGGATATCCGACACATCGCTGAGCCGCACGCGCTGGTCGTTCTTCCTCAGCACCAGCCCCGCCAGGTCCCCCAGGCTCTGTTCGGGGACTTTCAGGGTGATATCCTTTTTTTCCCCCTCATGATCCCAGTAGCCGGCGTCCCGGCCCTGCAGCAGATCCTGCAGCTGGGATGAAATGTCGGATACATCCAATTCGTACATGCCGGCCCGCAGGCGGTCCACCACGATTTCCACCTCCGGACGTCCCCCTTCCAAGCTGGTCTCGACGTTGAACAGGTCGTCGATCGCCGCCAATTTTTCCTTGATGCGGGAGGTTATCTCTTCCAGCACGGCCAGGTCCTCCCCGCTGATTTCCACCGCTATGGGAGCGGATTCACTTCCCAGGGTGGTAAGCAGGGCGGTTTGGTCCTGGATGAACTGGGCGTCGATATCGGGAAGAGCGGAGAGGGCGGCGCCCAAAATTTCGGTGACCCGGGAGGGGGAGAGTTCCGAATCGTTTTTCAGGCGGATCTTGAGCGAGGCGGTATTCTCGTTTTGAAAGATGGTTTCCACCCCGCCGCCTATTCCGCTGGACGGTCCCACGTGGCTGTAGATCGTCTCCACCTCCTCACCCAGCAGGGCGCGGATAAGTTTTTCGATTTCTCCCACCGTGCTTTCGGTGCGTTTTAACTCCGTACCTTCGCTCAGCCTGAGCTGGAGGGTGAATTCCTTCATGTCGCCGCGGGGTATGAACTCGCTGCCGACAACCGGAATAAGCAGCAAGGCCAGGACCACCAGGGCGGCCGCTGCTCCGATTACCTTTCCCCGGCGCCCCAGCACCTTTTCCAGAGCGCCCCCATACCAGGCCAGACGGACGGAACGAGCGGTTTTTAGCCGCGGTTTCCGGCCCAGAAACCGGCTGCTCAACATGGGGATCACCAGCATGGCCACCACCAGGGAGGAGAGCAGGGAGAAGGCCACCGTCCAGGCCTGATCCTTGAATAATTCTCCGGAGGCCCCGTGCAGGTAGACTATGGGGAGAAATACCACCACGGTGGTTATGGTGGAGGCGGTGATGGCTCCGCTGACCTGGGAGGCGCCGGCGATGGATGCTTCCCGGACATCCAGGCCCGCTTCCAGATTGCGGATTATGTTTTCCATGACCACGATGGCGTTATCCACCAGCATTCCCGCTCCCAGGGCCAGGCCGCCCAGGGTCATGATATTCAGGGACAGTCCGTTGAAATACATCAGGTTGAAGGTGGCCACCACGGAGATCGGTATGGCCACGGAGACGATGGCGGTGGTTCCGATACGCCGCAGGAAGAGGTAGAGCACCAGTATGGCCATTAAAATTCCCAGCAGGGCCGTTTGCTTTACCTCGTCGATGGCGTTGGTGATGAATCTGCCTTGGTCCTGGATGATTTGAAATTCGTATCCGGGAAGTGCGCGCTGTAATTTTTCCAGTTCCCGGCGGAGAAGGGTGGAGGCCTGGACGGTGTTGAATTTCATCTCCTTATATACGCTCAGACCCAGGCAGCGCCGGCCGTTTATCCTCACGATGCTTTCCGGCTCCCGGTTCAGGTATCTCACCGCGGCCACGTCCTTAAGGAAAACCGGAATCCTCTGGGCCTCGGTCCCGGAGTCCTGTCCCCCGCCGGTGGAGGTCGAGCCGGAATCCTTCCAGCTCAGGATGATATTACTGATGTCTTCCAGGCTTTCGAAAACGCCTACCCCCTTGACCAGGTATTCCAGGCCCATTTCCGTGATGGAGCCTCCCGATACGTTCTGGTTGTAGCTGGTGATGGCGGCCGCAACGGCGTCCAGGTTCAATCCGTAGGCCTCCAGCAGGTAAGCGTCGGTCTCGATGATGACTTCCTTCTCTTCCTGTCCCGCTATCTCCACTCCCGCTATTCCCTCCAGGCGGGTCAGTTCGTTGCGGATATAGTTTTCCGCCACCGTTCTCAATTTGTCCATGTCGGTGATTTCGGCGTGGGAGAAGCCGATCAACATGATGGGGTCGGTGTTGGGATCGTGCTGGCTGATGGTGATCTCGTCGATATCTTCGGAGTTCTGTCCGGTCTCCGTCACCCCTTTCTGCAGATCCAGAAAGGCCTCGTCCATATCGGTGTCCCAGCCGTATTCCACCACGGTCTGCGCGGTTCCCACCTGGATGGCGGAGTAAACCGCGATCACGCCCTGCTTCCTGCTGGCCATGGTTTCCAGGGCGTCGATATATTGTCTCTCGATCTCCTCGGGCGGTTGTTCCCCGGCCCGTAGTTCGATAAAGAGGCGGGGATTGTTGAGATCTGGAAAAAGATCGATACCCAGCTTGCGGAAAGAGATATAGCCGAGAAGCAGGACGGCCAGCACTATCATCAGCACCGTGACCGGATGGTCTACCGAAAAGCGTGATATGTTTTTCATCGATCGGTTTCTTTGTGAAAATAAAAGTAATTTTTCGAGGGGGCCGCGGACCGAAAATAACCGTTTCCGAGGATCCCCCGGCAGCACCGCCGCGGGGCGGTATTACCCTTGATTTATTCTATCTGATCACCTTGACCTTGGACCGGTTGCGGAGGGTTTCGAATCCTTTGATCACCAGCCGGTCATCCTTTTTCAAGCCTTCCAGGACCTCTATCTCGTCGGGATTCTCCAGGCCGGTGGTTATTATCCTCTCCTGGGCCGCTCCCTTCTGCACGATAAACACTGTTTTGCCCCTTTGCTTGGCCAGCACCACATCCTTGGGTATCACGATGGAACTGTCGTGCCGGGCCACGATGATTTCCGCCTTGACGAACATCCCGGGACGCATCAGCAGGTCCGGATTGGTGACGGAGATGGAGGCCCGGAAGGAACGGGACTGGGGGTCCAGGGCGGGGGACACCGAGGTGACCTGCCCCGAGAGGGTATCGTCCGGTAGTGAGTAGTTCATTACCCGCACCGGTTGTCCGGCCGTGACCGTGCCCATGTCCTTTCCCGGCAGGTTCACTTCCAGGTAGAGGTTACGGTAGTTCATCAGCTGCACCATGGTCTGGGCCGCCGCCACCCGGGTGCCCGGAGTGTAGTAGGGCAGGACGGTGATGATCCCGTCAAAGGGGGCGGTTATCCTCAGTTTGGATAGGCTTATCAGGGCGTTATCGTAGTCATACTGGGCGTCGATATAAGTGCGCTCGGCGTTCTTGAGTTCGGTAAGGGTCACTCCGCCCTTGTCGTATAGGGATTTTTGCTTCTCGAAATCCAGTTTGGAGGTTTCCAGGTGCAGCTTTTTGGAGTCGATGCGGATGTTGTTCTCTTCCTCCAGGTTGCGCAGGAGGATGATGACCTGGTCCTTTCCGACCGCATCTCCCAGGGCGAAGGACCGGCCGGCGGCCGGATTTTTTTGCAGGTGATAATCACCGGTGGTTTCCGATTTAATGGTGATCTCGCTGGCCGAATTCGCGGTCCCGGTGGCCACGATGAACTTCTCTATCGATTTCGGATTTACCTCCATCACCGAGACCGGGACCGAGATCTCGCTGCTTGCCTCCTCTTGCGAGCCGCCGCAGGAGGAAAAAATAAGCGCTCCGGCCAGCAGCATTGCCCATGAATTTTTCACTACTCACTCCTTGGTTATTATTTAATTACCGGCGTATCGTTCTCGAAATCCCACAGGGACTGTATCTTCATGTCCAGCAGGCCCAGTTTGTATTGTATAAGGGCCGCCACCTCGTTCAGCTTGGCCTCGGAGAGTTGATTCTGGTAATCGTTGAGAAGCATGCTGGATAGGTCTCCGTTGCGGTACTTTTCCAGATTGATATCGTAGGTAAGTTGGGAACGGCGGACGTTCTGCCGGGCGATTTCTATCTGGATCACTTGATTATCCAGGTTCCGGTAGGTTTCCCGGATGGATATCATTATTTGATCCGTCTCTTCATCCAGGGACAGTTTCCGGGAATTCAGCGAAGCCCGGGAGGCCTGGAGCAGGGATTTCTTCTCACCCCAGTCCCACAAAGGTATTTCCAGGGTAAGGGAGAATTGCTGATTCTTGTCCGGGGATCGGTAGATATCGTTGAAGGTTTCATTGGTGCCGATGGAACCGTAGGAGAGGTTGAGGTTGCCGGCGAATTCGTTTTGCGCCCCGGTCTGGATCAGCTCGTCCTCGGCCATGCGGATGTCGATCTGCCTCTGTCTCAGTTCCATCCGGTGCCGCAGGCCGTGACTGAGGGCGGTCTGCAGGTCGACCGGCACGTGTCTGTAGGAGACATCCGCGGTGATATCGATTTCCTCCTGCAGGGGGATGCCCAGAAGCTGCTTGAAACGGTCCAGGGAATTTTCCAGGGTCACCTGTTGATTCTGCAGGGAGGATTGGGCGTTGGCCATGTTCAGTTCCGACTGGTAGAGGTCGTCCAGGCTTTCCAGGCCGGCGTCCACCTTGTTTTTGCTGATATCGTAGCTGGTCCGGGTGTTCGCATATGCTTCCCGGGCGATGTCGACGCGCATCTTGTTCTGGTAAACGGCGAAAAACTGCTCCATAACCAGCTTTTCGATGGAAAGTTTCTGGAGGCTGTAGCTCAACTGATTGTCCTCCAGGTCCAGTTCCAGGTTCCGCAGTTCCATCTTGGTCTTGTTGTAGGTGAAGATCGGTTGCTGGAAGCTGATATAAAGGTTGTTCGTATAGGTCTTGCTGGTCTTGTCCTGGAACTCGCTGTAGGCATCCTGATAGGAAAGGCGGTTGATCAGCGAGAGCTTGCCGTCCGTCCATTTTATCGGCTGCTCGACGCGGAAGGTCCCGAACGATTCCAAGGTTTCCTGGGTGTACCAGGTGGAGAAGAGGTCGTTGAACTGCGTGAAATTGCTGTAATTCAAGGGAGTGAGCGAGAGGCTGAATTTCGATTTCAACCGGGCCTGCGCGGCCCGCAGGGAGGATTCGCTCCGCTCCAGGTTGAGCCGAGAGTGCCTCATGCTGGGGCTTTTCTCCATGGCGATCCGCATGGC
>JAFGPI010000018.1 GCA_016926065.1 Candidatus Krumholzibacteriota bacterium
GAAAGCTACCTGGCCCGGTCCGGGCTCGAGGGCGAAGAGATCGCCTATATCGGAGATGAGATCAACGATCTATGCCTGATCGGCAAGGTGGGGCTTTTCTTTGCCGTGCAGGACGCCAACCGTTTGGTACGGGAAGCGGCCGATTACATTTTACCGGTCAAGGGCGGGGAGGGCGCCCTGCGGGTTTTCGCGGAGACCGTGCTGTCGCTGGAAGGTTCCCTGCGGCGCGCCCGGGATAAGTTTCAAGCGGAGAACGAAGCCGCCCGAAAAGGGCACGGGACTAAAGGAGAATATATCTCTCTGGATGATTAAGCCGGAGCCGTGGAACGGCGTATCGACCGTGATTTGCTTACATCTTTCGGCGCTTAAGGATTCATGATAAAGATCCACGATAACGTGTCCCTGGTAGAGGAGATCGTCTCTTTCGAGAAAGTGAACGAGGTGGAATGCTTTACCTATCGGGATATCTTCGCCTGGCCCTGTTTGAGGTTATTGTTCGCCTTCAAGTGGAGGGATGTCCATCAAGCCTACTCTCCCGTTCAGGATAACCAAACTACCGTGGGCCTGGAGCGACCGCGGACGGAAAGTTGGAAAAGAAAAATTCAGATGATGTGGCAAGCCCGTGGCGAAAAGAAGCACCTGCA
Source organism: Candidatus Krumholzibacteriota bacterium (assembly GCA_016926065.1). Taxonomy (GTDB): domain Bacteria; phylum Krumholzibacteriota; class Krumholzibacteriia; order Krumholzibacteriales; family Krumholzibacteriaceae; genus JAFGPI01. The sequence goes on from JAFGPI010000018.1 coordinate 645, forward strand.
CCCACGGGCCAAGGTGCTATTCTTCTCCTGGTCCAACCGTCTCCGCGATATAGATGGTGTGCTCTACAACAGTATCGTGGATATTCCGGCCGGTATAATTCAGGGCCAGGGAGTTCCGGTAATCGTTTACGAGGAAAAAAGCTGCTCCCAAGCCCGCCTGGTGCCCACCGGTTCCATCAGCAATTATATTCGGGGGAGGACTAAAACCGGCCGCATCTTGAAAGGAAATCAGACCCCCCGGGACTATCCGGAATGGATAGATCTCTTTTGCCGGTGGATGGGAAATAACGTTGATAGTAGCATTTCACCCCTCTACGTGGTCAACCATCTGGAGCGCCTTTACTGCCTTAGCCGGGTGTACCAGGCAGTATTTAAAAATATCCAACCCCAGGCCGTGGTGATAGATGTCTGGTATGGCTGGACCTATTTCCCTGTTACCATCGCGGCCCATCGCCTGGGAATAAAAACAGTCGACATACAGCACGGCTCCCAGGGCAGAAGTCATTTCGCTTACGCCGATTGGTTCAAGCCGGCACCAAAAAATTTTTACAGTCCGGTACCTCAGGCCTTCTGGGTATGGGGAGAAACGGCCCGGGAAGATATGCTCCGGCTGAATGAATCGTTTTTCGAAGAAGAGCGGATTGCGGTGGTGGGCAACCACTGGTTGAACTGTTGGGTGGATGAGAGTCTCCCGGGAATCACCGCGGAGATAGAGCGGGTGAAAAAACTATCACCCACCAGCGGCGGTCCCCGGATCCTGGTGACCCTCCAGCCCTTCGCCGATTACGGGTCCCTTTACCGGGCCATGGAATTGAGTCCGGACCATTGGAACTGGATGATCCGCTTTCACCCGGGCATGGATAAAGCGCAGCGCGCCGATATGACCAGGCGGTTTTATAAGGCACGTCCTGGAGCCGTCATCGAGGGGGTGTCGGGATCTTTATTGTTCCCCCAATTTCACCTGGTCGACGTTCATCTTACCCACGATTCTACCTGCGCCCTGGAGGCATTGGCCTTCGGTTGTCCCACCGTCACCTTTCACCAGAGGGGACTGCAGCGGTTCGAGGAGTTCATCCGGAAAGAGGTAATGCTTTACGCCCCCCAGGAGGACAGCCGGCAAATCATCGAAGCCGTCGAACGTTTGCTGCATACTTCCGAGCGGTTATGCCGGGGCGCCGCGCGCCGGGTCTTCGCGCCTCCCCGCAAGGATCTGGTATCTCTATTGTAATTTTTAGCGAAGGGTCGGCCCGGTGACTGGCCGCCCTCTTTACCGCCGGGATTTGATGGGTGGAGATGAAATTTTGAGTTCCGGCCTCGGTGCGGTCTCTTTGAATATCTCGTAAAGCCGGGTGGCCTGTTGGCGGCGGTTGAATCTATCCAGGAATTTATCGTCTACCTGGTTCGGGTCCCTGCAGTCCTTTCCCCCGGCAGCAAATTCTCGCAGTATTTTTATAATGCCATCGGTGTCGGTGGAGGAAATTACGGTTCCATATCCGTATTCTTTCACCAGCTTGGCCAATTGGCTGTTTTCCTCGGTAAGGCCGAATACATATTTTTTCATTCCCAGGTATTCGTAAACCTTTCCCGGCACTTCGGTAGGATCCTCCAATTCGCCCAGCAGAACCAGGGTCGCGTCCGCTTCTTCCAGCCGGAGGAAGACTTCTTTCCGGGCGATTCGACCGTGCAGGTGCACGTCGGTTATGCCTCTATCTTTGATGTATTTCTCCACGTCCGGGGGGACAATGCCGAAAAAATGCAGGTGCAGGGGCAGGCGGCGGATATCATCGGTGGCGAAGGCGTCAAGCAGGCAGCGGGGATTTCTGATCGAGCCGTTAACGCTACCTATGTTGCCTGTATAGACGATATTCAGTTCCGGGCTGGTACCAGATGGTGGTTCCCCGTCTTCTTTAGGGGGGGGTATGTCGTCTGGATCAAAACCGTTATATAAAAGTTCGCATTGGGAGGGGGACGCCAAGCCTTCGCGCTGGTAGAGTTCCCGGGCATCCGGGGTGGCGAAGATGACGCGCGAGGCTCGGGAAATGATCCTTTTCTCCAGGCAGCGGTTTATGAAATTGATAAAGAAAAATTTTCTTTTAAATCGCCAATTGGTGGTCCACAGGTCCCGGTAATCGAGCACCAGAGGAATCTTTAATTTGCGTGACAACCGGTATCCCAGGTAGTGGGCGGAAGCTTCCGGGAAGGTGGAATAGACTATATCAAACGGCACCGACCCCCATTGGGTCAGGCACGCCTTAAGGGCCGGACGGATCCAGGAGAAAAACCTGTCGGGAATAAGGATATCGACCAGCAGGCGCTTCAGGTTCTGCAGGGTCCGCTGGTAAAAAGAAGATTTGGTTTCAGTGTTTGGCGGGGCGGGGGAGATCTCATTCAGCGAATGGTGATAGGCGCCTCTCAGGGAATCCTCCACGTAGATTACCGGTATACCCGAGAGGATATTGGAAAAAATGCTCTGCTTGGTATGTTTGGGGTCGGGAGTGGTGAGCACATAAAAATTCACCTTGTCCTTCAGGAATTTGATGTATTTAATAGTGCGGATCACGCTGCCGTAAACCATATAGGGGGGAAATCCGTAGATTACGATCAACACGTTCAGTTTTTTTCCTGTTTCCATAGTGATCTTGCCCTTGCCGGTCAATCGATCAGCAGTTTCCCCTTTTTCATTATCAGGCGGCCGTCCAGTTCCAGGCTGGGATCCTTGATGATGCCGTCCAGATGTATGGGCACGTCTATGGTTCCTCCCATCGACAGGTTGTTCCCCACCGCGATGTGTATGGTCCCCATCACCTTTTCGTCCTCCAGGATGGTGCCGATGATCCGGGCCGCGTCGTTCGTCCCCACTCCCAGCTCGGCGATATTGAAGGCCGGTTTTCCCAGGGGTTCGAGCTTGGATCGGAGAAGATCGGCTTCCGCGCCGCCGCTGATCTCGGTGGCGTAGCCTTTCTCCACCTTGATGGTAATGGGAGTTTTACCGGCCAGATCCCCGATACCCGCCATGGAGCCGTCCACCACGAAGACTCCCGCGGAGGCTCCCTCCTCCGGTCTCATATAGGCCTCCCCGGAGGGCAGGTTGCCGAAGGAGCCGGGATCGTGAATCAGTCCGGTGGAGGCCAGGGCCTCGATCCCCTCCAGGGGTAGTACGATATCGGTTCCCGCCCGGGAGGTCACCCGGGCCGATTTGGCCTCGCTCAGCAACCGCGCGACCTTCCGGGTGCGCTCGGCGATGGCGTAGTAGTCGGCGTTGAGACAGCGTATCATCGTGTCCCGGGTAATGCCGGGCATGGTGGCCACCCGGGCTCCGTTGGCGCAGGCCTTTCTTCTGGCCCCGGTATGAGTCAGGGAGGTGGAGGTGGGGGCGATAACCACGTCGCTGTGTATCATGGCCTGGGTGACCATCTCCGGAGGTTCCTCGCCGTTCCGGCTCAGGGGCAGCATTTCGATCAGGGCGGCGTTGGCCTTCAGGGTCCGTCCGGCCTCCATCAGGCTCTCCCCGATGTCCTTCAACTTGGCGTCGGTTACCACCAGGAAGAGTTCCCCCGCCTTTACTTTCAAGCAATCCCTTACCGCGATGAGGGCGGCGTCCCTTAAGGCCTTATCCATTCCTTACCTTCCTTTCATTTCTATATCGGTAGCGGCCGCGGTTCCCGACCGGGGGCAGGGCTCCCCGGGCCCGGTCACCGCTTGGGCCGAATGCTTATAGTAGCAGCAAGAGGCCGCTGATTCACCTGCTAAATCCTTCCGGCGGGGGGGCGGACAGCTCCAGCCGCCGGCCGCTCTCCGGGTGGGGGAAGGCCAGCTTCCAGGCGTGCAGCAGCAGGCGGTTCGAGCCGTGCTTGTCCCCCGGGGGGGGAGCATCTTTTTTCCCGCCATATTTCTTGTCCCCGCAGAGGGGGAATCCGATAGAGGCCAGGTGCGCCCTGATCTGATGGGTGCGGCCCGTGGTAATGGTCACTTCCAGCAGCGAGCTGCCGTCCGGAAAGGACCGGATCACCGTGTAGGCGCTCCGGGCCGGCTTGCCGTCCGCGGCGGGGAGCGTTTTCGAGCTTTCTCCCTTTTCGGTTTTCAGGGGGGTGGAGATAACGCCCTTTTTCGGAGAGGGCGTTCCCCACACCAGGGCCAGGTACACCTTGGTCGCCTCTCCCCGGGCGAACATCCCGCTCAGCGCCCGGGCCGCCGTCCTCACCTTGGCGATCACCAGCACACCGGAGGTTTCCCGGTCCAACCGGTGCGCGGGGGTGTAGGGAAACACCGGCAGTTCCGCGGCCACTCCCGGCTCTCTCCGCGACCGGTATCGTTCCAGCAGATCGAGCAAGGATCCCAGCTCCTTCCGGTTGCCCGGCTGAACCACCAAGCCGGCCGGTTTGTTTATGGCCAGGATTTGGTCATCCTCGTAGAGGACCGGTATCACCTCCCCGATCGATCCCCACTTTTTCACCGGATCCGCTTTTAGCCCATCCGCCGGGGCGCGGTCTTTTCCGGGCATAAGGGTTTCCACCACGTCCCCCGTCTTCAGCCTGGCTTGGCCGTCCGTTTTTTCACCGTTCAAGAGGATCCTTTTCTTGCGCAGCAGGGTTTGGACGTTGGGGAAAGTGATATCCGGCATCAGCGCCCGGATAAACCTGTCGAGACGGGCGTCGTTCCATTCGGCCGATATGGTGTATCTTTTTTTCATTGGATCTCTTCTATGGTCATCTTCTTGGGCCATTCCCCTTCGTATGAAATATAGAGGCAGGGTCTGAGGGAGAGGGCGTCCTCTCTTCCCCCGGATACCCCCTTGACTTTCCATTCCGGCCGGTGAAGCCTAAGGGCGTGGGCTATGTAGGGAAAGGCGAGGGGAGGATCCTTGATAACCACGGTGGTTATGGTCGAAAAACCGGAGGTGCCTTCCAGGATCGCTTCCACTGTTTCATAGTACATGTAGGTGAACCTGGCCCACCTCCCTTCCAGATGAATTATCCTGACCATATAACCGGCACAGAGGATTAGGACCAGTGCCACGGTAACGGTTTTCCTGATCCGGGAGCGATGGCCCCAGAGGGAGCGAAGCAGCAGGGCTAGGAGCAGCACCGAACCGACCGAGGAGAGATAGTAATAACGGTTCTGGGTGATCGATTCGGTGGAGAAGAACCGGTACCGGAAGGCGGAGGCAGGCAGCAGGGCCAGCAGCGACCAGAGGAGGCCCAGCAGGAAGGCCCGGAACCGGCCGGTATTGTAGCCTATCCAGAGCAGCAGGGCCGCGGCCGGGAAGATAAGGATCTCCGGTAGAAAGGGATGGCTCGGAGCCGGAATATAATCCCAGTCGGGGTAGAAAATGGCGGTGAAGGACCAGGGGTATAGCTGGTACAAAAAGCCTCCGGCCAGGTTTCTGAGCATATTGGCTCCCAGGCCCCAGTGGGAGTGAATGAATCCTCCCAAGACGATCTTTCTGATCACCAGGTAGCAGATGGAAACGGCGCTCCAGGAGTAAAGGGATAGCTTGCTCAACCGCGCGGGCCGGCGGCCGCCGGGATGGATGAGGTAGACGAGGAAAAGGAGCGGCAGGCCGGTGATGGCGGTTTCCTTGGCCAGCAAAGCGAGGATGTACAGCAGTACCGACAGTGCCGGATAGCCTTTCCTCTTCTCCCCGGAAATAAGAACCAGCAGGGCCAGTAGCAGCAGGAAAGTGGAGAGCAGGGTGGTGCGGGCGCTTATCCAGAATACGGCGCCGGTATGAATGCTGGTAACGGCGAACAGCACCGCCCCCAGGGCCGCGACGGCGCCCTCGCGGAGCAAGCGCCTGAGGAGGTGAAAGACCAGGACACAGTTCAGGTAGTGAAGTATAAAATTTACCATATGGTGCAGCCAGAGATTCCCCGGCGCCAGGTGTTCCAGGGCGTAAAAGGACAGATTCACCAGGGGCCGGAAGAACTTCACCACCTGGAAGGTTAACAGGTTGCGCGCCGTCATCTCCTGGCGGGCCAACCTGATCCAGGAAAAATCGTCGTTGAAGAAGTGGTTATCCAGGATTCGGGAAAAGGCGGCGAAACAGAGGGCATAGAGCAGGATATAGAGGGCGGTGGGATTGAGGGAGGTTCCGCCCCCTTCCTCCCGGACCAGGGCAATATTCCGTGCCCGGTCCATGATCTTTTGGATCTGAGCGGTCAAGATGCAATGCCTTTCGTATCGCCTGTTTGGCGGCAGCCTTTTCCACCGTGTAATAACCTTACCATATTAGCCCTA
>JAFGPI010000182.1 GCA_016926065.1 Candidatus Krumholzibacteriota bacterium
AAAAAATCGGCTAACCAGAATATTCCACAAAAATAAGAGCAAGAGTCAAGCCAGCGGCTTCAATTTAACGTTTCTTCGTCATACGATAGAGCTTATCGAGGACCCGGAGCGCTTCCAGCGGGGTCAGATTCTCCGGATCCAGCGATTCGATCTCTTTTTGCAGGGGATCCACCTCGGGGAACAGAGAAGACTGCGCGGACAGGTTGGCCAATGGTATATCTCTATTAATATCAGCTGGTTCCAAGTTCTTTATAATCTCCCACGCCCGTTTGATGACCTTTTCCGGGAGCCCCGCGAGCTGAGCCACGTGGATCCCGTAGCTGCGGTCACTCCGGCCCTCGACAATCTTGTACAGAAAGATTATTGAATTTCCCCATTCTTTAATGTCCACCTTCATATTCTGCACCCGGGGATATATCCGGGAAAGGCCCGTCAATTCATGGTAATGCGTTGCAAAAAGAGTTTTCGGCCTCCGGCCCCCGTCCTCCAGTAAATACTCCGTCACCGCCCGGGCGATGCTCAATCCGTCAGCGGTACTGGTCCCCCTGCCTATTTCATCCAGCAGAACCAGGCTGTCCGAGGTACAGTTATGCAGAATTTTCGCCGTTTCACTCATTTCCACCAGGAAGGTGCTCTGCCCCCTGGCCAGGTTATCACTCGATCCCACCCGGGTGAATATCCTATCCAGAATTCCGATCCTGGCCCGGGAGGCCGGAACAAAACTGCCCATATGCGCCATAATGGAGATCAGGGCGGACTGCCTGATATAGGTCGATTTTCCCCCCATATTAGGGCCGGTTATTATCAGTACCTGTTTCTCTTCGGGGCGGATGGAGATATCGTTGGGGATGAAGCTTTTTTCCGATATGACCTCCACTACGGGATGCCGGCCGTCCGATATTATGAGATCCCGGGAACCGTCAATTTCCGGCCGGCAGTAGTTTCTCTCCAGAGCCAGATCCGCCAATGCGGCCAGGACATCCAATACCGCTATGGATTTGGCGATCTTCTGAAGCTGCGCGCTCTCTCCGGATATTCGTCCGCATATATCACCGAATAATTCTTTTTCCAGCTCGATCCTCCTGGCATTCGCCGTGAGGATCGCGTTCTCCCTTTCCCGGATGGCGGCGGTAACATACCGCTGGGAAGAGACCAGGGTCTGTTTGCCGATATAATCGTCGGGAACCTTCGCTTCGTGAATCTTGGATACTTCGATATAGTAACCGAACACCTTGTTATACCCCACCTTCAAGGATGGGATAGCGGTGCGTTTCCGTTCCGACTCCTGGAGGGAAGCTATCCATTGACGTCCCTCCTCGGAGTTATCTATCAACCGATCCAGTTCAGCGCTGTAACCTTTCTTGATTACCCCCCCGGCTTTTAAATTGGCCGGACACCCGGGTTCAATGCCGTCATCGATAAGTTGCTTGGTGCTTACCGTGTCTCGCAGGGGGATTAAATTTTCGTGGATAAGGGCAGCCCCCATCCGGCCGCAACTATCCGCTATTCCGGGTAACCTCTCCACTGCTGCGGCGAGCGCCAAAAGTTCCCGGGGCCCGGCCTTGGCGGCCGTGACGCGGGAAAGGATTCTTTCTATATCCGGAAAACCGCGGAGTTTCTGGCGAATCTCCCGCAGCGATATTTGATCGGACAGGAAGGCACTGATGCTTTCCAACCGACCCTCGATCAGGGAAATATTCCGGGATGGCCGGGTCAACCAGCGGCGCAGCTCGCGCGCTCCCGCGGCCGTTCTGGTTCGGTCCATATGATAGATTAAGGTGGTTTGAATGGATTCCCCCCGCAGGGGCTGAAATATCTCCAGATTCCGCAAGGTTTCCGCGTCCAGGAAAAGAGTGTCGTTGGAAACCATTAAACGCAGGCCGGTGATATGAGCCATGTCATTCTGCCGCAGGTTTTTCACGTATTCCAACAAAGCGCCGGCCGAGGAAGCGGCCAGCGGTTTATCCTCTATTCCAAAACAGGAAAGATCGTTCACGCCGAAATGCGATTGCAGGGCTTCCTTTCCCTCTTGGTGATTGAAATGAAATTTCGCTATTCTTTCGATCACGCAAGACGGATTTCCGGCCAGAATGCGGGACGCCAGCTCACCGGAATCTTCCGGCACTATCGCTTCCCGAATCTTCAAACCGGCTAACATGTTTTCAACATTCTGGGGGCTATCCTGGGCCACTTGGAACTCTCCGGTGGATAGATCCATGACCGAGAGTCCACACCTTTCATCGACCCCCAAAAGGGAAATCAGGTAGTTATTTTCCTTATCCGTCAGGATGGCGGGAGAGAGAGCCGTCCCGGGAGTGATGATGTCGGTTACCTGTCGTTTGACGATTCTCTTGGTTTCCGACGGTTTCTCGATCTGGTCACAGATTACCACCTTCTCTCCGGCCTGAAGTAATTTGGCGATATAAGCTTCTCCGGCGTGAATGGGTACACCCGCCAGGGGGACGGGATTTTTTTTGTCCCGGGAGGTAAGAGTAATGTTTAAAATTCTGGATACCTTTCTGGCATCCTCGTAGAAGGTTTCGTAGAAATCGCCCACCTGGAAAAAGAGGATACCATCCGGGTGAAGATTTTTAATCTCCCGGTACTGGGACATAAGGGGAGTAAGTTTGGACATTACTTAATCCAGGGGAAGTACTTTGCTGGAGTATCCGGAAATCTCCATTAACCGTAAGGCTTCCGCTTCCGCCTTTTCCCGGCTGGAGTAAATTCCGATTCTAACCCGGTGCCATATTTTGCCTTTGCTCTCGATCGTTTCGATTCTCAGGCCCTGGATATTTTCGCCCAGCTCGGCGGCGAAAGCCTGGGCGTTTTCATTCTCACTGAACGCTCCGAACTGAAGCGTGTACAAGGTTTCCTCGGTCTGGTCCGAAACGGTCCTGTTCACAGAAAGTTCCCCTTCCTCACCTCCCTCTAAATCGCTTCTCTTACTCTGATAACGGAGAGACCTATTGATCATCTGTATCTTTTCCCTGGCCTTGGGCGCCTCCAGCGATCGGGGATAAAGGCGGGCCAGGTTACGGTAAACATCCAGGGCTTTTTCCGTTCCACCCATAATTTCGTAGCACTCACCGAGCTTGAATCCCGCCACCGGATTGGAATGACTACCGGCGATGGTTTCAAATTTTTCAATGGCGCCGGTAATGTTTCCCGATTGCATATCCAGCTCGGCCAGGGCTATATAGCTCCAGTAGAGGTACTCACCCCGGTCGATGCCGGCGAACTCCGCTCTGGCCCTCTCCATCTCCCCCAGTTGCTTCCAGGCTAATCCCCTGAAATATATCGCCTCGCTTCTTTCGCTGGATCTGACGTCGGAGGGAACCTGCATCAGTATCTGTATCGCCCTTTCGTATTCATCCTCAGCGTAGTATATCTTGGCCAGTTCCAAGCGGGCGCTGAAAGACTCCTTAAGGCGACCGGAGGAAACCACCTCCTGGTACAATTCTCCGGCTTTATGAACATCAGTCTCCAGGGCGGCCAGTAACAATTTTCCTTCCACCCGGTCCTTACCTCCGAACCGGCGCATCTCTTCGATCAATCTAGCTTTGGCGCCTTCGTACTCCTTGCGGTAGTACTGTCTGCGAATGCTTCTTAAACCGGCCGCCAAAACGCCGTCCGTCAGCATCAGGACGCAGCATACCGTTAACCAAAACTTTTTATGGGGGGATAGATTCCTCATGATTTCCGGTGATAGGTGTTAAAATTAGAACAACCAAAGCAATAACTAAGAGGCGAATCGGAGTCCTTCCCGCATATTCCGCAGTCCCAGGCATGATGTTCTTTCCGCTCGCTTCCGTATCCTTCCAAGATCTTGCGGGCCCGGTCGGGTTCGCCGGCCTGCAGGTGCATGGAGGCCAGATTTATAGTCAGGGACGGCACTTCCCGGGCATCCCTCCTTCTCTCCTCCAGCAGACTGATCCCCTTCTTCAATTCGCCTTTCTTGACGAATAGCGAGGCAAGAGCCACCAGGATGGAGGCGTTTTCCGGGTATCGTTCCAGCAGATCTTCCAGTATTTTTTCCATTTCGCCGAACATGCCGGAATCGTAAAGGGCCTTTTCCAGCAGGGGGAGAATCTCCCCGAATAGGGATATATCGGTTTTCAGAAGCCTCTCCCACATCCGCGAGGCCGTTTTTAAATCGTTATTCTTCATGGCCAGTTCCCCCGCCATGTATAACGCGGGAGAAGAGGCGGGATCCTCCTTGAGGGCTTTGTCCAGGTATCTCTTGGCGTTATCGTTATCTCCCTTATCCCGGTAAATATAGGCTACGGTGCTTAAGTAGGCGGCTCTTTGCTTACCGCCGATTTCCGGGTTAAACCGTGAGACTTCTTTTAGCATGGCAAGGGCGTTATCATAATCGGCCTGGCGGTGATACAGCTTGTGCAAGGAGAATATTATGTCCGGATCCCTCTTTTTATTGTGCACCGCTTCCAGCGCTTTTATCGCCCGCTCCAGCTTTCCCAGGGCCGAAAGATCTTCGGCCAGTCCCATCTGGATGGCTTTCTCTTCTTCATATCCCAGATCCTTCCTAACGGTCAATGCCTTATGGATCTGCAGCGCTTTTTCCGGTTGGTTTTTTTCCCGCAGTAAATTGCCCAGCTGTATATAGGCGTCCACATCGTTTTCCCCGTTGCGGACGGCCTGCGTGAAAAGAGCCAGCGCGTCATCTCTCCGGCCCTCTATGAGTGCGTAGAGCGCGTCAATATACTTGCTGCGGACAGTTCTTCTTTTCCGCTTCTTCTGCAGGATCAACAACCAGAACAGAATAACGGCCGCCCCGGCCAAAATGATTAGAATAATATTTTGTATATTCATCTCCACTCACCCGCCGGGAGGACTATTTATCGGTTTCGATGAGATCCTCTTCTTCCAGGGGAAGATTTCTCAGATCTGAAATCTCATCCTGTAATCTGCGGTTGGTTTTTTTAACTTTCATCAGCTTAAACAGTAACTGCGCTTCCCTTACCCACGCTCCGATAGCCCATACCACCATGCCGGCGACAAAGGATATCACCATTATCAGATTCAACTCGGTATCAAAGGGCCGCTTGTGGAGGAAAAAGGTCACCCTCGTGCCCGCATTAACGGTCCCCAGCCATACCAGGACGACCACGCTGATCAGCAATATTATACCGCGAACAATCCACACCTCGGTCACCTCCTTGCGGTCTCTTCACCCACGAAGGTGAAGTTACGCAATTTCTTTAACACCACGGGGACGATATCTCCATCGCGGAAGTAATCGCCCGGAAGGAGAACGTTACGGAAGTGAGGGGTTCTCCCCTTCCAGAAAAGATATTCCTCTTTTTTCGTCCTACCGTCAAGCAGGATTTCCACCCTGCGTCCGAGTTGGTTCTGCAATATATCCTTTCGCATCGCCCGGATTTTACCGTTCAAAACATTTAATCGCTCTTTTTTTACTTCCGCCGGTACGCTGTCCTCCATCCCGGCCGCCGCGGTTCCCTGCCGGGGCGAATATTTGAAGGTGAAGGCGGAATCAAACCTCGCCTTTTCGACTATTTCCAGGGTTTCCTCAAATTCCTTTCCGCTCTCCGAGGGAAATCCCACGATGATGTCGGTAGATAGGGCCAAATCGGGAACCGCGTCCCGGGCCCGGGAGACTATTTCCAGATACTTCTCCCGGGTATACCCTCGGTTCATGAGATCCAGGATCCGGTTGCTCCCGGCCTGGAAGGGCAGATGCAGATGGGGGCAAACACGTGCATCG
>JAFGPI010000183.1 GCA_016926065.1 Candidatus Krumholzibacteriota bacterium
CGGCGGGAGAATCCGGGATCACCCGGACCACCCTCACCCCCGCCTTCTCCGGTTTGATCTCCACCCCCAGCAGGCCGGTGGTTTCCGTCTGCGTCTCTCCCTCATCTCCCCCGTAAAGCCCCATATGGCTGGCGTCCAGCTGCCCCGCCATGATGTTGAACACATCCCGGAAATCGTGCTTGGTGGAGGCCAGCATGGCCCAGGGCTTATATTTTTCTTTCAGGGCCTTCCAGTCCCTTCCGTGAAAACCGGGATCGTAGAATCCATCCAGCAGGGTGCGCCACGCTTCCTCGAATATCTGCTCCCTCTCGGCCCGGTGATCTACCCGCATGGAGGCGGCCAGGGCTATATTCTCGGTCTTATCGCTTTTGGCCTTGATCCGGGCGAGCTTGCCTTTTTGCAGCAAGTAAAGATAATCGTACTTGTCGTCGAAGCGCAGGAAGGCCGGATCCTGGCCGCCCTTGGTGATCTCTTTCTGGTCCTTGCCGTCCCACTTTATGCTGAACAGGTCCCTATCCTTGCCGGAGGTACTGGGAGCGGTAAAATAAAAGGTCTTGCCGTCCTTGGATATCTGGATGTTCCTTTCATCCCCGGGCAGGGAAGTTACCTGCCGCAGCCGCTCGTGAATATCCTTAAAATCTATCTTTACCGGCTCGGGCTCTTTCTGCTTATCCTTTTCCCCTTCTTCTTTCTTACTCCCTTTGGCTTTATCTTTATCCTTCTTGCTGCCGTCCCGGGCCGCTACGCCCTCATCGTCCTCTTCCGTCTCTTCCCAATCCTCGGCGGTCTTTTCCCAATCGCTCTTTTTCAGCCACACGAACCACACGTCGGCATCCTGATTGTTGCGGGCCGAAACGAATCCCAGTTTGCTCCCGTCCGGGCTCCACACCGGGTTGTAGTCGGCCCGGGGGTGCATGCTGACATTTACCGGGGAGGAGGAGTTATCGGCCGGGTGGATGTAGATTTCCGGATTGAAATTGAGATCTTCTAGATAATAGGCCAGGTACCGGCCGTCCGGACTCCAGGTGATGTTCCCGGGAGTGGCCCATCCGTCCAAAAGTACGGTTTGTTTGACCAGCTTGCGGTCCGGGGATACTTCCGCCGTGAGCAGCGTCCCCAGGCCCCGGATATAGGAAATCTTTTTCCTATCCGGAGAAGCGGTCAAGGTCGATTCATCCCGGGCGGTATCGGTCAACCTGGTAATCTTATACTTCAGGCTCTTGAATAGGTCCGACTCGCTCTGGTCCGCCGATTCCACCTGGTAGAGATCGAACTGCCCGTCCCGGTCGGAGAGAAACACCAGGGTACTATCGCTGGTCCATACCGGGTCCAGATCTCTCCAGGGAGAACGGCTGATATTCACGGTCTTCTTTCTCTTCTTGTGGTTTTCGGTGATGAATATTTCGCCGCGGATCACCAGCGCGCTGTACTTGCCGTTGGGAGAGACGTCGTAGTGGTCGATCTGGGAGGAAAAGGTCTTATGCTCCACCGGATCGAAACGGTAGTCCGTTCCGATTTCGATAACCAGCTTCTCCGCCTTGCTTCCATCCAGGCTGATGGCATAGATGCCGGTTTTATACTCGGCTATAAAACTTTTTCCCCCCGGACTGACATCGAAATACCTGATCCCGTCATCGTCGAAGCGGGTGACCTGAACCGGCTCGGCCGGCCGGCCTTCGGCGCCTATGGCAACCGAATGGATATTGTAATGTCCCGAGGAGGCGCTCAAATAATAGAGGGTCCCGGAATCGTACCAGCGGGGACAAATATCCTGAGCGGGAGAGGAGGTGACCTGGATGTAGCGTTTTTCCCGGTGATCGTAGAGCCAGATCTGGCGGTTGGCGGGACCGGTGTAATATTCGCGCGTAATCCGGCACCCTCCCCGGACGAAAGCGGTGTATCTGCCATCCGGCGACACCGCCGCCATGCTTCCCAACTCGTCCAGGGCCATTACCGGAGTACCTCCCCGGGGATCGACCTTTTGGATCTCCAGATCCCACTCAACCTGGCGGTAATTCCTGCGGGTGGTAAAGAGTATCCCTCCCCTTTCGGTCCAGTCGGTGACCCCGTCGGCCGCCGAATGGTAGGTCAAGCGCCGGGGTTCCCCCCCCTGGGCGGGAATGATATAGACATCGTCATTTCCATACCGGTTGCTGGAAAAGGCGATATACTCACCGTCCGGACTCCAGCGGGGGACGCTTTCGTAGGCCTCGTGAATGGTGACCCGCCGGGCGTTTTTTCCCTCCGCGTCGGCGGTCCAGATATCCCCCTGGTAGGAAAAGGCTATCCGGGTGCCGGCCGGATCAAAGCTGGGATAACGGAGCAGCTGGGCATCCATGGAGGCCTGAGCCAGTACCGGAACAATTAAGATGACTAGCACCGCCAGGGCGGCCATTCTCCCTACTCTCACGGCGATCCCCTTTCTCGTGAAAAAATGTATCGAATCGTTCTCTAAACAGGGCAAAAAGATACCCCCGCTTTATTTTCAGGAATGGATCTTACAGGGATCACGGATAATTCTCAATTAAAATATCAGATCCCGGGCAGGGACCGGGAATACCTTGTTATAAAAGAGCCAAAACCGTGTAGACCCGGTCTTGGAGAGGGCCGGGAATGCGACCTGCAGGGATAGACCGGCGTTCATACAAGGCTTTCATACAAGATATTCCGCGACGATAATCTTCATTCCCAGAATTACCAGCACCACTCCCCCGCCGATCTCCATTCTATATCCGAAATTGCATCCCAGCTTCTTGCCGAAGATAACACCCAGGTAGGAAAGAGAGAAAGTCACCACACCGATGGTCAGGACCGTGATTAAAAGCGCGGTCGACAGCACCGAGAGGCTTCCCCCGGCGGCCAGGGCGTCGATGCTGGTGGCGACCGCCAGGAAAAGCAATATTTTCAAAGACAACTCCCCGGGCAGCGTGTTACGGCAGGGGCCACGGTTCTTGACCGCTTCTCCAATCATCTTGGCGCCGATCAGGACGAGCAGCCCGCAGGCCACCCAATGATCGAACCGTTCGATATAGGAGCTGATCGAACTGGAGATCGAATAACCGATCAGGGTCATGGCCGATTGAAAAAAGCCGAAGAACCAGGCGATAATGAGCGCGGAGCGGATACCCGCTTTCCGGAGCGAAATGCCGGAGGAGATGGAAACGGCGAAAGCGTCCATGGCCAGGGAGAAAGAAAGGATTAAGATCGAAATAAAACTCATTGCTTCCCATACCAAGCGGAAGGAAATCCTATTCGCCGGCAGAGATCTTCAAAGCGGGGATCGGTGCGGATAGGATCCCACCATTGACTGGATAGGATGCCGGAGATAAACAGGCTTCGTTTACCCAGAGCCTTTTCGAGGTACTCGAAGGCGCCGTCCGACTCCCCCAGCTGAGCGAAGGTAGCGGCGATATACTCGTTAAGCAATTCGTCTTCGGGAAGGGCCAGCATCTCGTTCAGCAGTTCCCGCGCCTCATCCTCCATTTCCGCCTTGGCGTAGTACTGGGCCAGCAAATATTTTTCCCGCTCGTTTGAGGACAGGGCGATAGACTCACGAACGATCTGTAATCCTTCTTCTATCTTTGATTGATTGAGATAAATTGTGGCCAGCCGCCGATAGGGCAAGGTGAAGTTCGGATCGATTTCGATCACTTCCCGGCACATCCGTTCCCCCTCTTCCAGCTCACCCCTATTAACGCGAATCATTGCTTGGGTGAAAATCGTTCCGGGATGGAGAGGACTCAACTGGTGCGCTTTGTTTACATACGGCACACTTTCTTCCCGTCTACCGGTTCCCAGTAGGTAGCTGCCGTACCACAGGTTCACGATGGCGGCCCCGGGACTCAGTTCCAGGGCCTTCCGGTAATATATTTCCGCGCCTTCCCAATCCCACTCCCAGAGGGCCTTTATATCGGCGATCATGGCGTAGGCCTCGCCGAGGGAACCGTCAATCTCCAGGGCCCGTTCGGCCCATTTCTTTGACTGGGGCCAACCCTCGGAGCAGCTCATCCCATCCAGGGCGATGATATTGTTGTAGGCCTCGGCGATGGCCACATAGGCCAGAGCGTAGCCGGGATCCTTCTCCACCACCTGCCGCATTAAATCGATACCCCGGTACTGCTCCTGGACGGCAAGCTTGTTGATATGGTAGCGGCCCCGCAGGAAGAGTTTCTGCGCCTCGGGATCGATGGTGCGCTCTTCGGAGAGCTTCGCTTCCTCCTCGGGAGTGAGAACCACCCGGACTTCCCGGGCCACCGCGCGGGCCACCTCCTTTTGCAGGCTCAGCACGTCCTTCAGCTCGCGCTCGTAATCCCGGGCCCAGAGATGGCGGTCCGTCCGGGCTTCTATCAATTGAGCCGTGATCCTGATCCTCTCCCCCGCCAGCAGGGCCGAGCCTTCCACCACCGCTTTCACGCCCAGTTCGCGGGCTATCTCCGGAAGCGATTTTTCCGAATCCTTGTAGCGCATCACCGAGGTCCTCGATATCACCCGGAGGGCCCCGATCTGCGAGAGTTCGGTGATCAGCGCCTCCGTCATCCCGTCGGAGAAGTATTCCTGGGCGGGATCTCCGGAAAGGTTCTGAAGCGGCAGGACCGCGATGGAGTCAATCTTAGGAGTGGAACGGCCGGGTAAATAATCCTTCAGGATCAGGACCAGCGCCACCAGTATGATCAAGAGGCCGAAAAGGTAGAGCGGCCTTCTCCTTTTACGTTCCGGGGGCGCGGGTACGGTGACGGAGGGATGGGAGCCGGAGACCCGGTGAAGGGCTCTAAGATCAACCAGCATCTCGTCCAGGTGCTGGTATCGGTCATCCGGATCTTTGGCCAACGCCTTGTTCACCATCCGTTCCAGCTCGAGCGGCACTCCCGTTCTGAGCGAGGTGAGGGGAGGAGGTTCCTCGTTGAGGATCGAA
Source organism: Candidatus Krumholzibacteriota bacterium (assembly GCA_016926065.1). GTDB lineage: Bacteria > Krumholzibacteriota > Krumholzibacteriia > Krumholzibacteriales > Krumholzibacteriaceae > JAFGPI01. Next base: position 4,913 of record JAFGPI010000183.1, read on the forward strand.
TAGATCACCGCCTGATCGTAATCCCCCTGGAAGGGAAGCCGTCCCGCTACCATCTCATAAAGGATAATACCGAAAGACCAGATGTCGGTGCGGTAGTCTATCTTCAGGCCCCGTTCCTGTTCGGGGGACATATAGGCTATGGTGCCGAGGGTGGTACCCTCCTGGGTCAGCTGGGAGGAACCGGGCGACTTGGCCAGGCCGAAATCCATGATCTTGACCCGTCCGTTTTCCGTGATCATGATATTGGCCGGCTTGATATCCCGGTGCACGATCCCCTTGCGGTGGGCCTCGTTCAATCCTTCGGCGATCTGCGTGGCGAGGCCGTAAACCTCCTCCAGGGGCAAGGGCCCGGAGCTGATCTTGCTTCTCAGGCTCTCTCCCTCCACCAGCTCCATGGCGATGAAGGACCTTCCCTCCACCTCGTCTATTTCGTGAACCGTGCAGATGTGCGGATGGTTCAGCGCCGCCGCCGCCTGGGCCTCGTTCAGGAACCGCTCCTTATCCTCCTCGGTTCCCAGCGCCTGGGGGGAGAGGAATTTCAGGGCCACGGTGCGTTTGAGCTTGGTATCCTCGGCCCTGTATACCACGCCCATGCCGCCTTCGCCCAGCTTCTCCAGGATCCTGTAATGTGAAACCGTTTTACCGATCAAAAGACACCCTCACCCGGTTATTTGCATTACTGCGGGACCGGCCGGTTCATCTCCCACACCCGTACCGGCCGGGACATTCCCAAACCGCCCCTGCCAGCCATTGCGCTCCCAGACACCCCTGCCGGCCGGTTCAACCTCCCACACATATAGCTTATCAGGAATGAAATCAAGCGGTAAAGGAGAATTACCGCTGACTGGTGCCCTTCCGGTGCCGGAGCCGACCCGGCCCCCGGCCGGCGCGCCTCAAGCCGGGCTTGCCAAATCAGCTCCGATCTGTTATACATCTTGGCTATAATAGGATAAAAGATCGAGGCTTATTGCGGGACGGCCCCGGTAGGGTGATAGAATCCCGATTTCTTATTCAGGGGAGAGGAACCAGCCATGAGATTGGAACAGAGCTTTATCGACTTTATGCTCCATCACCAGGAAAAGCACAAGCGCAGCTATAAATTCCTGGTGCTCCTCGAAGCCATTCAGACCGCCGCCAAGTACATACAGTATTTCTACCAGACCGGTTCCCTGAAAAACGTGATGGGAGAGACTGGGATCACCAACGTGCAGGGGGAAAGCGTGATGGAGATGGACGACATCGCCAACGCCATAGTGCTCCATTACCTGCGGCGCTCCAACCAGGTGATCTACGCCGTCACCGAGGAAGAGGCCGATCCGGTAATCCTCAACGAGGAGGGAGGCCGTTATTTCCTCTACTTCGATCCCCTGGACGGATCGAGCAATATCAAGCACCATCTGCCCGTGGGATTCATGTTCGCGGTCGCCAAGAGGAACCTGGAGGGACCTGAGGACGGCCGCCTGCGCCGGGGAGCGGAACTGCGCGCGGCGGGGATCTTCCTCATCCCCACCGGCGTCTTCACCCTGGCCCTGGCCGACACGGGGGTCTACCGCTTCCATCAGGACGAGACCATGACCTACGTAATCCCGGACAATTCGGAACAGCTGATGATTCCCGAAAATCCCAAGGGATGGGAGCTGTCCTTCAACGCCGCCAACCGCCGGACCTTTTCCGCCGGGGTGCAGGAGTGGATAGAAGAGCACGAATCACTGTACGCATTCCGCTACATGGGATCCCTGGCGGGCGATTTCCACCGCCTCCTCTCCAACGGGGGAATGTTCATGTACCCGGCGATCGTTAACCATCCCCAGCCGGAGAAGAACCGCCCCCAGGGAAAACTGCGCCTTCTCTACGAGGCCAACGTGGCCGCCTTCATCGCCCGGGAAGCGGGAGGAATAGCGGTCGACGAGGAGGGTAACGATATACTGGAGATCGAGCCCGCGTCCCTGCACCAGCGCACCGCCCTCTACGTGGGATCCCCGCCCCTGGTGGAAAGTATCCGCAACCGTCTCCGGGAGAAGAATTAGCTTATAAAATATCTACTTAAGAGAGACCCGGTCGCCGGTCTGGAAACCGCTTCCCTCAACGGCCTGGACGGTGGTCACGCCTTCCTCCACCTCGGTGGCCTTCACCGTTCCCACCGTCTCGTAGATCACCTTCAGGATATTGCCGGTCTTGGGATGCTTCACTTCCTTGGTCTTGCGCTTGACCTCGAAGATCATCCCCACCTTGAGACCGAGCTCGGAACCGCCGTCGATGAAAAGAAAATCATCGGCGGTGATCAGCAGTCCCTGCCAGGGCCGGTTGGCCACCTGCTCCTCCAGTTTTTCCACCACCGCGTCTATCACCTTGCGGGTCGCCTTACCCACCACGTGATCGTCGAAACTCTTCTTATCCCCGAAACTGAATTGCTCGGTGGAAAGGCTCAGCGAGCGGGACTTCTCCTCCTTGGCCACCTGGTCGGCCCAGAGCACCTCACTGGTGCCGATATCGATCAACCGCATATCGACCGCCACCCTGCCGTTGTACGTTCCCACGCCGGCCCGGCTGCCCAATGATCGCAAGGCACCCCCCGTCTTGCTCTCCTTGTAGCCGAATTCAGTGATGGTGGCCTTCACCAGGATGTCGCCGATTTCCAGCTTTTGCTCCACGCTGGCGCTGGGATTGGCCAGATCAGACATGCTCAGGTTTTTCTCCGCCATGATCTCGTCCAGCGCGGCGCGCTCGAACACCCGGAATTTTCCGGCCTTGACCAGGGCGGTGATAAGCATATCGGCCATGCCGGTGCCCGGGGAGGGCCCGTGGTACCAGGTATGCTGCGATTTATCCTCGAACTCGCCCACGATGACGCGGAATTTAATGGCCGCTTCCTGCGTCCTCGCCGCCACGGAAAAAACGGTTGCCACCAATATGAAAGCGAGGAGGCATTTGGTGATAATCTTCATCATTCAACCCCTCTCTGTAAAACGTGGGACGGACCGGCGTTTCCCGCGCTGATCCGTATTAATAATCTCAACCGGTCGCATTATAGAAAAATCGATCGTACCTGTCAATCCCCAAGGACCGGTGCAATCCTCTTCTCCTTTTCGCACATAAAACTTGGCCTTGCCGGACCGGCGGCACCTTCTTATCCTATTCGCACTCGATGACAGCCACTGCCGGAACGGCGGCGCGGGAGGATAAGGCATGGAAAAAACTCCGGAACAAACCGGAAAAAAACGCTCATCCCCCGGTAAAGGTTTTATGGCACCTCGTACACGTAGATATCGAAGTTGCCGAACCGGTGCCCGGTGAACACGATCTTGCTGCAGTCTGAGGACCAGCGCGGCTCCGTCTGAAGCCAGCGGCGGTCGATCAGCGGCTGTTGATTGGATCCGTCCGCTTCCATGACGAACAGCTGCTCGTACCCGTCCTTGTACTTAGAAAAGACGATCCGGTTGTTGGCCCAGCCCCAGTTGGGTCTGAAGTGGCTGGATCCATCGGTCAGGATGATGGGAGTGGTGGTTTCGATTTCCTTCTTCCGGATCTGGTAGTCGTTATCCTGATAGACCACCCAGCGGCCGTTGGAGGAAAAGCAGCCGCACATGCCCGCGCCTATCGAATCGGTGCCGCCGGAACTGTACATATATATGATGGGAATGGTGGTCCCGTCATCCTCCGGATCGTAGAATTGGGTATAGAGGAGGGAATAACCGCTGTATACCTGGGGAGACCAGGCCGGAGAGTTGTTATTATCGTTGTCGGAGGTAAACATCACCGTGGATACTATTCCCCCGCCCGCGCCCGTGAATCCGGTGAAAATTTCATAATCGAGATCGGAATTGTTCCCCAGATGATTCCGGTTCGATACCCAGGCCAGCTCGCCGCTGGAAGGCCTCACGGAGGGCATGGCGTCAAATCCCTCATCGAAAGTCACCTGCTGAAGTTGGGTCCCGTCGAGGGATATCCGCCAGATATCCCAGTTCCCGGAACGGACCGAGGAGAAGTAGATCCAATTCCCATCCGCGCTCCAGCAGGGCCATCTCTCTTCGGCCGCATGGTCGGTTATCCTTATCACGCCCGGAGAAGTCACTTCGATGGAATGCTGCAAGCGCCATCTGCACTCGACCACCAGCTCCATGGATATGATGGCGTCTTCCGGTATCTGAACGGGCATCACAAAGGTCACCTCGGTGTCGCTCCAGTCGTTCACCACGGCGTCCTGGCCGGAAACGGCGACCTTTCCGGTAACCGTCCCGAATCCGGAACCCTGCACGGTGATCTCCCGCCCCCGGTAGGCCGCCAGAGGGAAGAATCCGGTTATCGCGGCGGAACTGGTACCCTTCGCTACGGTCACGCAAAACCAATCCGAGAAGTTGCCGGCCGTATCGTAGGCGGCCGCGCAAATCCGGTATACGCCGTCCCCGAGGTTGCTCGCGTCACATTCTGCCTCATAAGGCGCGCTCAAATCATTCGCCGACCAGAGGGCGGTCCCACAGAGGTCCGTGAGTTCGAAGTAAACGACATCGATTTCGGTATCGTCCGTCACCGTGCAGGCGATATCGAGCTGCGCGGGGAGTGCCGATCCATCCAGGGGAGAAGTAATGTGGACGGCCGGAGGAATGGTATCGATGGTGCTTCCACCGCCGCCGCCGTTCCCCACCGGACTGCTTTCTTCCCCGCAGCCGTCAAGGGCCAAGCCCGCCGCCAGTACCAACGCCCACACTGCTGCAAAAGATTTCAATTTCACGCTTGAGACCTCCTGAAGGGGGATCAACACGTTCAGCAAACCCTATATACGATAAAGGAGCATTTTACAAATCCGGCTCCGGCATTACAAGCGCAATAAGATTTATCCCTGGGAAAAACCCACATAAAATGTGACCCGGCCCGGAAATAATTTCCGCGCGCCGCGCAAATTCTCCCCCGCCGGGTAACCGGCGGAAAACGGCCCGGCACGGAGCCGGCTCCTGGAGATAGCTCAATACCATGAAATTCAAGCGGATTGACCGCCGTCGCCGGCAACTCCAGCCCGGACATAACCCGGGCACGCCTCTTGCCGTGTAGAGGCGTAAATGATAGAGAAAACAGGAAGTATAGAGACGTTTGAATTACCGGGGCGAATCCGGATCATAGGGGAAAGATAGCCGCGGGATCTCAGCCCGCCCCGGTGAGCGGAACGTTTCGATTCGGAGCCATTCGATCCCGAGGTGCCGGGGTCGCCGTAAAGGACGGATGTCATGCGTCCATCCCTGATGGAGCCAAACCTGCTGGAGCAACCAGATTTTTTGGTGGAAGACCTGGGACCCAACCGCCATCCCTCTCCGTTAAAAATTTCCGGCGAGTTCTACTCGGCCGCCGACAGGAGAGTGCTTTTCAACAACACCGTCGGCCCGGGCGAGGATATCCGCGACCGGGAGCTGCTCAGCTTCGGGGCGGCCGGGCCCCATAAGCAGATACATTTCGACTCCTCCAAGATCAACGTGGGTATAGTCACCTGCGGCGGGTTGTGTCCGGGGATAAACGACGTGGTCCGGTCGGTTACCTACAGCTGCCTCGACGGTTACGGAGTAAAAACGGTCTACGGCTTCCGCTTTGGCTACGCCGGCCTCACCTATCGCTTCAACCAGGAAGCGATCCGTTTGACTTCCTCCAATATCGACAATATACACGAGCAGGGGGGATCGATCCTCGGTTCGTCCCGGGGCGATCAATCGATAGAGGATATAGTGGACACCCTGGTGAAATTCAACATCTCGATCCTATTCGTTATCGGCGGGGACGGCACCCAGCGCGGCTCCATGGAGATCGCCCGGGAGATAAAGAGGAGAAAAATCGATATCGCCGTGGTGGGAATACCGAAAACCATAGATAACGATATCTCCTTTATCCACAAGACCTTCGGATTCGATACCGCCGTGGGGGAGGCCCGCAAGGCCATCGACGCGGCCCACATCGAGGCCAAGGGGGCGCGCAACGGAATAGGCCTGGTGAAACTGATGGGGCGTCACTCGGGTTTTATCGCCGCCCACGCCACCCTGGCTTCGGGCAACGTGAACATCTGCCTGATTCCCGAGGTGCCTTTGGATATCGACCAGTTGTACCGGAAAATCATGAAGCGCCTATCGAAAAAGAATCATCTGGTTATCGTGGTGGCCGAAGGCGCGGGGCAGAACTATCTTTGCGCCGACGCGGAAGAACAATACGACCCCTCCGGAAACGTGAGGCTTAAGGACATCGGACTTTTCCTCAAGCAAAAAATAGGCGATTACCTTAACCGCGAAAAGATAGAGCATACCCTTAAATATATAGATCCCAGCTACATGATCCGTTCCACCCCGGCCAACGCCATCGATTCCTCCTTCTGCCTGAGGATGGGCAACTACGCGGTCCACGCGGGGATGGCGGGAAAAACAAATTCTCTCATCGGATACTGGAACCAGAATTTCTGCCTGGTGCCGATCAAGCTGGCCCTGAGCCGCAGGAAGACGGTGGACGTTCACTCCTCCCTGTGGCAGTCGATCATGGAGATCACCGAGTAATTAGACCTTTATCCAAGAACAGTTGAGATAAAGGCTTCCGGCAACCTTTCCTGCATGGCCCGGCCGGCATTAAACCGGCCCGCGCTGCATTGTTATCCCGCCGGTTCTTACGGCAGTC
>JAFGPI010000184.1 GCA_016926065.1 Candidatus Krumholzibacteriota bacterium
CTTCCCCAGGCGGCGGCGAAAATGGAAGAGGAAATAATCGGCGGCGATATGATCAGATTGAGCACCTTCCGGGAACCCTGCCGCGTGGAAGGGAAAAAAACCATCGCCTTCGAGATTGAAAACCAATGCGGGGCCGGTTCCCCGGACTGGATCCTTTTTCCCACCGGGGGCGGTACGGGAGTGGTGGCCATTTGGAAAGCTTACCGGGAGCTGCAGCAGCTCGGCTGGTTGAACGGTTCCCCGCCCCGTATCGGGGTTATCCAGGCCGAAGGTTGCGCTCCGGTGGTGAGGGCTTTTGCAGCCGGAACCGACACCATTGATAGCTGGAAGGAGCCGGAAACGGTCGCCGCCGGCATCCGTGTACCCTCTTCGCGGGCGGATAGGCAGATAATGCAGGCGCTTTATGAAACGGCGGGCACCGCCGTAGCGGTGAGCGATGCTGAAATTCTGCAAGCGGTATTCGAAATGTCCTCCCGGGAGGGTGTTTTCCCTTCACCGGAGGGAGCCTCCACCTGGGCCGGATTGAAATCGTTAATCCGCTTGGGTACGATCGATCCGGCAGCCAGTATAGTCATCGTCAATACCGCGGGATGGTCCAGGTACCGGTTTCTGCTGGACACCGTGCCCGCCGTATAATCTTCAGGGTCAAGGTTTTTTGCCCCGGCTCGATCCGCTGCTGGAGCGGGACCGGGAAGTGCTATTCGATCCGGAAGTCCTGGCCGGAGCGCTGCGCGAGGCACTACTCCGGGACACCGAACCCCGGGATTTCGACCGGCTGGAAGAATTACTCGACCGGGAACTACTCTTTGACCCGCTTCCGCTGGAACCGCTGCTCGAACTGGAACGCCGGGCTTTAGTACCCCCGGAAGAGCGCTTTTTCTGGGGAGGAGTTTTGGGTTTGTCCGGGCTGTCCTGGGAATTCTTCGAACGGCTGGTTTTGGCCGCCGGCTGGGTCCGGCGGGTAGTGCCGGTCCGTTTTTTAACCGATGTTCCGGAACGGGTTTTGGTTCCGGAAGAGCTGTTCCTATCGGTTTTCTGTTCCTGGATGGTGCGGCGGTTTCTGTTCTCGTTGGACCGGGAAGGGGTGGAAGGGGTCCGGATTTTATCGGCTTCCCGTATCTGCCTGGTCCGGTTTTCTCCGCCGTAGATGACTTCCCGTCCCCTACTCTTGGTCTGGGTGCTGGGATTGATCCTCACCGGCCTGCGCGCTCCGGCCGCCGCTCCCGACACCGAGGATGGATAATTCCTTTTAACCAGCCGGGAATTCTGATAGCTGCGGTTGGCACTGTCCCTGATCCGCTGCTTGGCCAGCTGGCTGTTGGCGATCACCCGATCCCGGTGGATCTTCGTGGTGGCCGAGGCGTAGCTGAGGTTCCGCGTACCGTAATTGCGCCGGGCGTAGAGGGACCTATGCCGGCGGAAGTAATCGCGATCGGGGTGATGCCAGGCATAGTAACCGTGATGGTGACGGGGTCCCCAGTATCCATAGCTCCAATAGCCGCCGTGGTAGTAATTTGGCCACCCCCATCCGAAATCCCAGTACCAGGGATCATAACTCCACCACCAGGGCGAGTAATAGCCTACGAACCAGCTCCGGTGGAAAGGATAATGATAATAGTACGGATAATCGTAGTTGGTGGTGTAGAGGGAGAGGTAAACCTGGGTATCGTCGGCCCAATCATCATCCTCCCAATCGTCGGTCAGATTATCCGCGTAATAGGTGGAACTGTAATAATCATCGTCGGTATCCCCATCCACGTGACTGACCTGGAAGAGGGCCGGATAGGGATATTCAAGATCGTCCTGGTAGCTGTTCTTTTCGATAATTATCTCCGGGCATTCCATCGCGTAAGGATCGGATATTTTATCGTTGCCGTGACATCTGGAACAGAGATAGCGTGGATAATCCACTTGGCGGTTGATGTAAAAATGGGTGAAATCGGTGGCGGGAGGGAAGCTCTCCGCTTTGTCGACGATCCCTTCATCGATCATATTGAAGGCCAGGTAGGGATCCATATCAACGCGGAACATCTTCTCCTCCGGAAGATGCCGGTTTTGGGCCAAGAAGTGGATTTCGTTCGGATCAATCCGGTCTTCGTCCTCCACCGCCAAGGCGTGAATGTATTCTATGCCGGTTTTATCCCCCGCCTCCCAGTATATGCCAGAACCCTGCGGGGGCAGGAAATAGACCTTGCGGCCTTTGACCTTCTCCAATTTCCCGTCCGCGGGAAAGAGAAGGTGCACGTATCCTTCCGAGTCAATATTATAAATGACTACGAATGCGTCCTTGTTGGTCTGGAAAGTAAGGTTTATATCGCGCCCGGGTCTGAACACCGAACCTTCCCCGCCGACCAGGCGAATCGATATATCCAGATCTCCACCGGAGGCCGAACGTACAGCGGCTGTTTTGGTAAATTCAACCGGAGACGCTTCCAGGGCTACCAGTGGAAGCACAATGACAGCCAGAAGGAAGAGCATTAGCTTGCGGATCATGGCTTTCGCTCCCTTCCAGGGGTGATTAATGAAGGAATACCCTTCTCCGGACGCTGGCCGCCGGTCGGGGAATCCCCGTTTCTACACTACTATTACATTATAGTAGTAATTACCACATTTTACAAGGCAAACTCCCCTTCTAAAAGGAGAAAACATGCCTTGCCGGGAATCGTTCCGCCGCCTGCGCGGCGGATCACCCGGGGGTGGTCCGTTTCCCTCGATAGGTGGGGTCCACCCGCACTTTCTTATACGTTTCCAGGCCGCTAAAGGTTCCCCCCGTTCCGGGATAGGGGGAGTGGTACACCCCAGGATAATCCAGGCCCAGGGAAAAAAAGAGTTGAATTCGATCCTGGTTGGATGGAATCATGCTTTTTTAAGCCTGTCGAGGGTAGGGCTTAAGGTGGATAATCCACTTTGCATGAAACAAACTTGACCGCTGGTGAGTACAATGCTAATGTGCGCGGTGATGCTGAACAAGGAGGATGGTAATGGGGTCTGACGGGTTATTCTTATTTCTGACTATTTCCAACAGTATTCCTGATTTGATATCTCATACCGGTACCCTGGCCAAGACGGTGCTGGTGATCCTGGCGGTCCTGTCCGTAGTTTCTTGGACCATTATGGTAGAAAAAATCAGATATTTCAGGCGTGCGGCCAAACAGGCCAGAAGGTTCGGGCAATTCTTCCAGGAAGAGAACTCGTTGACCGTACTCAGCGAAAAGGCCGGAAAATACCCCGATTGCGCCGAGGCGGCACTGGTGAGGAAAATTCACGCGGAAATATCCACCGGCGAACTATCGAATCTATCTTTTCTGGACAGTTTTATAGAATCGACCCTGGAAAAGCTGATTTCTGATTGGGAATCTTATCTTATCTTTCTGTCCACCACGGCTACCGTTTCACCTTTTCTGGGATTGCTCGGAACGGTCTGGGGTATCATGAGTTCGTTTCTCAGCATGGGTGTGCGGGGGTCGGCCAACCTGTACGTGGTGGGGCCCGGAATCGCGGAGGCGTTGATAACCACGATCTTTGGCCTGGGCGCGGCGATCCCCGCCGTCATCGGATACAATTACATCCTCCGCGTCGTAAGGAACAGGGAAGAAAAACTCTCCTCCTTCACGGTTCGTTTCCGCTCCCGTATCCTGGAACGAAGATATACCGAACTGGAAAAAAAGCAAATGGGGCAAAACAGTGGCCAGTTGCAGCACAATTAGCGGCTGGGGCCACCTATTACGGCAACGGAGGTTCAGATGAAGCGCAAACGCTACTCCTCCATGGCGGAGATCAATATAACCAACCTGGTAGATGTAATGATGGTCTTACTGATCGTATTCATGTTAACCGCTCCTTTTCTGCAGGCCGGCGTCAAGCTCAACCTTCCCAAGGCGGAGGCCAAGGTGATAGAGGAACAGGAAGGTATTACCATATCCATAAATAATAAGGGTGCGATATTCATCGATAAGCGGAAAGTGGAATGGATGAACTTTTCGGCGGAACTTCGCCAAGCCTTGGCCTCTAATCCCCCCCGAGTATTTTTACGCGCCGACACGGATACCCGGTACGGCGAGGTAATGAAAGTGATCGCCCGGGTAAAATTAATGGGGATTGAAGACTTGGGACTCATAGCAGAACAGGAAGAGGGCAAGTAAGCTCTGATCTGGCGGGGGAGGATGAGGTTATCATTTTTCATATCGGTTCTGGTGCATTTACTGGTGTTCTGCGCGCTTTTTTTCCTATTTAGAATAGTGCCCGAAATGCGCCTTCCCCCCAAGATATACTCGGTGAAGATACTGCAGCCGATCGTGGGAAAGAAACAGCCGGAAGAGACCAAAAAACCGGAAGTCGAGGTGGAAAAGAAACCGGTTCCCAAGCCTCAGCCGAAGGTCAAGAAGGAAACCAAGAAAGCGGAGGAGAAGCCGGCCCCCCAGAAAGAGAAGGAGGAAAAACCCCTTGAGGTTTCGGTGGAAAAAGATGGATCGGAGCAAACCTCCGTGGCCGTCGACGCTCCCCGATTTCCTTATTCCTATTATTTGGCGGCAATCGAGCGAAAGGTATCCCAAAACTGGTTTTCCTCTTCCTCCGGTCCGGGTGAAAGATTTTCCTGTACGGTCTATTTCAAGTTGAGTAAAGCCGGACGGGTTTCCGAGTTGCGGATCGAGGAAAGTTCCGGGAACGCTTATTTCGACCGGCACGCGCTCCGGGCGATAAGGAGCTCGGATCCCTTTCCCCCTCTGCCCCGGGCTTTCAGTGATTCCTGGTTGGGGATCCATTTCACCTTTTTGCAAAAGGATTAAAGGGGATTTTATGCCTACCCCCGGGTAGAGGATGGAGGGACAAAGGATGTGCCCAGCATTTAACGATCGGTCGAAAAGCAGCGGCGGGGTAGGGCGCGCTAATCTGACCGCGGACTCGTCCCGCGGAAAGATTGACCTTTTGCCACCCCGCGGATTCGTGTTTTCATTCCCCCCGCCGGGAGTGATTCCCTCCGGGCAGTCCCCGCGGGCGGCGCCTTCCGGAGGGGGCGGGCCGGGAACCGTTGCCCGTAAGCTCAAGGGGGCGGCCCGGATATGGGCTTTTATGCTTATCTGCGGCTCACTCTCGACGGTTCCCCGAGCCCAGACGGATATTCACCTAAGCACGGAAAAAAGTGGAGGAGGAACGATTCCGATCGTGGTGCGGGAATTTAAAACCGATTCGGAATATCTGTCGAATATGGCGGTGTATATAGAAAAGGTGCTGAGGAACGA
>JAFGPI010000019.1 GCA_016926065.1 Candidatus Krumholzibacteriota bacterium
CGCCTGCCGGCGGGCCTCCTCCAACCCCCGGAAGAGGGCCGGGGCGCTCTCTCGTTGCCGGCCCTTCAGGTAGCGGTTCCGGGAACTGAGGGCCAGCCCGTCATCTTCCCTGACCGTTGGGCCCACGATGATTTTAACCGGAAAATCAAGATCGGCGGCCATCCTTTGAATTATCACGGCTTGTTGGGCGTCCTTCTGCCCGAAGAAGGCGTAACCGGGATCGATTATATTAAACAGTTTGGCCACCACCAGCATTACTCCCTGGAAATGACCGGGCCGGGAGGCTCCGCAGAGATGACCGGCCAGCTCCTTGATGGAGATGCCGGTTCTGCCCGCGGATGAATAGATATCTTCCGCGCCGGGGATAAACAGCAGATCCACTCCCAGCTTTTCCAGGATCTCGATATCCTTATCCAGGGTGCGGGGATACAGATCGAAATCTTCCTTCGGGCCGAACTGCTTGGGATTTACAAAAATCGAAACTATCACGTAATCGCAGCGTTCCCGGGCCATCCGGACCAGGCTGAGGTGTCCCTGGTGGAGGGCGCCCATGGTAGGCACCAGACCGGTTACTTTTTCTGACCTTTTGATCTCCCGGAGGATTTCCCGGATCTCAGCCGGTGTCTTCGTTTTTCTCATCAGCGGCCCCGGAAGACGATTTCTTAATCTCTCCGGAATAACAATGCTCCTTGGCGGGAAACCGCCCTTCCTTGACATCCCCGACATACTCAGCCACGGCATCCCTGATCCTTTTTCCCATATCCGCGTACTTCTTTACGAAACGGGGAAGGGGCTGCTCGTGGATTCCCAACATATCATGAAACACCAGCACCTGCCCGTCGCAGAGCGGGCCCGCCCCGATTCCGATGGTGGGAATGGATACCGCTGCGGATATCTTTCCGGCCAGCTGCCAGGGTATACCCTCCAATACGATGGCGAAACATCCGGCATTCTCCAGAGCCGAGGCGTCCCTGATCATCCTCTCGGCGGAGTTCTTGTCCCGCCCCTGCACCCGGTAACCGCCGAGTTGATGCAAGGACTGGGGAGTAAGCCCCAGATGCCCCACCACCGGTATGGACGCCTGCACGATAGCTTCAATAACCGGCACGTAACGCTCCCCTCCCTCCAGCTTTACACTTTCCGCCCCCCCCTCCTTGACCAACCTTCCGGCGTTCCGTACCGCGTCTTCCACGCTGGCCTGATAAGACATAAAGGGAAGATCACCCACCACGATGGCGCGGGGCCGGGCGCGGGTAACGGCCTTCAAATGATGAATTACCTCCTCCATCGTTACCGGAAGGGTATTCTCGTATCCCATAATCACCATCCCGAGCGAATCGCCCACCAGGATGAAATCCACGCCGGTATCGTCTATCATCCGGGTGGAAAGAAAATCATAGGCGGTAATGGCGGCGATCTTCTCCCCCTGTTCCTTCATGCGCAGAATCGTGTTCTTGGTAATCTTTTTTCTCATTTCTAATCTCTCTCCCAGGAAGGAACGTAACACCGCGTTCCCTCGAACTTCTCGGAAATCCTTAAGAAGAAATCCTCCAGTTGATCGCGGCCGGAGGTAAAATCAATCTGGTCGGTATTGATAATCAGTAAAGGTGAATCATGATAATGGAAAAAAAAATGATTAAAAGCCTCGTTCAGCCCGTTCAGGTATTCCTCGCTGATATCTTTCTCGAAGCTTCTCCCCCGCTTCCGGATGCGCTGCAGTAGGACTTCGGAACTGGCCTGGAGGTAAATGACCAGATCCGGGCAGGCCACTTTTCCTTCCAATAAAGAGTGCAGGCGGTTGTACAGAACCAGCTCGTCGTCCCCCAGGACCGCGTGGGCGTAAATCTTATCCCGGGCGAACAGATAATCAGCCACCAGTAGATCGGCGAATAGATCCTGTTGCGCGATCTCCACCTGCTGGCGGTAACGATTCAGCAGAAAAAATATCTGCGCCTGAAACGAGTAACCGGCCATATCTTCGTAAAATCTCTCTATAAACGGATTATCGTCTACCTCCTCCAGGAATAGCCGGGCGCCGGTCTCTTCGGCCAGGAGCCTGGCCAAGGTGGTCTTCCCAGCGCCCACGTTTCCCTCGATAGCGATATAGCTGATTCCGTTTGAAACCAGTCTCTCTTTGATGTCTTCCATGAGCTATACGGTAGTAGAAAATCCGTCGAATGTCAATATCAATCCAACTGGTTAATAATCAATCAGTTCTAGAGGCGATATTCCGGGATGAAATCTTTTTCACCCACCCGCCGGAAATTGTATCCGCCAGAGCCCGCTCCACCCTTCTCCCGTCGGGCGGAAGAACCAGGCCGGGGGATATTTCCGCCAGCGGCACCAGCACAAAACGGCGCTCCCTGAACCGGGGATGCGGAATGACCAGTTCTCCGGTTTGAATTTCTCTTTCCTGGTAGAGGATGATATCGATATCCAGCCTTCTATCTCCGCTCCCGGCGCCCCGGCGGCGCCCCCGGGAAGCTTCTATCCGCTGGCAGGCGGCCAGCAGGCAGGCCGGGGAAAACCGGGTTTGGATCAGGCAAACCGCGTTTACGAAGGAAGAGGTGAAACCGGCTCCCACCGGTTCCGTTTCATAGAGGGAGCTGAGGCCGGTGATACTGATCTCCGGGAGGTTTCCCAATTGATTGACCGCGTCCAGCACGTACCATTCCCGGGTTCCCAGGTTAGAGCCCAGGGAAAGGACCGCCCCCACCGGGGAACTATCCGGACCGGCGTTCGACGACGACTGCCACATGATCGAGATTATTGGGAAAAGGTAAGGTCAGCTTACGGATGGTGACAATGACCCTGGTGACGGGAAAATTCGCCAGCACTTCCGAGCAAATCGCGTCCGCCAGGGTCTCCAGCAAGTTAAAGCGGTTTTGTTCCACGGTCTCCATCACCTTCAGGTAAACCCTTTCGTAATTCACCGTATCTTCCAATGAGTCGGTAACGCAGGCCTTGGTAAAATCGTGATAATACTCGACGTCCATTTGGAGTTTCTGCCCCACTTCCCTCTCCATGGGAGACACACCGTAATAACCGAAAACGTTAATTCCCCCCAGCACGATCTTCTCCTCCAGCAAACCGACCCTCCTTACCCGCTTAGAATGACGATGAGTATTCTTCCAGTTTCATTCCGGCTTCCCGGATTGTATCGACGGATGAGGTGATTGACAACCGGAAATATCCTTCCCCGTAACGGCCGAAACCGACTCCCGGAGTGGCGACTATGCCGGTGTCCTCCAGCAGCCTGCGGCAGAAATCGACTGATCCCGTGGAAGCGGGAGTTTTGATCCAAAAATAAAAGGTGGCCCGGGGAGGGGAAAAGCTGAAGCCCGCGCGGCGCAGGCTGGCGGCCAGCATATCCCTTCTCTGCTTGAATACCGATCTGGTACGGGAGGTGATCTCCCGGTAGTCGTGCCTCAATGTTCCCGCCACCGCTTGCTGCAGGGCGGTGAATACTCCCGAGTCGATATTCCCTTTCAACCTCGCCAGCGCGGCGATAACCGACCTTGAACCGACGGCAAAACCGATTCTCCAACCGGTTATGGAGAACGTCTTGGAGAAAGAGAAAAACTCGATATAGGGATTTCCTGTTTCCCGGGCCAGGGGGAAAAGGGACGGGGGCCGCTGCTGGTAATATATTTCGCTGTAGGCGGCATCGTTTACCAGGATAATATCATTTCTACCACAGAAATCGATAACCTCCCGGAAACGGCCGTCCTCTCCCGCGGCCGTCGTCGGATTATTGGGGTAATTTAGAAAAAGCAGCTTGGCCCGGGCGGACAGGGTGGCATCCAGGGATGAAAGATCCGGCCAGAAGGAGTTCTCCTCGAACAGGGGCATAAGGTGGGGTTTCGCTCCGGCAAATACCGCCGCCGCGTTGTACACCGGATATCCCGGATCGGGAATCAGCACCACTTCCCCCGGATTCACCACGGCCAGGGGCAGGTGCGCGATCGCCTCCTTGCTGCCGATGGTAACCAGAATCTCAGCGGGATCCAGGGAAACTTGATGATACCTCCCGGCCCAATCCCTGATCGCGTCCACCAGGCCGGGATGGCCGGTGCCGGAGGGATAGCGGTGCACCTCCCTCTCCTCCAAGGCCTCCACCAGCCTCCGCACCAAGTCCGGGGGGGCGCCCCCGTCGGGATCACCTATTCCCAAATCGAGCACGCGGCGACCGCCGCGGATGAATTCCTCCCTGCGCTTGTCGATCTCGATAAATAGATAGGGGGGAAGCTCCCCCAGCCTAGTGGATTGCATTAATTATCTCAACCCCGTCCGCGTCCGCGGTCCCTTCCCCTCTCTAGGGATGGGAATGTATTATCATCGATTCTTTTCCCGGATAATTCACCGGATCCAGCACCGGGATGGGGGCGTAAAGTCCTTCGTTGTCGCTTTCGAATTGGACCCTGAACCAGGTATAATTAAAATTACTGTGTTCCACCTGGGAACTCCAGGCATAATCAGGCGTAGCGTAATATGAACCTTCTTGGAATGAATATACCACGATGGCGTTCCAGGAATCGGTCTCATCCTTCCCCTTCCTCACCAGCCGGAATCCGATCTTGGGATCGACGGGGTCCGGCGACCAGTTGATCCCCACCAACTTGTCGGTCGATCTTTCCCTCACGTACAGGGGATCCGGATTGACCGCTCCGGTAGCCCCGCTCACCAGGCGTATACCGTCTTCAGCGGTCAGGACCACGCATTCAATCCCATCGGGCGACCAGGCGAATTCTTCCACTTTTTTCAGAGGCACCACCTGTACCGCCTCCGTGGTATAATCAAAGAAACAGAGATTTCTGAAGTTGTCGATAAATCCCAGCTGGGTCGATCCGGGAGCCGGATTCCACTGAAAGATGGTAGCTGGCGATATGGATACCCCGGCCAAGGCGAATATCCCCTTCCTTTCGGTAACCATCATGGCCCGTCGTTGGGTGAGATCCGGATGCCGGGCCCCATCCAGGGGAATCAGGCACGGTTCGAAGACCTCGGTGGTATCCCGTAGCTCCCCGTCTCCCACGAAATACAAGATGTGGCTCTCGTCGGGAGTTATCATCGGTTTGATGTTCCGGTAATAACGGTGCAGGAACAGCGAATCCGCTCCCTGGGCGCCCCACACCGAATCATGGCTCTCGGTACAGGTCAATTCGTACTCCAAGCCTATAAATCCCTGCACGATGGCGTATTCTATATTGTACAGGTCATGAATTCCGTCCGCCCTGTCACCCACCTCCCAAGCTTCCCAAACCACCATGGTTCCGTCATCACTACAATCGGGATAGCGGCACTGGTCGAACCTGAAGTTGATCATATTGGTATGACGCGATATCTGGGTGAGGTTCCCGATAAAGGGCTTGTGGAATATGGTCATGAGCTGCTGCCGGATCTGGCTGGAGAAATCGTTGATAGCCGCGATCACGAAGGTACCCGAATCGATGGAGGGGAAGGCAAATTCCAGCAAACCGGAAATCTCCCTGGAGTTGCCCGCCAAATTGACTCCGATATTGGTCTTGACGATCGGATTGGTGCTGCCTTTCACCAGCTCATAGAGGTAGAAACCCTCGAAATTTGTATTCCGCGGTGAAAGGTTGCTGGTCGATCCGAGAAACCAAAGATTACCCGCGGTCGACAACCGCGGCATGATGCTGTACCGCCACAGATTCGGGTGCGCGTCGTCCTTGATCACCACTTCACAATTCGTCACCAGCACCTTCTTGGTAAGGGTTTTGGTGGTTCCCCCGGCCGTTAGCTGAAGGGTCACGGCGTAGAGCCCGGGAGTTTCGGGCGCCTTCCAATCGACCGCGGCGGTCGAGTTGGTCAACAGCTCCCCCGCTTCCACGCTCCAGGTATAGGTCGGCTTAAGACCGGCGGTCCCCTGGGATTCGACACAGAGCTTGCCGGTGGAATCAGGTTCCAGAGAAAGAGGCTGACATATAATCAACAAGAGGTTAAAATATTCCACCTCTCCTTCCACGTTGACGGGATCATCGCCCTCACAACCGGAGAATATCATGGGGCTGAAAGCCACTCCCAGGATAATTAACCACGGTACTGAATTCTTCCACCGTTTCAATTCTAACCTCCAGGAATATGTATAAAATAGCGCTGCGGATTTCCAATCTGTATCTTTTTCCGGCACTCTCATCACCGGATTTCAACCAATCTTGTACTCACCGTAAAATAGGAAGGTTCGAAGCGAAATTCAAGAGAATTCTACAGAGAAAGGGCGCTTTACCCGTTACGGGTAAAGCGCCCTGGAACAAATGGTATCAGGCCGAAGGCCTTACATCATTCCCCCCATGCCTCCCATACCACCGGCACCCATTTCCGGACCCTTTTCCTTTTCCGGGATATCGGTGATGGTTACCTCGGTGGTGAGCAGCAGGGCGGCTATGCTGGCCGCGTTCTGCAGGGCCGAACGCGCCACTTTGGTGGGATCCACGATACCGTCTTCCACCATGTTACTGAACTCGCCCGAGGCGGCGTTGTAACCGATGTCCGGCTTTTCGGTCTTCAGCCGTTCCACGATTACCGAGCCCTCCCGCCCGGCGTTAAAGGCGATCATCCGGACCGGCTCGGAAAGGGCCTTGGCCACGATTTCGGCCCCGATCTTCTCTTCATCCTTCAGTCCCAGCTTATAGATTACTTCGGCCGCGTGCAGCAGGGTTATTCCTCCTCCCGGCACTATGCCCTCCTCAACCGCCGCCCGGGTGGCGGCCAGAGCGTCCTCGACCCGGGCCTTCTTCTCCTTCATCTCGATCTCGGTGGCGGCCCCCACCTTGATTACTGCCACTCCCCCGGCCAGCTTGGCCAGGCGTTCCTGCAGCTTTTCCCGGTCATAGTCGGAACTGGTTTCCTCTATCTGCACCTTGATCTGGTTGATACGTTCCTTGACCTTGGTGACCTTTCCGGCTCCTTCGATGATGGTGGTATTGTCCTTATCGATGCTGATCTTCTTGGCCTGTCCCAGATCGGCGACGGTGGCGTTCTCGAGCTTGAATCCGGCGTCCTC
>JAFGPI010000185.1 GCA_016926065.1 Candidatus Krumholzibacteriota bacterium
AGGGTATTCAATCCGTCGATGGCGGAAATACCGGTCTGGATAAATTCCTGGGGATAGATGCGGGCGAAGGGATTAATCGGATTGCCGTTGATATCCAGCCTCTTTTCCGGAATGATGCGGGGGCCGTCGTCGATGGGTCGGCCCAGTCCGTTGAAAATCCGCCCCAGGATATCGGGAGAGAGGGAAAGTTCCAGTCCCCGGCCCAGGAACCGCACCTTGGTCTGGGCGATATCGACTCCCCGCGTTCCCTCGAAAATCTGCACCAAAACGCGGCGGTGATCGACTTCCAGCACCTTGCCCCTGCGCAGCTCTCCGCCGGGGAGTTCCACCTCCACCAGCTCCTCGTAGGTAGCGTGATCCACGTCATCGAGAAGCACTAGTGGACCGGCGATTTCTACGATTGTAGTGTATTCCGTTACCATTTATATCCCTTCTTTCCTTATTTTCACGGATCGGCCCGGCGGTCTCGCTCCGGGCCGCTCACACTTCCACCGCCCGATTCTCCTCCGCTCCCGCGGCTACCTGTTTCTTGATCTCTTCGCGTATATTATCAAATTCCTGCAGCCGATCCTCCCCGATCAGCCTCATCCGGGAAATCGAACCCCTCACCGGCAACTCCAGTAATTTTCTCAGGGGCACGTTCTTTTCCAGGGCCCGCAGGCACTCCTGATGCAGTTCGATGATACATTGCAGCATCCGGTACTGCTTGGGCAGGCGGGTGTAGGCGTCATCCGGATCGAAGGCCGACTGGTGCAGAAAATCCTCCCTCACGTGCTTGGTGGTTTCCATCACGATCCGGTCCTGCGAGGAGAGGGAATCCACTCCCACCAGGCGAACCAGCTCCTTGAGCTCCGCTTCTTTCTGCAGCAATCCCATGGTTAGGGTACGGTACCGGTTCCAGTCCTCGGCGATCTCGTTCCGGAAATAATCATCCAGATTGTCATGATAGAGCGAATAGCTGGTCAGCCAGCCGATGGCGGGGAAATGCCTTTCGAAGGCCAACTGGTCCTCCAACGCCCAGAAGACCTTGACCACTTTCAGGGTCGCCTGCACCACCGGATCGGAGAGATCTCCACCGGGGGGGGAAACCGCTCCGATCACGCTCAGCGTCCCCTCCCGCCCCTCACTTCCCAAGCAGACCGCCCGCCCCGCCCTTTCGTAGAACTCGGCGATACGGGAAGGCAGATAGGCCGGATATCCTTCCTCGCCGGGCATTTCCTCCAACCGTCCGGACATCTCCCGCATCGCCTCCGCCCAGCGGGAGGTGGAGTCGGCCAGTACCGCCACCGCGTAGCCCATATCGCGGAAATACTCGGCTATGGTTATGCCGGTGTACACCGACGCCTCCCGGGCCGCTACCGGCATATTGGAGGTGTTGGCGATCAGTACGGTTCTTTCCATCAGGGGCCGGCCGGTGGCCGGATCGATCAATTCGGGAAATTCCTGCAGCACGTCGGTCATTTCGTTGCCCCTCTCCCCGCAACCCACGTAGAGGATGATATTGGCGTCGGACCACTTGGCCAGTTGGTGTTGAACCACCGTCTTGCCCGCCCCGAAGGGTCCGGGAACCGTGGCCGTCCCTCCCTGGGTGATGGGGAAGAACATGTCTATCACCCTCTGCCCGGTGACCAGGGGACGGGTGGGAATCAGTTTCTTGACTATGGGACGGGGCGTCCGGACCGGCCAGCGGTGATACATCTTGACCGGCTGGATCTCCTTTCCGGAGCGGATCTCGGCGATGACATCCTCCACGGTATAGGAACCCGCCCGGGGAGCCTTCACCAGCACGCCGCTTTGCAGGGTGGGGGGAACCATGATCTTGTGGACCAGCAGTTCGGTCTCCTGGACCTCCCCCAGAATATCCCCCACCTGTATCTCCTCTCCCTCTTTCCGGTCCGGGTGAGGAACGAAATCGTACTTTCTTTCGCGGTCCAACCCGGGAATATTGATACCCCGGGTTATATAATGCCCCACTTTATCGTATATCTGGTTGAGCGGCCTCTGGATGCCGTCGTATATCGATTTGAGCAATCCCGGACCCAGCTCTATGCTGAGCGATTGGCCGGTGGTTTCGACCTTTTCTCCCGGGCCCAGACCGGCCGTGTCCTCGTAGACCTGGATATAGGCCTCATCCCCATGCAGCTCTATGATCTCCCCGATCAGCTCCTTGTCACTGACCCGGGCCACTTCGAACATCTTGGCCTCCCCCATTCCCTCCGCCACTATCAGGGGACCCGATACCTTAACTATCTTTCCAGCGCCCATTTGCTTACCATCTCCTTCGATTATTACCTCGCTCGCCTCCGTCCGTTATTCCCGCGGCCCGGATATATCCTGCCCGATGGCCTTAATTACCGCTTCGCGAATTTCCTGGAAGGCCACCCCCTCGGAAAGGGGTTTTCCCTCCTTCCACACAGCCCCGTGAATATCCGGGATTATGCTTACCACCGGGAAAGTCCTTCTCGACCTCTGCCGGATCAGATCCTTGTACCGGTGGAACACCTCTTCGGTCACCAGGATTATCTTGAACCTCCGCTCCACCACCTCATAGAATTTCTCTTCGGTTAAAACGCCGTTCTCGGTTTCATAAGCCTCGCAGCCGAGATAGCGGAAATACTCGATCGAATCCGAATTGCCGATCACCGCGATATTTCCAGACACCGGACATACTCCTTTTTTCCGCTCAGGGTAAAATCGCCTCCACGCTTTCTAGGATTATCTCGTCCAGCAACCGGTTCACCTTGCCCGCCAGCACCGCCCGCAGAAGCTGGGAATTGCGCTTCCTCCATTCCAGGTGATAGATCAGGGGCAAAAGATCGAAGAAACGGTAACGACTCTCCCCCAGCATCTCGAACAGCTGGCAGCGGAGCACCGGACCGGTTTTCCAGAGAGGGGTGTCCCTCTCCAGCCCGCGGACCGGGAGGGCGCGGTAGCTCGTTGTTTCCAGGAAAGCATACAGCTCATCCTCTCCCTCCTTGAATATCTCCCTCCAGCGGGAGCGTTCAATCTCCCCGCCCTCTATCCAGATTTCATCGGTAATCTTTTCCCTCAGCGCGGTTCTCTTCAACCTGATAAAGGTCTTGATATTTTGCAGATCTATCCGCCAGCGCGTGTAGTCCCGCGCCCGCGGGGAAGGAGCCACCTCCAACAGATAGGCGTACTTGGCGTTTTCCCCCTGGTACTCGGCGCCGGCCAGGTCTCCGGCATTCCCGCCGCGGGACTGGAGCCTCTCCAGCAAGGCCCCTAGATGTCCGGGCAATCCGGCGGAGGATTCGTCCTTTACCGCTTTATAAATATCCCCGGCGGGGACGATGCCCTTCTCTTTCAGGACCGGTTCCTTGCCCAGCCGGAACGATTTCCAGGCATGCACCAGATTGTCGAAATCGTACCCGGCGCAAATGAATTCGCACACCTTCCGGTCCGTTATCAAACCGAGGATAAGCTGTTCGGTCCGCGCTTCCTCGGCCTCGATCCCTTTTTCAAATTCCACCAGCGAATGTGCCGCCTCGAAGCCGGGGAAATACTCCCGCATGGAACCGAGCAGAGATTCTTCCGGAGACCGGGCCAATCTCTGGAACCAGGCCTTATCCGGCAGATCGGCTTCCAGGGCCCGCAATCGGGCGACCATATATGTATAGTCCTGAGCCACCGGCAAACCTCCTACTGCTCGGAACGAAAGAGAAAGGCGGCCAGGCGCGATTCAATATCCTCGCGGAGTTGTTCGAGAATCACTTCCAGGGATAGATCGATTAACCTCCTGCCTTCTCGCAGGACCACTCCCCAGGTGAACGATCCCGGTTCAGCGGCCAGGGAAAATTGCCCGCCGCCCGGGAATCCGGACCGGATGGATTCGATAAAATCATCCGTGAACAGATCGGCCTGGGCGGAACCGACCACGATCTCCTCCCGGCCGCTGATGGCCTTACGCTGGATCAGGGTTTTGATTATCTCCCGGTAGTCGTCGGAAGAAATGGTCCCGATCCTGGATTTGGCCTCCCGGTAGAGGCCGTCCAGCAGTTCCCGCTTCTTGCCCAGCGTCTCCTTGCGCATTTCCAGTTGCGCGCTTACGATGAGGCGTTTTTCCTCGTCCCGGGCCTTCTTCTCCGCCTGCTCCCGGAGCTCGGCGGCCAGCCGCCCGGCCCGGGCCAGGTATTCCTCTTTTATTTGACCGGCCCGGGAGCGGCCCTCATCCAGGATATCGCGGACGGCCTGGTCCGTTTCCTCGTCAATTTTATTTATAATATTTTCAATCGACATATCGGGTCATCCAATCATTGTTTCCCTCAACCAAGATTAATCTTCTGCAGCAGCAGGATCGTGGCCAGCAATCCCAGTACCGCGTAGGTCTCCACGATCACCCCGAAAACCATCCCCTTACCTACTTCGCCGGGGCGCTTGGCCACCAGGCTGCAGGCCGCCGCGCACACCTTGCCCTGGTACAGTCCGGAAATCAACCCGGTAAGGGCCACCGGCAGGGCCGCCCCCAGCATCGAAAGTCCGGATCCCACCGATATCGCTCCCAGTGAATCGAGGGCGGGTAGCTTACGGATCACCATAAAAAGGGCCACCAGCCCGTAGATTCCCTGCGTTCCCGGCAGGGCCTGCAGTACCAGCAGCTTGCCGAACTTTCCCGGATCTTCGCTGACTACTCCATTGGCCGCCTGGCCCACCACTCCGGTTCCCAGCGCCGAACCCGCTCCGGCCAACCCGGCCGCCAGGGCGGCACCCAGAATAACCAAAGTAAAACCGAGCATAGTGTACTCCTTCCTTGAGATTTATGATCCGCTATTCCTTTTTTTCATACCGAAAACTTTTTCTCATTGCTTTTTGAATACCGAAAATTTTCTCTCACTGCGAAAGGGCCTGAATTCCCTGCCTCCTCCGGCAAAGAACTTGGAGAAGAATTCCAGATACTGCAGCCTGCCCGAATGAACGAAGGCCCCCAAGGTGTTTACGGTCAGGTTGAATAGGTGGCCCCCGATCAGGATCAGCACCATGACCACATACCCGGTGTAGAAGGGCAGGTCCTTGACCATGGAGGCAATATCGTTTATGGCCAGGGCGATGGCGCTGGTGGCCAGCCCCAGGGCCAGCAGGCGGGCGTAAGAGAGCACATCTCCGAAATAACCCACGATGTCGTAGAACCGGACCAGCCCGGTCAGTATTTTCTTGAGAATGGTATCTTGTTTTCGCCCTCCGGTCACGAACAAGACGGCGGCGGTCGTCAGTATCGCCCATTTGCAGGTCTGGCCGACGGCGGGCGGCAGCTCGCCGCCCAGGATCGCGGCGTAACCGACCGGGGCGAGGAATATGAGGAAGATTATCCACAGCAAATCGTCGAAAACAGCGTCGGAGTAAAGCCCGGCCTTTATATTCGCCGCCATCCTCACACCCATTCCGAAGAGCAGATGAACCAATCCCATGACGAAAGACAGGTTAAGCATCTTCATCGGTTCCTGGATGGGATCTATCAGAATAAACCGGCGCAGGAAAGGCGGCAATAATTCCGGGCTGATGCCGAAAAATCCTCCCGCCAGGACGCCCACCACCGCCGTGATCAATCCTCCCATGAAAAGAACGCGCATCAACAGACCGGCCCCGCCGGCCGGCTTGAATTTCATCATTATCAATCCGCTGATCACCGCCAAGGTGAGCCCGTATCCGGCGTCGGTGAGACAGAGGGCGAAGAACAGGACGAAGAAGGGAGCGAGCAGGGGAGTAGGATCGACTTCCCGGTAACCCGGCCTCCCGTAGAGGGTCAATACGAATTCGTAGGGCCGGGAGAGGGTGTTGTTTTGCAGCTGGATGGGGGGTTCCTCGGAGGGGAGCGGCTCGCGGAACGAGACCTCGATTTCACGGAAGGAAGAGGTCAGTTCCCTTTCCAGTTTCCTGCGGTCCAGAGCCCGCACCCAGCCTTCGATCAGAAAGGTGCTCCGGGTATGATGAAGCCGTTCCTCGATCGCCACCAATCCCCGGCATTCCCGGTAATGATCGGCCAGAATGCGCAATTGGTCCCGGATGGAGGTCAAATCGACGGCGGACCGGCGGAATCGTTCCAGTTCCTCCTCCAACTCTTTTAAACGGTTTTTCTCCCTCTCCCTGATCTCCGCCGGAGTTCCCTCCAGGTTGTCGAAGTTGGCCGGGTAGGCTCCCGCTTCCTTGAGGGACTCGCCCAGGGCGGCGGACTGGTGGTGGGGAACGATCACGCCCAGGTAAACCTTCCCGTTGTCCCTACCGCATTCCATGAATTCGCACAGGGGATATTCCCCGCTCCGGGACTGGCGGGTCAGGGCGGCGGTTTTCTCCGGATGGACCCAGAGCTGCAAACGGTAGCCTTCGGTTTTCATCCGGTCCAGCCGGATACCAAGGTCTTTCCAGGGCTCCAGGGAAGAGAGCAGTTCCCGGCTTCTTTCCAGCCGGTCCTGAGCGTTACGGATGCTTGCCTGCAGCTCGCCGCATTCCTTCACTATCCGGCCCACGTCCAGGCGGGCGCTCAGCCGCTCGATCTCCGCGGGTGAAGTTTCCAGCGGCCCCTGTCCCAGTTTCTGCCAGAAGGATGGTTCGGGCACGAATTCATCCAGAAAAAGCAGGGCCCCTTCGGCTTGCTCGGGCAGATCTTCCGGGAGCTGCGCCCGGTCCCCCGCGGGAGGCTCGCCGGCCTCTGGCAGGGACACATCGGTAACCTCCACCACCCCCGCTTCCCGCAGCAAGAGCTTGATATCCTCCTTGACGGAGGAATGGGCCAGAAGCTGCATTTTCAGCATACGGCTAACCGCCACGCTACCTCCCTTTTTTGATATGCATGCGGAATCATGCCGGCATAAGAGAACTTACAGCCCCTCACGAAAGTTCTGGATGATCAAAGCGAGGGCTTTTTCTTTATTTTTGCCGACTATCGCCGTGAGCTCCGTGATCTTTTTAGCGTTTTCTTTCCGCAGAGCGGCGATCCTCTCGGATGCTTTCTGCTGCGCGCCGGCCACCAGTTCACGCTTGCGCTCGATACCCTCGAGGCGGGCATCCTCCAGGATTTCTTCCCCTTCCCGGCGGGCCTCTTCCACCAATCTATCGGCCTCCCGGCCCGCTTCGACAATCCGCTCCTTGGCTTCCTGTTCCCGGCGGCGGATTTCCTCCAGATGTTTCTCGATCATCGTTAGCTCCCGTATTGACCAAGGTCTCAGGCATCGCGCAACCACTGGCTTCGCTAATGTTGAAACCGGATAATACTACAAAATATTCTTCGTCCAAAGCAAAAGATACTTGATGAAATAAATTTTCGTCGCCCCGGAGACCGGATCAGGCCTCGGCATAGAGGAAGCAACGCACGTAATGCCCCGGTCTTACTTCCTTTAAGCGGGGGCTTTCGCGGCGGCAGCGGTCCATCACCCGGCGGCATCTGGTATGAAAAGCGCATCCGGCAGGCAGGTTCAGGGGACTGGGAACGTCTCCCTCGATAGCCGCTCCCCCGCGCTTCCGTTCCGGATCGGGCAGGGGGATGGAGGCCAGCAGCCCGTCGGTGTAGGGATGCAGCGGATCGGCGAAGAGGGCCCGGGAGTCGGCCGATTCGACGATCTTACCCAGATACATTACCGCCACCGCGTCGCTCACCTGCTCGATCACGCAAAGATCGTGGGCCACGAACAGGTACGTCAATCCCAGATCGTTCTGGAGATCGTCCAGCAGATTTATTATCTGGGCCTGCACCGAAACGTCCAGGGCCGAAACCGGTTCGTCGGCCACGATAATATCGGGCTCCACCGCCAGGGCGCGGGCGATCCCTATCCTTTGCCTTTGTCCCCCGGAGAATTCGTGGGGGTACCGGTCAGCGCTGGAGGGAGAAAGTCCAACCTGGTGCAGCAGGTAATGCACCCTTTCCCTCACCGCCTTGCCCCGGGCCAGGCGGTGTATTTTGATACCTTCGGCGATAGTGCTGCCCACGGTGAGACGGGGATTGAGGGAAGAGTATGGATCCTGGAAGATCATCTGTATGCGGCGGCGCTGGCGGCGCAACGCCTTCCCCCGCAGGGCCAGGAAATCCACTCCATCGAGGAACACCCGCCCCGCGGTCGGTTCTTCCAGCCTCAATAACACCCGGGCCAGGGTGCTCTTCCCGCATCCCGATTCTCCCACCAGGCCGAGGGTTTTCCCCTTCTCCAGCAACATGTCGATCCCATCGACCGCTTTCACCAGGCGCCGGGAGCGCGACCACAGACCGGCCGAGGCGGGAAAGTATTTCTTGATTCCGGAAGCCCGCAGAATCGTCATCCGCGCCCCCCTTCGTTCAACCAGCAGCGGGAAAGATGTCCTCCCCCGATATCGAACAGGGGTGGTTCCTCCGCCCGGCAGCGGTCAAAACTTCGGGGACAACGGTCGCTGAAGCGGCATCCGGCCGGCAATCTCAATGGATCGGGAACGGTGCCCTCTATCATCGGCAGCCTCTCCACCCGTTGGCCCAGCCTCGGTATGGAGGCCAGCAGGCCCGCGGTGTAAGGATGCGCGGGAGAAGAATACAGATCTCCTACCGCCGCCTGCTCCAAAACGGCCCCGGCATACATAACCACCACTCGGTCGGCCATCTGGGCCACCACCGCCAGATCGTGGGTGATGAGCAGGACCGACATCTCGAGCCTCGCCTTCAATTCCAGCAGCAATTCTATTATCTGCGCCTGAACCGAAACATCCAGGGCGGTGCTGGGTTCATCGGCGATCAGCACCCGGGGCTGACAACTCAACGCCATGGCGATCATCACCCGCTGCCGCATCCCTCCGCTCATCTGGTGGGGATAGTTGCGGTAGCGGGAACGCGGGTCCGGAATCCTCACCAGGGAAAGCATTTCTATGGCCTTTTCACGCGATGCCTTCCGCCCCAATTTCTGGTGCAGGCTGATGGCTTCCCGGATCTGTTCCCCGCAGGTAAAAACCGGATTAAGGCTGGTCAAGGGCTCTTGAAATACGATCGATATTTCGTTGCCCCGTACCCGGCGCATCTCTTTCTCCGGGAGGGCGAGCAGATCCCTCCCTTCCAGCAGGATCCTCCCCCCCACTATCCGTCCGGGCGGATCGGGGATCAGCCTCATAATCGACAGCGCCGTGACGCTCTTCCCGCAACCCGACTCCCCCACCAGGCCCACCGTCTCGGAAGCTCCGATGGAAAAACTGACTCCGTCCACCGCCTTGGCGGTGCCGGCGTCGGTATTAAAGACC
>JAFGPI010000186.1 GCA_016926065.1 Candidatus Krumholzibacteriota bacterium
ACAATCTCCTTCCCCGCCATTCTCCCCCGCGGTCCGGGCCCAGTATAGAACAGGAATGCCCGGTCCGCCATGATTAATGAAAATCCGTCCCCCTTCCCCGGGGGGAGGTGATCCGGACTCGAGCGGAAGCCGGGGTGATCCTTAAATGTCTTGCCGGAAATGTCTTGCCGGATGCACGGCGGCGGGTTATCCTTCCAAAAATCCAATCCCCACCGGGAACCAAGGAGGAAGGGCACAGATGAATCAGAATGACGCCCCCGCCGCCGCCAGCTATAAGCGGCCCCTGATGCTGCGCATACTCGACCGCATCGAAAAGACCGGCAATAGGTTTCCCCATCCCGCCTCCCTATTCGCCATCTTTGCCCTGCTGGTGGCCCTGATCTCGGACATCATCCAGCGGGCGGGGATCACCGCCGTTCATCCGGGAACGGGAGAACTGATCAAGGTGGTGAGCATGTTGAACGCCGAAGGATTACGCTTCATGTATTCCCGGGCGACCGATAACTTCGTGCATTTTCCGCCCCTGGGCATCGTCCTGGTGGCCATGATCGGAATCGGCGTGGCCGAGGGATCGGGATTGATCTCGGCCCTGCTGAGACACCTGGTCACTGCCGCGCCCAAAAGGCTCGTCACCGCGGCGGTGATCGCGGCCGGGATTCTCTCTCACCTGGCTTCCAGCGCCGGCTACGTGATCCTTATTCCCTTGGGAGCCATGGTGTTCGCCGCATTCAAACGCCACCCCATAGCCGGTATCGCCGCCGCTTTCTGCGGGGTATCGGGTGGATTCGGAGCAAACTTTCTCATCGGGTCGATCGATCCCATCCTGGCCGGACTGACCGAATCGGCCGCCACCCTGATCGATCCGGAAATCCATATAAACCCGGCGGTGAATTTCTACTTCATGGTGACCTCCGCCTTTCTGCTGGTTATCCTGGGAACCTGGGTCACCGAAAAATTCGTGGAACCCAGGCTGGGCCGGTACGAAGGAACGCTGCAGGAATTCGAAACGGTCTCTTCCCATGAGAAAAAGGGGCTGATCTGGGCCGGCATCTCCAGCATCCTGGTGTTGCTGGTACTGCTGCTTCTTACCCTGCCGGAGGGCGGCATTCTGCGCGATCCGCAAACGGGATCGATCCTGCGCTCGCCCTTCATGTCCGGACTGATCACGGCCATCATGGTCTTTTTCCTGCTCCCCGGCATCGTGTTCGGAATCGTGGTGGGAAGCATTAAAAACGACAAGGATGTCATCAAATGCATGACCAATTCGATGAAAGGATTGGCCGGATATATCGTGCTGGTCTTTTTCGCCGGCCAGTTCGTTTATTATTTTAAACACAGCAACATCGGCGTATTACTGGCCATCAAGGGGGCGGAGGTCCTAAAAACCCTGGGATTCACCGGCGTCTGGTTGCTGGTTTCCTTCGTCGTGCTATCGGCCTTTATCAACCTTTTCATGGGAAGCGCCTCGGCCAAGTGGGCGATCATGGCCCCGGTATTCGTCCCCATGTTCATGCTGCTGGGATACCATCCCGGCATCACGCAGGCGGCTTTCCGTATTGGCGACTCGATTACGAACATCATAACCCCCATGATGAGTTACTTCGCCCTCATCGTCGCCTTCGCCCAGAAATACGACGAACGCTACGGTATCGGCACCATCACCGCCACCATGCTTCCCTATACGGTGGTTTTCGGTCTTTTCTGGACCCTGCTTCTGGCCGTCTGGATGATGGTGGGATTACCCACCGGTCCCGGCGCGCCGATCCATCTTCCCTGAGGGCCGGGACGGAGAGCGGCGGCTTAAGCCGGCCGGCGGTTAAGCCGCTCGGCCGCGGAAGGGAGTTCTTTACCGGGCATTACGCCGCTCGATAAAATAATATACTTTTAACTTTCGGACCATTAGACTGGCGGGATAGATTCCGGGCTTCCGTGGAGGGAGGTGCTAGGGCCATGCGGATAGCTTTTCTGGGTGACGGATCGCTGCCCCATATCCGCCGGTGGGCGGGATATTTTCATCGGCGGGGACACCAGGTGCTGCTGCTGTCTTTCGAGGATACCAGTGGCTGCCCCTTTCCCTGCCATCAACTCAGCAAAAGCCTGCCTACCCAGCTGGCCGGATACCTCGCCGCCCTACCCCTGCTGAAAAAGAAACTTAAAACCTTCCGGCCCGAACTGGTCAACGCGCTGTACGCGGGGGGCTACGGCCTGCTGGGAGCTCTCTGCGGCCACCGGCCTCTGATCATATCCGCCCTCGGTTCCGACCTCCTGGTTGACTATCCCTCCAGCATCCTTCACCGCAAGCAGATAGAATACGCCCTGCGGAACGCCGATCTGGTAACGGCGGACGCCGATATCCTGGTGGATGCGGCCCGGGCGGCCGGGGTGAGCGCGGACCGTATCTTGAAGATCTATTTCGGGATCGATGAAAACATCTTTCACCCTCCTCCCGGACCCCGGGATCCGGGCGGGCCAGCGCAAATAATCAGCACCCGCAATCTGTACGCGCTCTACAACCTGGATTTACTGATAGACGCCGCCCCCCTCATCCTCAGTGGGGGGAAGGCGCATTTTATAATTTGCGGCGAGGGACCGGAAAGAGGCCGCCTGCAGAAAAAGGTCTCAAGCATGAAGTTGACCGACCGATTCTCCTTTCAGGGAAGGCTGGGTGAGGAGGAAATCGCCGGGCAGCTCCAAAGGGCCTCGGTTTACGTATCGACCTCGTTTTCGGACTCGACCTCCGTTTCCCTCCTGGAAGCCATGGCCTGCGGCGTGCCGCCGGTCGTTACCGATAGCGGGGCCAACCGGGAATGGATCGATCCGGAGAAGAACGGTTTGCTGGTTCCCGTTGATTCCCCGTCCCGGCTGGCCGAGGCGGTCCGCCGGATCATCGCGGAGCCGGCGCTGGCGGAAAAAATCAGGGAGAACAATTATCAGGTTATACGAGAAAGAGGGCTCTGGAAAAGCAACCTGGAGCGGGCGGAGGAAAGATTCATCCGGCTCGTCGAATAAGGTGGAAGATAGCGGACCGTCCTCCCGGAAAATCCCGGTTCTATTAAAATGGATAATCATGTCCACTCTGATCGGGGGAGCCGGAGCGGCGGTGGTGGCCGCCTTCGATACCCTGCTGGGCCTGGTCATCCGGACCGCGCCGCGTATCCTCCCGGGCGCCCCCTATCTCACTCCCGCCCTGGGAGCGGTCTTGGTAGGATATTTGATCTTAAAACCTTTCCCGGCCGCGGGCGGCGAAGGTGTCCCCAATTACTTGATAGCCGTTAACCGGGACCGGGGAAAAATGAGGCTCCGGGACGCCCTTATGAAATTCCCGGCCACTATCCTCACCCTCGGTTGCGGAGGCAGCGGGGGTATAGTCGGTCCCCTGGCCCACATCGGAGCCGGGATCGGTGTCTTTATCACCAAGTATGCCTTCCGGTTAACCGCCCTGAGGGAGAAAGGAGACCTGCGCATGGCGGCCATCTGCGGGGTCAGCGGCACGGTGAGCGCCATCTTCCACTGTCCCCTGGGAGGCGGATTTTTCGCGGCCGAGATCCTGCGGCGGGAATCGATGTCATACACCGATATCTTCCCAGCCGTGATGACCGGCTGCGTATCATTCATGGTCTCCGCTTTCGGCTTCGGCCGGGAACCGATTTTCCAGGTTGGCGCCCCGGCGGGAACGCCCCCCGGCATACTCTACGCCTGGCTACCGCTGCAAGCGGTAATCGCCGGAGGGATGGGGATGCTGTTCGTTTTTTCATTTGAAAAAATCTCCACCTTACTGCGCCGGGTGCTGCGGAAACAACCCTATCCCGCCTTGGCCGGAAGCCTCTTTCTCTGCTTGCTGTGGTTCACCGACAGCGGCAGCGTGTTGAGCACCTCCACCCCCCTCTTCGCCCGCCTGGCCGGGGGAAACCTCGCCGGGCTCGAATCATCCCTCTACGGAGGGCAAAACCTGGCCCTTTTCCTTCTACTTCTGGTCCTATTGAAGATAATCGCCACCTCCTTCACGGTGGGCAGCGGAATGAGCGGCGGGTTCACCGGCCCCTTGATAGTTATCGGTGTCGGAACCGGAGCCATGGTGAGCTCCGTGCTGGGAATAAACAGCGGCAGCGTGGAGTACTACGTTCTGCTTGCCTGCTCTACGGCGGGAATAATGGCGGCGGCCCTTAATGTCCCGCTGGCGGCCATATTGATAACCGCCAGGATGTTCGGGTACAGCTATATGTTGGCGGCCTTTATCGGCAGCATTCTGGCCTTTCTGATTTTCAAGAACAAGACCATTTACGCCTACGCGGCCACCCGCTGGCCTTGCGACAATGGGGAACAACCGGGAAGAACCCGAAGCGAGGGGAAATAGTATTCCCCGGCGGGAAACGATCCTCCCCCGGACCACCGGCGGCCGTGAAAGTTACCCACCCCATCCTCCAGAAGCTAAACTGGTTGGGGAATATTCCCCAAAAAGTCGGGCTTAATCTTAAAGCCGGAAATACGGAAACTCCGGCCGGCCTCTCAAAACTCGTCGCCCCCGCGAATCAACCTATTGAAAATAAATAGGATTAAAGGCTTTATCCGGCGAGGGATTTTTACCTCGTCCTTTCCCGTCTCCGGCTGATGAAGATGGAATATATCTTGTACTAGAACAAGCCGGAGTAAGAATTTTTAAGGGATGAACGGATATGATCGGTTTAGAATGGCATACAAACTTCCTCAAAATACTGGCCATACTATTTGTGCTGATTTCCGCCTCCGGCCGGTTTAATCGGAAAAAGCTCCTGAACCTAGCCACCCTTACGATCATACCCCTATCGATTTTAATTTACTGGTCCGGCGAGGGAACCGCCGGGCTTCTCTTTTCCCTTTCCGGCTTGACGGTAGCTTCCTGCTGCTCCCTCCCTTTCTTCTGGCGCGACAAAATCACCCTTACGGAACTGCTCACCTCCGGAGCCATGGGAGGCATCATCGGGCCCTTCGGTTCCGCCTTGGTTTTTCTGATCATGTTGACTCTCTACCTGACTCAGCAGCTGCTGAACGCCCATACCACCCTGATCAGCGACCGCTTCAGCCATTTCGACCTAGGTTTCGGGGCCACCTTCACCACCACCGATCATAAATCGTCGCTGACCCGCATCGAGGCAAAAAGAATAATGCTCGCCGAAACCCGCAACTTCGACGTGGAGACCTCCTCTCTCCGGTTCCACGACGGAATCCCCGCTACCGATCCGGATAGCGGCCATAGAACATTACCCTGGGGAGGAAAGCTGGCCCTGGCCACGCTCGCCATCCTCATAACCGGACTCTTTATCTGACGGGAATTGAAATGTCCGTACGCAACCGCACCCGCAGAACCATCCTGGGAGAGACGCTGCTCACGCTCAATTCCAATTTCCGGGAAACCCTGAATTATCTTAATTCGGCGGGGATACCCCGGGGTTGCGTACTGTGGATCACGCCCTGCCGGGGCATCTTTACCGTGGGAAACAACCGGGTGGTGGATATCGCCTTCCTGGATAAAGAGGGCAGGGTGGTGAAAACACTGCGCAACTTCCCCCCCAATAATTTCGCCGACTCAGTCCCCGAGGCGGTGAGCGCCATCGAGCTGCCCAGCAACACGCTCACCGAAAGCAAAACGGTCCTGGGCGACCTGCTGGAATTCGACCTGAGCTGAAATCAAAGCCGATCCACCCGGCCATCCTTGATCGATCCGGCCCGCCCGGGCAGCAGCTATTCTTGCTTTCCTTCCAGGATGATAAGTCTCCGGCCCTCTTCCAGCAATAAGGCCCGCAGCTCCGGGTAGTGCTCCGGTCCGATCTGATCCCGCCGCAGGGTAAGCCTGCGCCGGAAGGTGGCCTTCCCATCCTCCCCCCGGACGGTCGAGACACGGAGGGAGCCCACCGCGTTGGATATCTCCGCGGCGGGGGGCAAGGAAATAATCCTCCGCCCTGAAGCACCTTCAAAAGCCAGGTCTATTTCCAGCACCGAGGGCAGTACCCGCAGGGGCAGCGGATACGATTTCCTTTCCCGGTGCACCCGGCCGATCCCGCTGCGGTCCTTTAAAAAGGGTTCGGGGAGGGAGAGATAGACGCGATTTTCCCCAGCTTCCCCGGTTTCCCCGGGCAAATCGGCCTCAAAGCTGAATCCCATTTCCACCCTGTCGGTTTCCAGGGTTTTCAGGTTCCAGCTTTCCACCCGGGCCCCGGTGAAGAGACGCGCGGCTTCCTGCTGGATAAACTTACGGGCTTCGTCGTTGACTCCACGAACCAGGTGATAGGGAGAAAAGGCCCCCTGGAGAAGGGCCACTCCCTCGCCCTCGATCCTGTCCTTTTCAAACCGAATTCTCAGTTCCAAATAGCTCTTATGCGAAGCGAAGTCATCTTCCGGCACCTGCTCTACCTTTCCGGCGCCGTCGCAACGGATCATCATTCTCCCCCCGCATCCGGCCAGGGGATCACCGCTTAACGGCCGGGAGGGATCGAAAAGCATCTTGCGCTCTTCCCGGTCCAAAGGCACTTCCAGCAAAATCCTATCTATCACCCCGGAAGCGGGAACCTGCCCCGGCCAGTTGTCTCCCCCCGCCACCAGCACCGGAATGGAGATATATCCGGCCTCCCGGAAGAGGGCGGAGAGCAGCACCACCCGGTCCAGTTGATGCGCGTAAGCCGATTCGTATATTCGCCCCGCCGGGCGGGGGGCGGCGGCGAAGAGGCCGAAGGGAGCT
>JAFGPI010000187.1 GCA_016926065.1 Candidatus Krumholzibacteriota bacterium
GTCCCTCTACCAGATCAAAAGGATAACTCCTTTCCCCGGCTGGGAATTCCCGGGCCAGGCTTTCCAGGGCAACGGCCGCCTCAGCCTCGTAACTGACCTTCTCCCGGCCCCCCAGCAGGTAGGATACGGCATCGAACAACCGGCCCATGCTGGAAGTGCCTAGGGAATTGATGCCGCGGACCGCCATATCCAGGACCTGCGCCGCCGGCAGACCCTCGAAGCTCAAGCTTCCGGGCAGATCTTGGTTCAACACGTCGTCTCCCCACAGATTCCGCAGGTGCATCAGGGCCATCCTCCAGGGCTCCCGCACCGCCGCCTCTCCGCCGGGAAGGGGAAGGTACTTCAGGCGGGCCAGCCTTTCGAAACGGTGGCATTGGGCCAGGAGAAACTCTCCTCCCCATAATTTGCCGTCGCTGCCGTAACCGGTTCCGTCGAAGGTCACGGCTACCACCGGATCCCGCAGGGAGTGCTCGGCCATTACGCTCACCGCGTGGGCGTGATGGTGCTGTATGGATATCCTCGCGTCACATTCTATCTCGGCGGCCAGACGGGAGGTAAAATAATCGGGATGTTCGTCGTGGACGACGACCCGGGGAGATACGTTCAACATCTTTTGGAAGGCGGCCAGCTCGGCACGATAGTTGCGCTGGCTCCTGAAATCGTCCAGGTCGCCCAGGTGGGGGGAGATAAACACCTGCTCATCCCGGGTCAGGGCGAAGGTGCCTTTTTCCTGCCCTCCGGTACCCAGCAAGCAGACCCCGGCCCCGCGGAATCCGACCGGTTCGGGCACGAAACCCCGGGCCCTTCTAAGGGGCACGCTCAGGCCGGCGGGAACGAAAAATATCGAATCGTCGCATTTATGGGCTATGCGCCGGTTGTTCACCAGGGCTCCATCGGCGATGGTGCCCAGGATGCCGGTCAATTCCTCCTCCAACGATATCAGGGGCTCATCGGTGAAATTGGCCGAGGTCATCACCAGCACGGGGAAATCCTCCAGCAGCAGGTGATGGACCGGAGTGTAGGGCAGGAAGGCCCCCAGGTAGGCGTTATGGGGAGCGATGGCCTCGGGCAGGGATCGGTTCCCGCGCCTCAGGAGGACGATGGGCGCCTCGGGAGAGGCGAGCAGTTCCTCCTCGGTATCGTCGACCCGGCAAAATTCCTTGATCCGGTGCAGGTCCCGGAAGATCAGCGCGAAAGGTTTGGCGGGGCGCCTCTTCCTTTCCCGCAGGCGCCGGACGACCTCCTCCTTTTGGGCGTCGCAGGCCAGGTGATACCCTCCCAGGCCCTTGACGGCCAGGATATTACCCTCCGCCAGCAACCGCCTGGAGTTCTCCAGCGGATCGCCGGCGACCTCCCGGCCTTGCCGGTCCAGCAGCTTCAGCACCGGTCCGCAGCCCGGGCAGGATATCGGTTCGGCGTGAAACCTGCGGTCGCCCGGATCGGCGTACTGCTTCCGGCACAATCCATCCATCCGGAATTCGCTCATGGTGGTGAGGGGACGGTCGTAGGGAAGACCCTCGATAATGGTAAAGCGGGGACCGCAGTTCGTGCAGTTGATGAAGGGATACCGATAGCGGGCGTCTCGAGGATCCCACATCTCCCGGAGACAATCGGAGCAGACCGCGGTATCTACCGGAAAAAGCGCCTTCGCGGCTCCCGGCTCCTCGCTGACCTCGATGGAAAATCCCGCTTCTCCAAGGGGAGTCACCGTTTCCACCCGGAGAGTATCTATGCGGGCCCGGGGAGGCAGATCCTCCATCAGGGCCCGGCCGAAGCGGTTGATGGAAATTTCCGGTCCCTCGATCTCTATGATTACTCCGCGCCGGGTGTTCTTCACCGAGCCGCCCAAACCGGCGGCGCTGGCCAAACGGAATATCCCGGGCCTGAATCCCACCCCCTGGACGCGCCCTCCCACCGTCAGGCGGAGACGGTTGATCTTCTCGTCCAGGTGGATATTTTGAATTACTTCTTTCCAGATCATCAACCTGCTACCCCTCCGGACCTCGCTTCTTCCTGGATCATCAGCCTGCGATCCCTCCGGACCGGTAAACGCTCTGAATATAACGGCCCCTCCGGACGTTTACCAGCGAAAACCAAAACCGCTCCCGCGGCGGGAAGGCATCCTATCCCCACGCGCGGGGGAGGGCCCAGGAGAATGAAGCCGGTATTCAGGCGGTGTCCATTATTTTCCCTTGTGCGCAGGCGGGCCGTCAAAATAGAATCTAGGGACAGGATTTTCATTCTCCGGGGAGGGCCGCAACCGCGGCCGGCCGGGGGAAACCAGGGGAGCGGCGGATCCCGCCGACCCGTTAAAGGAGTAAGCCCATGCAGGGGTCACTGTTTACCTTTGTCCTCAGATTGCTGATTTCGCTGGCGGTGGGCGGGATCGTGGGACTGGAAAGAGAACTCCAGGGCAAACCGGCCGGGATCCGTACCAATATGCTCATGTGCTTCGGATCCTGCTTGATAATGATCGTGTCCCTGGAGGTGGCCCGCCTGTCCCAGACTCCGGCCGATCCGGGAAGGATCGCGGCCCAGGTGATAACCGGGGTGGGATTCCTCTGCGCCGGAACGATCATACGTTCCCGCTTCTCGGTGTCCGGGCTGACCACCGCGGCCACCATCTGGGTGCTGTCGGCCCTGGGATTATGCATCGGAGCCGGATGCATCGTGCTCTCGCTGGTCGGCGCTTGCCTGGTGACCTTAACCCTTATCCTGCTGCGCCAGGTGGAGACGGCCCTGAGGAGATTTCATTCCAACCACATCGTTCAACTGATCTTTGACGCTAAGGAGGGGATGATCGGCTCCATCCTGCAGGTTTTCTCGGGACTCAAGGTGGTCAGCGAGACCCTCGATTTAAACCTGACGGGGAACACATGGAGCGCCACTTTCGAATACGAAGCGCCCCGCAAAAAGCACGCTTTGCTGATGAAGGATCTCTCCGCGCTGGAAGGCGTCCAGAACGTAACCGAAATGCGGCACACGTTCTAGGAGGAAGCTTTCCGGTTCCCCCTCCAAATCAACTAGCGGAGGGCGGAAAATGAAGGGCCCGGCGGGGAAATGCCGTCCGCCCCGCCCCTCCGGCCCGGGGGATAGAAGAAAAGATCTCTCCCCGGGAAAATCCGTCCCGGCGGCGTCCGCCGCCCGGACTCATGCTACCACTCGCCGGTCGCCAGGTATTCGTTGATGGCGGAGGCGGCCAGCCGGCCCTGCCCCATGGCCAGGATCACCGTGGCGGCGCCCAGCACGATATCGCCTCCGGCGAATACGCCCTTCTTGCTGGTTTTTAGCGTTCGTTCGTCGGCCACGATATTACCCCACCGGTTGGTCTCTATGTCGGGGGTGGTATCGGGGATCAGGGGATTGGACGAGTTGCCGATGGCCACTATGCAGGTATCCACGTCGATAGTGAACTCGCTTCCTTCGACCGGAACCGGACGGCGGCGGCCGGAATCGTCCGGTTCTCCCAGCTCCATCTTTATGCACTCGACCTGTTTGATCCATCCGTCCTCATCACCGATCAACCGGATCGGATTCTGGAGGAGCATAAACTGCACACCCTCCTCCTCGGCGTGATGGACCTCCTCCACCCTCGCCGGCATCTCCACGCGGGAGCGGCGATAAACCAGATAGACGTTCTCCGCCCCCAGGCGCAGGGCGGTGCGGGCGGAGTCCATGGCCACGTTACCGCCTCCGAAAACGGCCACGTTCCGGGAGCGGGCTATGGGAGTGTCGGTCTCCGGGAAGGAGTAGGCCTGCATCAGGTTGGCCCGGGTAAGATATTCATTGGCCGAATAAACCCCGTTGAGGTTTTCTCCCTCGATGCGCATGAACATGGGTAGACCGGCGCCGGTACCGACAAACACGGCGTCGTACCCTTCCTCGAACAGCTCGTCGATGGTGAAGATCTTACCTATCACCATGTTATATTTCACCTCCACGCCCATATTCTCCAGGTTCTCCACCTCACGCATGACGATCTTCTTGGGCAGCCGGAACTCCGGGATACCATATATCAATACCCCGCCGGGCTTGTGCAGGGCCTCGAAAACGGTAACTTCGTGCCCCTCCCTCCTCACGTCGGCGGCCACCGTCAGACCGGCCGGACCGGAGCCCACGATGGCGACCTTTTTCCCGGTGGGAGGCTTGATTTCGGGCACGTCGGATTCCCCCTGCTCCATTTCCCAATCGGCCACGAAGCGCTCCAGCTTGCCGATCTGCACCGCCTTATCGACCGACTTCAGGCTCTTTCCCACCACGCAGGATTTCTGGCACTGCTCCTCCTGGGGGCAGACCCTTCCGCAAACGGCGGGCAGGATATTGGTCTTTTTGATAATGTTGACCGCCTCGCGCATATTCCCCTCGTAAATCTCCTGGATGAATCCCGGGATATCGATTTCCACCGGGCAACCGCCCACGCAGGGAGCGGTTTTGCATTGGAGACACCGGGAGGCTTCCATTTTGGCCAACTCATAGCTGAAGCCTTTCGGCACCTCGTTCACGTTATGGATTCGCTCCTGGGGATCCTGCTCGGGCATGACCTGGGGAGTAATTTTCATTCTTTCTTTGGGAGTGAGCTTACTATCTTCCATATTCAATACGGTCCCCCGGGGGCCGCGACCTCCTTTTGCTCTCTCTCAAGAACCGAACCTTTCCATCGATTCCTTTTCCTGGATCTCGTACATTTTCTGTCGTTTCATCATTTCTTCAAAATCAACCTGGTGCCCGTCGAATTCGGGACCGTCCACGCAAACAAATTTGGTCTTTTCCCCCACCGTGACCCGGCAGGCTCCGCACATTCCGGTACCATCCACCATGATGGTGTTGAGGCTTACCAGGGTAGGAATCTCGTATTTCTTGGTCATCAAGCAGACAAATTTCATCATTATCGGGGGACCCACCGCGACCACCATATCTATCTTCAGTCCCTCGTCGATAAGCTTCCGCAGGGCGTCGGTGACCAGCCCCTTGAGTCCGTAAGAGCCATCGTCGGTGGTGATGATGACCCGGTTGCTGGC
This sequence comes from Candidatus Krumholzibacteriota bacterium, assembly GCA_016926065.1. Classification (GTDB taxonomy): domain Bacteria; phylum Krumholzibacteriota; class Krumholzibacteriia; order Krumholzibacteriales; family Krumholzibacteriaceae; genus JAFGPI01. The sequence continues at coordinate 5,019 of JAFGPI010000187.1, forward strand.
CGCGTTCATCTGTTCCTCCATGATGACCAGGCCCTTGGTTCTCCCTCCCAGAATGGAGACCACCTTGTTGCCTGCCCCTTTCAGCGCCTGGGCGATCGGATGTGCCGGAGCGATTCCCACCCCCCCCCCCCCTCCCCCCCCCCCCCCCAAAA
>JAFGPI010000188.1 GCA_016926065.1 Candidatus Krumholzibacteriota bacterium
CTCAATTTCATTGAATTCAACTACATGTTGTTGCAGGCCTACGATTTTCTGCATCTCTACCGGAATTACCAGTGCACCATCCAGATGGGAGGCAACGATCAGTGGGGTAATATCCTGGCCGGCGCCGATCTGATCCGCAGGGTGGAGGGCGGGGACGCCGAGGCCCTGACCTTTCCTTTGCTGGAGACGGCCGGGGGAGCGAAAATGGGCAAAACGGAAAAGGGGGCGATCTGGCTCGATGCGCAGCGCACCTCTCCCTACGATTACTATCAGTACTGGATAAGCTGCGATGACCGGGATGTCGGTAAGTTCCTGGCGCTTTTCACCTTCCTCCCCCTGGACGAAGTGGAGCGGCTGGCCTCGCTCCCGGGAGCCGAATTGAGAACCGCCAAGGAAACGCTGGCCTTCGAGGTTACCAAGCTGCTGCACGGCCTGGAGGAAGCGGAAAAAGCCCGGTCGGCCTCCCAGGCTCTTTTCGCCGGAGCGTCCGGAGTCGATGAGGAAGCGGTACCGGCAGTGAGCCTGGACCGGAGCAGATGGGAGAAGGGGCTACCCGCCTTCATCCTCTTCGCCGAGACCGGGATGGTGAAATCCCGGGGTGAGGCCAGGCGCCTTATCCAACAGGGAGGAGCGTATCTTAACGGCCGAAGGCTGGAGAACTTTGACGAAATAATCTCGCTAAAGGATATTGAAGGCGGACCGTTATTGCTGCGGGCCGGGAAGAAGAAGTACATACGGGTAAATCTGGGTGAAGATGATTAACCGGCGGACCGCCGGACGGCCGGGGTAGCTCCGGCCGGGGGAACGGAAAAAACAAGGGTGGTGTAAAGCATGTCGGATAAATGGAAGAAAGAGTTTAACGCCAGGCGGGAAGAGCAGAACAAGATCGTTTTTAACAGCGGTCATCTGGGGATAAAAAGGTTTTTCGCCCTGGATGAACAGGCCTATCACGAGGGTTCCCTGCCCACCAAGACCAAGGAGCTGCTGGGCCTGGTGGCCTCTCTGGTGCTGCGTTGCGATGACTGCGTGACCTTTCATCTCCTCAACTGTCACCGGGAAGGAGTGACCCGGGAAGAGTTCTACGAAGCCTTCAACGTAGCCCTGGTGGTGGGGGGATCGATCGCCATACCTCATCTGCGGACCGCCGCGGAAAAGGTGGAATCCCTTATCGGTTCCTGATGCGGCAGCCGCGGGGGCTGTTTTCTCTTGCGCCGGGTCGAAGTAGAGGGATACACTTCCCCCATGCCGGGGGCCGGGTCAAGGCCGGGTGAACGCTGCGCCAGGAAAAAAAGCTGGATGGATGGTTTAACTCCTGAAGGGGAAGGGCAATGATACAAAAATTATTACTTTCCGTGATCTTATTGATATTGTGGAACGCCACGGCCGGGGCGGCCGAGGAAACATTGGTATTCCGTTTCAAGGGGATCGGAGTGGAGGAAAATCTTATCGATGCGGTCACGGTGATATTTGCCGGGGCCCTGGACGCGGAGGGCAAGTATATTTCGGTGAGCGCCTACGAGGTCCTGGGGGACGTGGAGTGCCACGATCATACCTGTGCCATAGAGTTGGCCCGGGAGGCCGGTTTGGGAAAAGCGATCACCGGCAGCCTGACCCGGCTGGGAAACAAGATCGTGATTGCAGCTCAACTGGCCGACGTGGCCAGGGAGTCGGTGATCATAACGGTGGACGGCACGGCGCTGACCGAAGATGATATGGATGTGGTGCTCAAGCGCCTGGCCAAGGCGATTTCCACCGGCAAGAAGATCGATGATACCGCCGAAGTGGGCCTGATCACCGAGAAGGAAGTATCCGAGGTGAGGAGGCGCGAGTCTTTCCGGGCCGCCGGATTCCGGGTGGGATTCTTATGGCCGCAGTCGGCGTCGTTCGGCGGGGTGGACAGGTTGACCGCCGTGGACTTCGTGTATCAATACGACACCCATGATTATTTCCTGGCCGGCCGGTGGGGTTTACGGTGGGGGGGAGATCTGGACAACGACGGGCGAAACTCCAACAGCCTGGCCCTGCTGGAGACCAAGCTGGGAAGGTACTTGACCCGCAAGGATTTCAGCCCCTTTATCAGCGCCGGGATGGGAATCAATTGGGTCAAGGTCAGGGAGCACTACCGGAGCGTAAATGTATACCAGACCAAGGAAGACAGTGGAACCGGACTGGTATTGACCGCGGGAGGGGGATTCGCCGCCTTCCGGACCTACGATTTCCAATTCCAGTTCGATATCGATTACTTCGTGGTATTCGAGAAGATCGGGACGGACGGCAATGAGCAGAAATATCCCCAGGGAGTGATTTTCACGTTCTGCATAAAGAGAGGGAAAAGAACCGAATAGAAATTATAGCCCCGGTTCGCGGAACCGCCGCTCGGCCGGGGGAGCCGGCCGCTGCCAACCCGCGGTACCGCTATCAATAATGACAACCTGCCGCCGCCGAGGCGGCCCCTCAAGGCCAGGAATGAGAATATGAGCTTTCGCATCTTTCATTATCTTCTACAAAGAAGAAAGGTCATCGGGTGGGTGACCCTGGTCTTCGCCCTGGCGGCGCTGCTGCTGGTGCTGATCTCCGAGCCCAGTTACGAATCGAGGGCGCTCATCATGCCCCCCCTGGAGGAGGGAAACGAGGGTTTGCTCTCGGCCTGGATGGCGCAGCTCAACCTTCCTTCCATGATCGTTCCCATGACCGCCGGCTCGACCACCGCGGCGGTTTTAATCGATATCCTGGAGAGCCGGCACTTGAGCGAAATGGTGATCAAAGGGCTCGGGCTGAGGGAATGGTACCGGACCGAGTCGATGGATGAAGCGGTCCGACGCCTGCAGGGCAACTCATCCATGTGGGCTTCCGTGACCGGAATCATCACCCTCGCGGTGAGGGACCGGGATCCGTGGATGGCCGCCCGCATAACCTCCCGTTTCATCTCGGACCTGGATTCCCTGAACAGCCAGCTGCAATTTACCCGGGCCGACAACACCCTGCGGTTCGTGTCCGGCCAGGTGGAGAGATACCGGGTCGAATTGGAGAAATCCCGGGAGAAGCTAGCGTCCTTCCAACAGGATAACGGCATCATCGATTTCGACGAACAGATCAGGGGTTCGATCGAGGTCGCCACGGCCCTCAAGGTGAAAGCGGTTTTGGCCGAGATCGAATTGAAGCTGCTCCAGGAGTACGCTCGAGGCGACGCGGCGGAATTGGTGAGGAGCGAAGTCGGGTTGGAGAACCTGCGGCGGGAGCTGCGCAAGATCGTGGAAGGAGATTCCTCCGCTACGGTCTTTCTGCCCTTGTCGCGCATGCCCGGGCTGTATCAGCGCTACGCCTCCCTGAGCAAGGATCTGGAAGTCAACGAAAGGGTCTATTCCTTTCTCCTGCAGCGATACCAGGAAAGCGGAATCGACAAGGCCCGCAACACTCCTTCGGTGCAGATCGTGGATCAGCCCAATGTACCGGACAAGCGGGCCGGATTTCCCCGCGGGGCGATCGTCTTGCTGGCCGCCGTTATCGGCTGCCTCTGGTCTTCGGCCGTTCTGGCCTGGTGGGGGTGGATGACGATAAAGGAGCGGGGCGAGGAGGAGGAACAGGCCTTCCAGCAGGTCCGCCGTATCGTGCAGAATGATATAACCGCCTTGCGAAAACGCCTCCGGCTCTAGATGCAGAGGGCGTTATTCCTTGATAAATATTTATAAAAGCACCCTCCGCGCGTATCCAGCGTCGTATGATAATGATCTTGCCGGACTACTCATGGTAAAAAGATTTTATCCTGCCCCAGGAGCCTTCTTCCACATCTGTTTGATCTATGATCTCTAGGGACAGCAGGGCTCCTCCGGCGGGGTAAACAAACTCTCCTTCGGGATACGAAGAGACATGCCCGGGCTTATACATTCCGCCCAAGGCGTTGTAGATTCCGTCCGGCGGCGCGCCCTCCCCGTCGATATCCCAGAAAAAATTCCCATATTCCCAGACCCTGCATTCACCGGGAGCCAGCGTTGTTCCGCTGCTGTAGAAGTACAGAAAATGCGGAAAAGAGTAGGGTGAATCCTCCCTGCAACTACTTGTTACTGTAAATTATGTATAATGAAAAAAGTTGCCCCGTTTCCCGGCCAGCTTCCGCTGATACCGTCGCGATACGGTATTCCCCCGGCCGGTTGGAATACCCTTTGCAGCATGGCATCCTGGAATATCGTTTAAATTCCGGTGCGGCCGCGCGGGAGAAGCTTTGCCCCGCTCACCCTGGGAAAAGAGTCCTGATGAACCTTTTGAAGGATAATAAAATGTTACCGGTAGCGGTGATGCTGGCCCTGCTCGGCGCCGGGTGCGGGGTGCTGGGAACGGGGGCGGGGGATAGCACACCCTTCATCCTTTACCAGGTCAGCCTGGTGGATGCCGATCTTTCCGTTCTCCGGGTAACCGGGAGGGTTTTCGGGGTCACCGGGAAGAAGGTCCGGCTGTTGCCGCCGCCGGCCGGCGGGGGTAGGGAGATCGAGCCAATCGGGATTACCGCTCTGGACGCGGAGGGGAATCGGCTGCGGGTGGCTAAAAAGTCGAAGGGCTGGGAAATCTCGAACCGCCGCCGTGATTTTTCCTTTTCCTACCGGGTGACGTTAATCGTGGAAGACCAGTACTCCCCGGAGATCAGGGGGAGGTTGAGCTGCCTGGGGCCCCACCACTGCCGCCTGATGGGAAGGGATCTCTTCCTGGTTCCCGCCCACCGGTTCTGCGGAGGGGTGGTGGTCGATTACTCGATTTTCGAACAGCGGGACGTTCACTCCTCCCGGGACAGCTCCGGAAACCGGGTGGTTTTCCCCGGTCTCTCCGATCTCCCGCTGAGCTTGGTGGTGGAGGGCGACTACCGGTACCTGAAGGCGACGGTGGGAGGGGGGGATCTAACGCTGGCCGTTCACGGAGACTGGAATTTCCGGGACGAGGAATTGATGGAGGTGATAAGGAGGGTGGTATCCCGGGAAATAGCGCTCTTCGGTTCCTCTCCCGGAGAGAATTTTCTTTTTGTCTGCGATTACAATCCGGTAAAGGGGAGTAGCGGCTTCAACTACTACGGGATTCATTTCGCCGGAAGCATTCTTCTTCTTTTCGATCCCCTGATGGACCGCAGCGAACTGTTCGACACCCCCATGACGATCGTGGCCCATGAATTCTTTCATAACTGGAACGGAGAGGCCTTAAAACCGGCCAGCGACGATTTCCTGTGGTTCACCGAGGGTGCAACCGTTTACTATTCCTACCTGGTTTTACGGGACGTGAACCTGATCACCCCGCAGCAGCACCGGCGGGTGGAAAGAGCCATCGCGGAGCGCTACCGGAATAATCCCTACCGTTCCCGACTGGCGGTGGGCCGGGCGGCCAACCATGACCTGGGAGACAAGGACCTGGTCAACATGCTTTATGACGGTGGATTCCTGGTATGCCGGGCCCTGGACGACCGCCTCAGAACTCTCACCGGGGGTGAGACGGGCCTGATCGATGTACTGAAAAAGCTTTACCGGGAGCGCGAGCACGGTTCGGCGATAGATGAAAAGATCCTTCTGGAAGGCATTAGAGAATTAACCGGCCACGATTTATCCGCCTATTTGATCCGGCTGATCGGAAATCCCTCTCCCCCGGAGCTGATCTCTTCACCGGTATCTGCTTGAATAAAATCGATACTTGTACTAGATTTGGTCCGTCACAGGTAGCGGCGCCGGAGAATGGCGCCACCGGTTTAAATGAGGATGTTGTACCGATGCGGAAAGCCGTCCCCGTATATTTTGCTCTGCTGTTGATGATTTTCGGAGGAGTGATCGATTTTTCCCTTACCGCCCAGGAAATCATCCCGGAAGAAGAGGCGGAAGTGAAAACCGCCGGCTGGTTGAACGTGGGTACCGTGGTGCACCTGGTGGATATCGGTCACTATTACCGGGAAGCGGCCGGGGGGGTCTTCGACAATTTCGGTCCGGCGCTGGAATTAAGAACCCTGCTCAGCGCGGATGACACTTTGTGGATCGGAACGGAGGGCGGGCTGTTTGCCTGGAGCACCGCCGCCGATACCGTTTTCAAGGTCACCGGTCCGGTTTTTGAATCCATCCGCGTCCTGGCCCGGGACGATTCCGGATTGTTATGGGTGGGCGGTGACCTGGGAGTAAGCATCAGGGGGGATGAAGGCTGGATCCACTATACCGCGGATGAGCACCCTTTCTTTGATAAGATTACCGATTTTCAGGTGGTGGATGACCGAATCTGGATCACTTCCTATGGACAAGGCTGCGGTTACCTTTCGGGAGATTCTTTGACCATTATCACCCGCGCCGATTCTCTGCTGGATGACCGGGTCCTTTCGGTGGTGGAGGAGAACGATAACGTAATCTGGTTCGGTACCGCCAGCGGCGTCTGCCGGGCCGACAGCTTCCGCTGGCAATCTTTACGGTACGGCCAGGGAATACCTATCGGCGCGGTGGAGGATGTGATTATTGACGAGGAGGGAAACCTGTTCCTGGCCGTGGCCAACCAGGGGATCACCCGTTACAATTTCGGAAGGGTACGAAATTATGGTCCCCGGCAGGGCCTCCCCGGAAGGGATATCGGGGCTTTCAGCCTGGATCCGGCGGGAAGGGTCTGGGCGGCCGGTCGCTCGGGTCTGACCGTCTATGACGGTTCCGGGTGGACCCCCTTCCGCCTCCCCCAGACATTCATGGGGAGATATCATTTTCTTTCCATCCACCATAACGTGGACGGAAACCTGTTTTTGGGAACCGACGAGGGCAAGTTGCTGATCGTGTCGCCGGATAGCTTGAAGGTGGTTTCCCTGCCCCAGAGATTTCCCGAAGGCTATATTCCCCTCATCCGTCGATACGATGACGCACTGTGGTTCCTGTCCCGCAAAGCAGTGTACCGGTTGGGAGAGAACCTTACTCCGCTGGTCCTTCCCGGATCCGGGTACGAGGGAACCTTGACCGACCTGGCGGTCGATGGCTCCGGGGGATTATGGCTGACCACCCGTTTTGGAATACTGCATCTGGAAGACCGGTCCTGGGAGGTATTCGATAGAAGGCACAAGCTTCCCACGGAATATTTCACCTCGGTGTCGGTCCAGGAAAACGGGGATCTGTGGTTCGGTACCTTTCAGGATGGACTGCTGCGTTACACCGGTGACCGGTGGACGCACTACGCGGAAAAAAACGGTTTGGTGTCCAACCGGATAACCGACACGCTGGTGGATGGGGCGGGTGTTCTGTGGGTGCTTTTCGCCGACGGGAGGGTGGCCCGTTTCGTTTCCGGAATCTGGGAAGTGCTGGAGATGCCGGGCGGCGACCGTTACGCCGGAGAGGGTAGGGTGGAACCCGATTCCCTCCGGCAGCTTGATCACGGTATCCGGTTCCTGACCGGGAAAAACAGCGGGCCCGGCCGAGGGCGGATTTCCTCCGGTTACTGTCTGGGGCGGGACGCCCTGGGCTTTTGCCTCATCGGCAGGCCGGACGGCATTTTTCGCCTATCCGCCACCGGCTGGCAGGTGATCGAGCCTCCCCCCGGCCGGAGAATTGAGCCTTCCGCCGTCACCGGCCTCAGCGGGGGAGAGTTGTGGCTGGGGACCGGAGGAGACGGCATCTATATTAAACGGGGCGGCCGCTGGATACACCGGGGAGCGGCCCAGGGATTGGCTGATAATCATGTCCTTTCCATTGTTGAAGATGGATCGGGGCAGGTATGGATCGGCACCCGTTCTGGCGGTATTACCAGATTTAAATTCAGCCAATAGCACGGGGCCTGGTCCCGCCCGGGCGCGGGACATTCCGCGGCGGAAAGGGTCCGCCGGGGAAAAGGGGCCGGAACGTCAATATTCATCCCTTGATGGGAATTACGGCCGGGTCCTTTTATACGCCGGGGAAGGACCGGTACCCGCGGAGGAAAGATAGATGGTTCCGGAAAAGATCCTGATATTCACCAGTTCCCTCTCCGCCGGGGGAGCGGAAAACCACATTCTCAACCTTTGCCGCTATCTTAGAGGGGATTCCCTCCGGACGGCGGTATGCAATATCTCCGGCCGGAAGAATGAATTGGAGGACGAGTTCGTTAAAGCCGGGGTCCACCTCTACCGCGTTCCCTTGAGCTCCCTGAGGGAGTTGATTTCGCCCCGGGTGCGGCGGGAGCTGCGAAGGGTGGTGAGGGATTTTGCCCCGGATCTGATACACGCCCATCTCTATCACGGCGAGGTGGTGGCCGCGGCCGCGTCCCGTTTCAGTCCGGCTCCCCTGATCGCCACCCGGCACAGCGCGGGATTGGAGTTCGGGGGAAGCCGCAAAGTGATCGTGCGGCTGATCCGGTCCCGCTATAGAAGAATCATCGCGGTCAGCCGGGAAGCGGCTGAAGAGGCCCGGGCTCAAGGATTCCCCCTCCACCGGGTGGTGACGATTCCCAGCGCCATAGATACCAAGCGGTTCCGGCCTCTGGATCCGGCGCGGAGAAAAGAAAGGAAAAAAGAGTGGTTGGCGGAGATCTTCGGAGGAGAGATAACCGGTTCTCCCCTGGTCGTGGGATCGTTGGGGGGGCTGAAGCCGGTCAAGAATTTCTCCCTCCTGCTGCGGGTGTTCGCCCGGGTGCTGGCCCGCGGGCCGGAGAGGGCAGATGAACCGAAGCTGGTGTTGATCGGAGAGGGAGGATTGCGGGGCGAGTTGACGGCCCTTTCCCGGGAATTGGAAATCCGGTCTCACCTGGCGCTGCCGGGATTTACTTTCCGGCCGGAGGAAATACTACCCCTGCTGGATATTTTCGTTCTACCTTCCCTGACCGAGGGAGTCCCCCTGGTTTTGCTGGAGGCCATGTCGTGCGGCTTGGCCTGCGTGGCCAGCGACGTGGGAGGAGTGGCCGACACCCTGGGGGACAGCGGCATATTGGCGCTCCCCACCGACGAGGACCGCTTTTACCGGGCGATCACATCCTATCTGGACAATGAGGAAATGAGAAACACCCAGGGCCGCCGGGCCCGGCAGAGAATAAGGGAGAATTTTGACCTCGCTTCCTGGGGGAATAAAATGATCGCCGTTTACAGGGAAGTCATCCGGGAAAATAATTATCCAAATAAATGAAACTTTTTGCGGGCTCAAGAATATATAGGGGAAAGAGAGCTTCCGATTAACCTCTGCATACTTGAGGAGGTGAGGGGCCGCCCCTGACGGCCTAAATCATGAGAAGGATAGTATTTATTTCGCTTGCCGTACTGATGCTGATGTCTCTGGTTTTTACGGCCCTCGCGTTCGCCGGCGAGACGGTCATCATCGAAGATGGGAAGATCCATAAAATCGAAGAGAAAGGGGCCTATCTCGGGGTCTATATGGACGAGTTGACCGGCAAATGGATAAAAAAACTGGATTATCCCCGGAAAGAAGGGGTGTTGGTGCTGGAAGTGATCGAAGACAGTCCCGCCGCCAAAGCCGGATTGGAAAAGCATGACGTGATCTACATGTTTGACGGACAGGTGGTCGAGGATTCCGATCAGTTGCGTAAGCTGGTACGGGAAAAGGAACCGGGAGATGAAGTGACCCTGGTGATCTACCGTGACGGAAAAAAGATGAAGGTCGGTGTCGAACTTGACCAACACTCCAAGAAATTCATCACCATCAAGGGTCTGGGAGACGATTTCCAGATCAAGGATATCGGCAGGTTACCCCACCTGTGGGGTACGAACGCGGATATCTTTATGAACCGCGTGGGCGCGGGTGGGATGATGCTGGGAGTGAAGATTCTGGACATGGATGAGGACCTGGCCGGTTATTTCGGCGTGAAAAAGGGCGAAGGAGTGCTGGTCATAGGAGTTACCGAGGATATGCCGGCCGCGAAAGCCGGAATGAAGAGCGGGGACGTAATAGTGAAGATTGATGACGAGGAGATCTCCTCGGCCCCCGATGTCCGGGAAGCGATGTCCGCCCTGGAGGAGGAAGAGGTAGCGGAAGTGACCGTGATCAGAAAAGGGAAAGAGGTTACCTTCAAGGTGGAAGTTGAGAAGGCGAAGGGACTGCACTGGTTTACCTTCTCCGACGATTTTGATCGGATGGGTGTTTTTAAGCTCCCTTACGGCGATTTGGACGAAATCAAGATCCAAGCCTTATCCAAAGACAAAGATGCCAAAAAGTTACAGGACATCATCGAAGAGTTGGAAGGGAAAATAAAGAAACTGGAAGAGCGCCTGCGGAAACTCGAGGAAGACTAAGAACCAGCGGAACGGGCGGATCGGTGCCTTGCCGGGTGCTGATCCGCCCTTTTTTTATGATCCGGGGACGGGCGGTTGTTCCTCCGGCCAAAAATCTTTCAGCCGGAGTTGATATTCTTGAAGAATAACCGAGGTATACCGTTAAATTCTTTGACAGTTCGGTAAAAGTTGTCTATGTTAAAGTTTGTTCCTTTTCCGCCGGAAGGCCGCCCCTGGCGGCCGGGGTGAATAACTTCTCACAGGACAAAAGGAGTCTGGTCATGAATGCAGAACTGGATAAGAATCAGGTTGAGCTGGTAGACTCCTCCGGGAAACAAGTCAGCGGAGGATTCTTAGCCTCTTTGCTCGACATAATTATCGATCCGGTCAAGGTCTTCAAACGGATCGACGCCGGCATGCATTGGTGGAAGGCTTATGTCTTCGTTACCGTGGTAACCATCCTGGTATCCTGGCTAAATATGCCCATCCAGCGTCAGTTGGTGCTGATCAACGAGAAAGGCTGGAGCGAGGAAAGGGTCAGCGCCGCCCTCGAGCAAATGGACAAATTCGGATGGGTCGGTTTCCTCATGATACCGATCGGGATAATCGTCGTGTACATGATAGTGGGCGGCCTGGTCAATCTGATGGTGAATCTGATCAGCGGAAGATCCAGTTTCCGCAAGAGCTTGGGAATTATCGCCTTTACCGGCGTGATCGGTTTGATCGAACAGGTTCTCACGGTAGTGGTGGTGCGGATGAAGGATCTGGAAGCCGCCGAATCGGCCGCGGAACTAAAAATCCATCTGGGTCCGGCCGCCCTCTTCAGCGACACGGGAGGAATCACGGCCGCTTTCTTGGAAAGCCTGAGCATCTTCCAGATATGGTATTACGTGGTGTTCGTAATCGGAGTGGCGGCGGTATTCAAGGTCGAGCGAAAAAAAGCGATCATACCGGCCGCGCTTTTGTGGATTTTAAGCGTGGTCTTTATCTATATAGGCAAGTTGTTTGGCGGTTAACGGAGGAGGGGTTCGGCCCCCCGCCGGGAACCTTGAGGGAGGCGCCGCGCAACCACTTTCGACCGCCCCCTGGGGTAAGATAACCGGCTGTCGCTGTGGTCATTAGGAGGTTGGATTGAAGAAGTATAATATTGAGAAAATTCGAAACATTGTATTTGTGGGTCATCAGTCCTCGGGTAAGACATCCCTGGGGGAGGCGATTCTATTCAACGCCGGAATTACCAACCGGATTGGCAGGATCGAAGATGGCAACACCATCCTCGATTCATCCCCCGACGAGATAGAAAGGCATATATCCATCTCGACCGGGGTGGCCGCCTTGGAATACGGAGGAAGCAAGATCAACCTGCTGGACACGCCCGGTTACGAGGATTTCGTGGGTGAGGTGCTGTCCAGCATTCCCGTGTCCGAGGGTGCGGTGGTGTTGATGAGCGCCGACAGCGGGGTGGAGGTGGGTACCGAAAAGAACTGGAAGTACCTCGATAAAGCAAAGCTGGCCCGGATCGTCTGCGTCAACAGAATGGACAAGGAGCACGCCGATTTCGATAAATGCCTCGCCGAAGCCCAGCGCCATCTGGGCGCTAAGGTGATGCCCGTGCTCTTGCCGGTAGGGGAGGGCGAAAGTTTCCGGGGCGTGGTCGATATATTAAAAAATAAGGCACTTATCTATGCCGGCAGTGACGGTAAATTCAGCCTGGAGGATGTTCCCGGCGACCTCTCCGGAGCGGTGGATGAATGGCGTCAGAAATTGATGGATTTTGCCGCCGAATCGGATGACTCCCTGCTGGAGAAGTTCCTGGAAGGGGGCACCCTATCGGACGTAGAACTGGAGAAGGGACTGTCCGCCGGATGCCTGGCCGGGACCTTCGTTCCCCTCGCCGTGACTTCTGCCACCGGCAATATCGGCGTCCCGCAGTTGATGGATTTGATGATCTCCATGCTTCCTTCTCCCCTTTCGGTATCCCAGATAGACGCGGTTGCCGACAGCGGCGGGATTGAAAAATTAGCAGTCGGCCCGGGAGAGCCGACCACCGCTTTTATTTTTAAAACCCTCTCCGAAAAACATACCGGCGATCTTTCGTTCATCCGCACCTTTTCGGGCGAGGTGAAGGTGGGAGACGATCTATTCAATTCCAATCTCGATTCCTCGGAACGGATCGGCCAGCTGTATTTCACCCAGGGAAAGGAAAGAAAAGAAACCGATTCCATTCCCGCCGGCGATATCGGGGCCGCGGTAAAGCTTAAATCCAGCAAAGTCAATCATACCCTCTGTTTGAAGTCGAACAAAAAGGTAATTTCCGGGCTGGAATACCCGCAGCCTACCCTGCACACGGCGATCGAAGCCAAGGCCAAAGGTGATATGGACAAGGTGAGCACCGGTCTCAACCGCTTGAGCGAGGAAGATCCTTCCTTCAAACTTGAGGTCAATCCCGAAATCAGGCAGACCATACTCTCCGGCCAGGGAGAACTTCATCTGGAAGTGATCCTGGGAAAATTAAAAAGAAAATACGGGGTGGAAGTGGATATGATCCCTCCCCGCATACCCTACCGGGAGACGATTACCGTTACCTCCGAAGCGCAAGGCAAGCATAAAAAACAGAGCGGCGGCCGGGGACAGTACGGGGATGTCTGGTTGAGGCTCGAGCCTCGGGCCCGGGGAGAAGGCTTTGAGTTCGTCAATGGCATAGTGGGTGGAGTGGTTCCCTCCAAATATGTCCTGGCGGTGGAAAAAGGAGTGGTGGCGGCCATGGAGGGTGGTGTCATCGCCGGTAATCCGGTGCAGGACGTCCGGGTGACCTTATACGACGGTTCGTTCCATACCGTGGATTCTTCCGATGCGGCCTTTAAGATGGCCGGAATCAAGGGATTCAAAGCCGCGGTTAAAAACGCCAAACCGGTGATCCTGGAGCCTATCTACAGCGTGGAGGTACTAGTGCCGGAAGAATATATGGGGGACGTGATGGGGGATCTCTCCATGAGAAGAGGTAAAATACAGGGAACCGAGCAGGTGGGAAACATGCAATGCATCAAGGCGGTGGTTCCTTTGGCCGAGCTGCATAGATATTCCACTTCCCTGCGGTCCATGACGCAGGGTAAAGCTTCGCATCGCCGTGATTTTTCTCATTACGAGATAGTGCCTCATGATATAGCGCAAAAGCTTATCGCCGAGGCCGCGGCCGAGCGGGAAGAATCCAGCTAATACCAGCGGGGGGGTGTTTGTGTCAGGACATTCGAAGTGGAATACCATCAAGCGGAAAAAGGCCAAAGTTGACGCCCAACGGGGGAAAACGTTCACCAAGCTGATCAAGGAGATATCCGTGGCCGCCCGGGAAGGCGGCGGAGACCAGGACTCCAATCCCCGGCTGCGGACGGCGGTGCAGAATGCCCGGGAAAGCAACATGCCGGTGGCTAACGTGGAACGGGCCATCAAGCGGGGAACCGGAGAATTGCCCGGGGTGACCTATGAATCCTGCACTTTCGAGGGGTATGCCGTGGGGGGAGTGGCGGTGTTGGTAGAATCGCTGACGGACAACCGGAATCGTACCACGGCGGAGGTCCGGCATCTTTTTTCCAAACACGGCGGGCACCTGGGAGAGCCTAATTCGGTATCCTACATGTTCGAGAACAAGGGCCTGGTGGTAATCGGGCAATCCGCAGCCGAGGAGGACAGGATATACGAGATCGCCCTGGAGAACGGCGCCGAGGACATCCGCAGCGAAGCGGGAGTTTTCGAGGTGATCTGCGCTCCGGAAGCTTTTGAGGAAATAAGGGAGAAATTTATCGACGCCGGAATTTCCTGGCAATTGGCGGAAGTTTCGCTGCATCCGAAAACCACCATCTCCCTCGACCTGGAACAGGCCAAGAAAGTGATCAAGCTGGTAAACGCCCTGGAAGACAACGATGACGTGCAACGGGTCAGCGCCAACTTCGATATATCCGATGATATCCTCGAAGAGATCGAAAAAGAACTCTGAGGTATGTTCCCCCGGACGCCGGAACGGAGGAGCGCGGGCGGGACGGAAGCGGCGCAGGGCGGATAACCAGGCAACATGAGGGAGAGGAATTGTGTCTCTGACGGTGGGTATCGATCCCGGAAACCATATTACCGGATACGGTGTTTTGGAACATGAGGGAAGCGATATCTCCTACGTGGCCTCGGGCGTCATCCGCATCAAGAGCAAACCGCCGAGAGCCGAGCGGTTGATCCAGATCAAGCGGGAACTGGACCGGATCCTCGCGCAATACCGGCCTTCCTCCGCGGCCGTGGAGAATATATTTATCGCGCACAATCCCCGTACCGCCTTGGCCCTGGGAGAGGCCAGGGGAGTGGTGCTGCTGGCCGTGGCCGAAGCGGGTATCCCGGTTTTCGAATATTCTCCCCGGGAGGTGAAGAGCAGCGTGGTGGGACAAGGGGGAGCACATAAGAGCCAGGTGGCGGCCATGATCCTCAAATTCCTGAAAATAGAACCCCCGCCGGTTTACAACGATGAAACCGACGCTTTGGCGGTGGCCTTCTGCCACGCGCTCCGGGATTCCGGATTTAGGGGGAGGTTGACTTGATAGCGTCTATCCACGGCGTGCTGGTGGCCCGGCGGGATTCCAGCCTGATCCTGGAAGTGGGAGGGCTAGGCCTGGAGGTACAGGTGCCGGCGCAGGTTCTTGGTTCAGCGGAGGAAGTGGGGGAAAAGATCAGACTCTACACCTATCTGCATGTCAGGGAAGATGCACTCGCTCTGTTCGGATTCGGGGATGAGCGGGAAAGGGAGATGTTTCTGAAGTTGATCGGCATCAGTGGAATCGGTCCCAAGGTGGCCTTGAATATACTTTCGGTGAGCAATGCCGGGGAGCTGGCCCGCAGCATCCATGCGGAGGACACCGGTCATCTGCTGTCCCTTCCGGGAATCGGCAGGAAAACGGCCGAGCGGATAATTCTGGAACTCAAGGACAAGATCGATATTTCCTATTTCCAGGAGTTTCCCGGATCCGCGGCCGAGCGGATGGAACGGGAACTGGTCGCGGAAGCCATCGCCGCGTTGGTATCGATCGGATTGACCCGGGCCAACGCCCAGAAGGCGCTGGACAGGATATCCCCGCGGCAGCTGGGGGAGCATTACGGAGTGGAGGATATCGTGCGGGAAGCCCTGCGCAAGGCGAATGAATGAATATTCGGGAAGGAAATTAGTAGGTGACTGACAGGCTTATAACCGATCCCAACCTTACTCCCGAAGAGCAGCAATCCGAATCCCGGCTGCGTCCCCGGGTAATGGATGAATTTGTCGGCCAGAGCGCTATCAAGAGGAATTTGAGCGTATTCATCCAGGCCGCCAAGCAGCGGAAAGAGCAACTCGATCACGTGTTGCTGTACGGGCCGCCCGGATTGGGTAAGACCACTCTGGCCCATATCATCGCCCGGGAACTGGGGGTCAACATTCGTACCTCGGCGGGGCCGGTTTTCCAGAAACCGGCGGAACTGTTGGGCATACTGACCCAGATCGCCCGGCACGACGTGGTCTTCATCGACGAGATACACCGCCTGGGCCGGGTGATCGAGGAACACCTCTATCCGGCCATGGAAGATTTCCGCTGTGAGCTTATCGTGGACAGCGGTCCTCACGCCCGGCACTACACCCTCTCCATAGAACCGTTCACGCTTATCGGCGCCACCACCCGGGCCGGTATGATTACCCGCCCCATGCGGAGCAGATTCGGAGTGGTGGCCCGGCTCGATTTCTATTCCGCCGATGACCTGTTCCGGATAGTGAAACGATCCGCCGGGTTGTTGAATATCCAGATCAACGAAGAAGGTGCCTCCGAAATAGCGCGCCGTTCCCGGGGCACCCCCCGCATAGCCAACCGGCTGCTGCGCAGGGTGAGAGACTTCGCCCAGATTGAGGGGGAAGGAATAATAAACTTCGAGCTGGCCGATTACGCCCTGGGCAAATTGGAGGTGGACAGCCGGGGTCTTAACGACATGGATAGAAGGATCCTCCTGGCCATCGTGGAAAAGTTTTCCGGAGGTCCGGTGGGTATCAATTCTCTGGCCGTAGCCGTTTCCGAAGAGGGGGAAACGATAGAGGACGTATATGAACCTTTTCTGATTCAGGAAGGCTTGTTGCAGCGCACCTCCCGGGGAAGGGTGGTCACCGCGGAAGGATACCGGCACCTGGGTATGAAACCCGGAGAGAACCACGGAAAACAGGGCAAGATCTTCTAGGATAACCAACTCAAACCATCGTTCCCCGAGCCGCGGAAGGTTGCTCCGCGGTAGAGGTTGTCAAGGCTTTGCTTTAGCGGGACCGATATTGTCTTGAAGGCTGGCATGAAACTGAGTGATTTTGATTATGAGCTTCCCCCGGAACTTATCGCCCAGTACCCGATCCAAAGGCGCGATCAGAGCCGGCTTATCCTACTTCATCGCCGGCAAAAGGAGGTCCGGGAAACCCGCTTTTCGAATTTCGTGCGTTACCTCTACCCGGGGGACCTGTTGCTGGTAAATGAGAGCAAGGTGATCCCGGCTAGGTTTTTCGGATCGAAAAGCACCAAAGCCCGGATCGAGATATTGCTGGTGGCCAGAGTGGAACCGGGAAAATGGCGGGCCCTCTGCCGTCCCTCCCGGAGGGTGCATCCGGGCAACCGTATCTATATCGGGGAGGAGCGGGAGCAGGTCGAGGTAGTGGAGGAAATGGGCGGAGGCGAATGGCTGATTTCCCTGCCTCCCGGAATGCGGGAGGAGGATTTCCTGCTGAAATACGGCCAGGTCCCGCTGCCCCCCTATATAAGAAGAGAGGCCGAAAAGATAGACGGGGAACGCTATCAAACAGTGTACGCGCAGCGGGAGGGATCGGTAGCGGCCCCCACCGCCGGATTGCATTTCACCGCGGAGATGCTTCGCCGGATTGAAAATAAGGGTTGCACGGTAATGCCCCTGACCCTTCACGTTGGTCCGGGCACCTTTCGTCCCCTGGAGGAGGAGGTGGTGGAGAACAATGTCCTTCCCTCCGAATTCATCATGTTGAAAAGTGATTACTGGGATGCCATCCGGGAAGCCAAGGCCAGCGGAAGGAGGATAATCGCGGTGGGCACCACCACTACCCGGGCCCTGGAAGCGTTGGCCCTTTCCCGGCTGGAGGAGCATAAAATCCGCCGCTTCGAAGGAGAGGAATATATCACCGGCTGGACCGATCTATTTATTTATCCCGGCTTTGAATTCAAGATCGTAGACGCCCTGGTCACCAATCTTCACCTTCCCCGCTCCAGCTTGCTGACGATGGTCTCAGCCTTCGCCGGGAGGGAGGAAATACTCAAAACCTACCAGTGGGCGGTGGCCAGGAAATTCCGTTTTTACAGCTATGGTGACGTGATGTTTATTAAATGAAATGGAGGAGGAAAGATTGCCCTTCGGATTTGAATTGTTAAAGGAAGATCCCGGCGGGGCCCGGGTGGGACGGATCCGGACCGATCACGGATATGTAGATACTCCGGCTTTTATGCCGGTGGGCACCCAGGCCACGGTAAAA
>JAFGPI010000189.1 GCA_016926065.1 Candidatus Krumholzibacteriota bacterium
GGCCGGTTCTTATCCATCCACATGGCGAATATGAGCAGCCCCCATAAAAATCTCGCGTTTCTCAGGGTCCCGTCCTCGAATCCCCGGATGGCCCTATCCACCTTTTCCGCATCCACCAGTCCCCAACTTGATACGTTGTCCCGGTGAAGATACCGCCGCAGCAGGTCCTGGAGATCCCGGCGCAGCCATTTTTCCACCGGGATCCCGAATCCTCGCTTGGGACGATCCAGCAGGGTGCGGGGAAGGTGGCGATAGGCCAGCTGCTTGAGGATATATTTCAACTCTCCCCCCCGGTATTTATAGGGCAGGGGCAGGCGGTGGGCGAACTCGACCACCCGGTGATCGAGCAGTGGAACCCTCACCTCCAGTGAAACCGCCATGCTCATCCGGTCCACCTTGGCGAGCACGTCATCCACCAGGTAAGTCTTGAGGTCAATCAGCATCAACCTTTCCAGCGGGTCGAGGCGCGCCGCCCGAGCGGCCACCTCCCAGAACGGCGTGCCGTGGAATAGGGAGCGCTCCGGTTCACCTTTAAGCAGATCGACCATTCCCTGCTTCCATCCGCTCATGCGGTCCAGGTAGATTTCCGCGTACTCATCGTAGGTGAGCGAGCGCGCGATCCGGGAAAGCCTTCCGGGAAGCAGGGCCGCGGCCGCGCCGAACATCCCCTTCCGTATCCCGGCGGGCCAGCCGTCGAAGCGGAGCAGCGATCTCATCGTATGGTACCGCTGGTACCCGCAGAAAAGCTCGTCCCCTCCATCCCCCGACAGGGCCACGGTGATCCCCCCGCGGCGGGCCAGGCTGGATACCAGATAGGCGGGGACGGCGGAGGGATCGCCCAGGGGTTCATCCAGACGCCCTGCCGATTCCAGCACTATTTCCCGGGTCGCGTCCGGTTCCAGGATATGCTCGGTGTGCTCGGTGCCCAGGTGAGCGGAGATCCTCCGCGCATAAGGGCTTTCGTCGAAGCGGTCCTCCCGGAAACCGATGGAAAAGGTCCGGATAGGACCCTGGAGACGGGCCATCATCGCGACCACCAGGCTGGAATCGATCCCCCCGCTGAGAAAGGCTCCCAGCGGCACGTCGCTTATCATCCTCCGTTGCACCGCATCCTGGAGCAGTTCCTGCAACTCATCCAGAGCATTCTCAAACCTGCCCTCGAACCGGGGAGTTTCTTTCCGGTCCGCGGGGCGCAGGGGGGCCGCTTCCCAGTAGCGCTTCAAGGTGAACAATCCATTTTCCCAGAGGGCGAAGTGTCCCGGCAGCAATTTCATGCAATGACGGAAAATCGAGCGGGGCGCCGGGAAATAGCCGAGGCTGAAGTACTGCGCCAGCGCCGTGCGGTCAATCCGCCCGTTAAAACCCGGGTGCACCCTCAGCGCTTGGAGCTCGCTGGCGAAGATCAGTTCCCCCTCCAGGTAACTGTAATAGAGCGGCTTAATCCCTAACCGGTCCCGGGCCAACAGCAGCCGCCGCCGGTTCGCGTCCCACAGAGCGAAGGCGAACATGCCGTTCAGCCTGTCCAGCAATCCCGCCCCCCATTCCTCGTAACCGTGCACCAGGACCTCGGTATCGGACCGCGACCGGAAGCCGTGCCGTGCCTCCAGCTCCTTTCTTAAATCGCCGAAATTGTATATCTCTCCGTTGAACACGACCCTGACGCTGCCGTCCTCATTGGACAGCGGCTGGGAGCCGGCGGCGGAGAGATCGATGATGGAAAGTCTGCGGTGCCCCAAACCGACCTCTCCCTGGGGAAGGGAATCGAAATTTTCGCCTCTCTCTATCCCGGTAAGGTACCAGCCCCGGTCATCCGGGCCTCGGTGCCTCAGGGCAAGGCTCATGGCCTCGAGGAGATCCCGGCCGTACCGCTTTCCCGGGGCGATAAATCCGCATATTCCACACAAGAGAATTTTTCCTTTCCTATCAGGGCACGGGCCCGGAATTTCCCGGCGGAGACCTGTTCGCCCCCGCCTTTTTACCCCCTCCGCGGCCCCGGGGGGTCTGTTCCCGCACCGGGAACACATCCCCTCCCGGACGCCGGCACGCGGTCCAACCGGGCCCGCCACAGATAACTATCGGCCGTTCATCCCTGTAACTTAAGTCCCAAAATCCGCCTCCCCTTATGCCCCCCGGGGCTTTGGTCCCAGGCGGTAAAAATGACTAAAGTCCCCCCTTCGGATTCCGAATAACTCTATAGATATGAACGGGTAAAACTGGAAAGGATTAAAAATGTGTGGTGTGGCAGGCATCTTCTATCTCGATCCGCGCCGGGAGGTTGATCCCGCGCTATTGCGCGATATGACCGCCGTTCTCGCCCACCGGGGACCCGACGACCATGGATTTTACCTGGAGGGCAGGATCGGACTGGGGCATAGAAGGCTGGCCATTATCGATCTAAAATCGGGACACCAGCCGATGGCCAGCAACGATAAGACGATCTGGCTATCCTTTAACGGGGAGATCTACAACTTCAAGGAACTGCGCCGGAAACTGAAATCGTTCGGCCATTCGTTCCGGACCAAATCAGACACGGAAGTTATCATCCAGGCCTACCGTCAATGGGGAAATGATTTCCTGCAATATTTTAACGGCATGTTCGCCTTCGCCCTGTGGGATAAGAGCCGCAACCGGTTGATCCTGGCCCGGGACCGGCTGGGCATCAAACCCCTATACACCACGGTGGTGGACGGAGCCCTGCTCTTCGCCTCCGAGATAAAATCGCTGCTGCGGCATCCCCAGCTGCGGCGGGAGTTCGATCCGGAAAGCATCTCCAGCTACCTGGGCTATCGCTGCGTGTTGGGGGACAAAACCCTTTTCCGGGGCATCGAAAAACTCTCGCCGGGGCACATGCTGGTGGCGGAAAACGGGTACCTGACCAATGTCAATTACTGGGAGCTGCCCCTGCTGGAAAAGAGGAAAGACCGGGGAGAGGAGTACTACCAGAAAAAGATCCGCTCCCTGATGCGGCGCTCGGTCAAGCGCAGGATGATCAGCGACGTTCCCCTGGGAGCCTATCTCAGCGGCGGGCTGGACAGCTCCATCGTGGTGGCCTTGATGGCCCAGCAGAGCGACCGCCCGGTCAAGACCTACACCATCGGATTTCCGGACGATGAATTCAACGAAAGCCGTTTCGCCCGCGCCGTGGCCGACCGCTACCGTACCGACCACACCGAGATAGTTATCGACGACCGGGAGTACCTTGATATTCTCCCGGAATTGATCAGGTACAAGGACGCCCCCCTGGCCGTGGCCAACGAGGTGCCGCTCCATATCATGTCCCGGGAATTAAAGAAAGACATCACCGTGGTGCTCTCCGGAGAGGGTGCCGATGAGTTGTTCGCCGGATACGGGAGAATCTTTCGCAGCCCCTTCGATTATTCCCGGGCCCGCTTCCTGGAACGGGACTCCAGCATCCAGCCCGAATTCAGGGACACCTTGCTCTCCCAGTTCAGGCTTATCTACGGCACGGCCCATTTTCTCGATGAACTCGATCACTTCATCAAAAAATACCATTGGATGAGCCCGGTTGATAAGGAAACCCTGCTGGCTTCCAAAATGATCGAATCGATCAACGGGGACGAAAGGATACGGAAGTACTTCGCCGAGCAGTTCAAGCGCGCCGGCAACCTGTCCCATCAGGATAAGCTGCTGTACATTTTCCAGAAGATCCACTTGGAGAATCTCTTGATGCGGGTCGATATGACCACCATGGCCACCGCGGTGGAGGCGCGCGTGCCGTTCGTCGATCACCAGCTGGTGGAGTTCGTATTTTCCATGCCCTTTCATTACAAGCTGCGCTGGAAAAGCGAGCTGCATAAAATCATGGCTTCCTTTTTGTCCAGCGACAAGATCAGTGAAAATCATGACATCCCCAAATACATCCTCAAGGAGACCTTCCGCTCCGACCTGCCGGAGGAAATCATTAACCGCAAGAAGATGGGGTTTCCGGTTCCTCTGGACAAATGGATGGGGGGGCGCTACCGGGATTTCATGAAGGAGATCCTGTTGGACCGGCGCACCGCGCGAAGAGGGATCATAAACGTCCCGGCTATCGAGAAACAGCTGAATCGCCAACCGGTCCCGGAACACTCCACCGCTTTGAAATACTGGATGTTGATGAACCTGGAACTATGGTTCAGGGAATATTTCGACAAGAGGGAAGGGGGAAGGATTTCCGCGATCGAAGAGAGCCCGGCGGCAAGCCGCGTATCGTAGGGATCCCGAAAAGACATGAGAGTGATTATTCTGGCGGCGGGCAAGGGGGAGCGCCTCTACCCCATGACCAAGAACAGTCCCAAAAGCCTGCTGGAAATAGGCAGCGGCCGGACCGTGCTGGAAAGCCAGCTGGACCACATCGCGCAGGCCGGGATCCGGGACGTTACCATAGTGACCGGCTACAAGACCGAGCAGATTGAAGCCAAGGTGCTGGATTACCGAGACCTGGATATCACGATATGCTACAATCCCTTCTTCGCCACCAGCAACAACCTGATTTCGGCCTGGCTGGCGATCCGCGAAACCCACGAAAACTTCGTGCTGGTAAACGGCGACGACGTGTTCAAGACGCGCGTCCTCTCCGGGCTGCTGGATACGGACGACGACATTACCATGGTCATCGACCGTAAAGCCAATTACGACCAAGACGACATGAAAGTCGTCACCTCCGGCGACCGGGTTTTCCGGGTAAGCAAGGATATCCCCCTGGATGAAACCAACGGCGAATCGATCGGCATGATACTTTTCCAGGGCAAGGGCCGGTCGATCATCAGGGATACCCTGGAGGGGATGGTGCGCCGGGAGGAAAACCAGAAAATATTCTACCTGGCCGCGCTGCAGGAGATCATGGAACGGGGATTTCCCGTGCACTATCACGAGTGCTCCCGGGACGACTGGGCCGAGATCGATTTTCATTCCGATCTCTCCTTCATCCGCCAGCATATAAATAAATACGCCGCCGACATAGTGAAGGTTTGAATCAAGGGTAACCATGGAATCGATCGCCCAACTGAAAACCATCTGCCGCCGGGAGAACGACCGGGACAACCGGAAAACGATGATCCTGGCATCCCGGGTTTCGATATATTTCACCCGTCTTTTCCTGCTGCTCAACATGTCGGCCAACCAGGTCACTTACCTGTTCATCCTGCTGGGAATAGGCGGAGCGCTGGCCTTCCTGGCGCCGGGAATCCGGGGGGTGGCCGCTGGCTACCTGTTGATGAGGCTACACGTGATCGTCGATGTTTCCGACGGCGAAGTGGCGCGCTACCGGCAAACCTTCAGCGCGGTGGGAGCGTACCTCGATTTTCTGACCCACTATTTCGTATATTCCCTGGTGCTTTTCGCCATACCCGCCAGATACTACCTGGACCAGGGCCACCGCTGGTCGATTATCGCGGCATTCATATTGATCCTGGCCAACACCATGAACCGGGCGGCGGTTGACTGCTGGTTCCGGGCCAACTTCGGTAAAGGCGGGAGGGCGGAAATCGAAGAGGGCACGGGGGGACAAAAGAGAAGCGGCCTGCCGGGAAAATTCCGCAAGCTGATCCTGCTGCTGGCCCATACCACCAGCCTGCAGACCTTTCTCAACGCCTACCTGCTGGCGGCACTGGCGGAGGAATTCTATCCCCTGGATACCCGCTCCTACCTGATCGGCGCCTACGCCCTGGTGCTTTTCGTATTCTCGCTGGTCCGGATCGGCCTGACGATATCCCGGGGGAAGATCCCGCGCCGGGCCACCTATTATTCGTGAATCCGCCGGCCCGGCGCCGCCCCCGGATCCATCCGGGAGAAAAGCGGGCGGCGGGGGAGAAAGGAAAAGGGGAATGTCCAGCAAGGGGCCGGTAAAGGGAAGGGCAACGGATGAGATGCGCCTCTGCCGGATCGCCTCCTATCCCACTTCCACCTCACCCGGCACCGGTCTACCCGGTTACTACCTGTGCCGGGCCATATCGACGCCCACCCTCTTCCTGACCGGAACGGCCGGTGAATTCCTGGATATCCCTCCCCACGTCGATTTCCGGGCCATCCGCTATTCCAGCCCGCCCCTGGGGGAAAAGGCGAATTTACTGCGGGCGCTGGCCAAGCTGCCCGGATTGCTGAAATTTTTCTTGCTCTCGCTCGGTCCGCTGACCAGATTCAAGCCCCACCTTGTCCACATACACTCGCCCCTCTATATCATGCACGCCCTGTGGGCCAAGATCTTTCTGCGGGCCCGCATCTGCATGACCTTTCACGGATCGGATATCCTGAGAATAAAAAGGTCGCCCCCCCTGCGGGCGCTGCTCCCCGCCCTGGTGGATCTTTTCTTTTACGTATCCAGCTCCATGGAACCTGAGCTTTTGAGGTTCCTGCCTCCCGCGAGGATCATCCACACTCCCAACGGAGTGGATAGCGGACTCTTTCGCGATCTGGGCCGGAAGAGGGAAAATCAACTGGTGGCCGTGGGGAATCTGCGCTGGCAAAAAGGATACCGCTACTTGATAGACGCCTTCGCCGCCCTCTCCCCGCCCGGTTACCGGCTGGTCATAGTGGGGGAAGGCCCCCTGCGCGAGGATCTACAGCGTAGGATCGACCGTCACGCTCTGCGGGACAGGATCCGGCTGGTGGGAAGAAAGAATCACCGGGAGATAATCGAGATCCTGAATTCCAGCAAGATATTCGTCAT
Organism: Candidatus Krumholzibacteriota bacterium; assembly: GCA_016926065.1. Classification (GTDB taxonomy): domain Bacteria; phylum Krumholzibacteriota; class Krumholzibacteriia; order Krumholzibacteriales; family Krumholzibacteriaceae; genus JAFGPI01. Next base: position 6,668 of record JAFGPI010000189.1, read on the forward strand.
GTCCTCGGTCTCGGAAGGATTTCCCAAGGCCCTGCTGGAGGGCATCTCCGCCGGGCTTCCGGTGGTCACCACCGACGTGGGCTGCTGCCGGGAGATATCCCGCGGGGTGGGATTGTGCGTTCCCCCGGCGGACTCCTCCGCCCTGGCCGAGGCCTGTGGAAAATTGATCGCCGATGATAAATTAAGAACCCGCTTGGCCGCCCGGACCTCCTCCACCGCCGGCCGCTACGGGTGGGAAGAATCCTGCCGCATAGTGGAGCGGGCTTACCGGAACCTGCTCTCTCCCGTCCCCCGGCCCCTGCCGTCCGCCTCCCGGAACAAACCTTGAAAAATAACATTAAATATGTCATGGTCCCTGAAGTTTGAAAGCGCGGGGGCTGGAGCCCGCGGCCCCGGACGGCCGGAGGGCGCGGCGGCCGGACCCCGGTAGCAGGAGGAGGACGAAGTGAGAAACCGAACTCTTGGATTGATAATAATGGGAGCCTTTATCGTTATCGGCTCCGGCGGTGGTTCCGCCCAATCGTTTCTGGGGGAGATGACCTTCAGCGGGGACGCCGGCCTATCCATTCCGGTAAGCAACTCGGCCGATCAGTACGGCATGGGGTTCGTCGTCGGGGTCAACGGATTTTATCCCTACCGGGATAATGTCCACCTCGGAATGCGCCTGGCTTTTAACCGCTGGGGGGCCGACGACGGTGGCTGGCCGGCGGTTCCGGGAACCGCTCCCACGGAGGTGAGCGGGGCCTCCACCATCATGGAATTCGTTCCCCAGGTGAGATACCTCTTCAACCTGGAGAACACTCAGAAAATAAATATTTTCGCCCAGGGGGGCCCGGGACTCTACCGCTACGCTTATGACGTGGAAGCCTCTCAAGCCTCCCCTCCCAGCAAGACCGTCTACGAGGATTCCACCTTCGATCTGGGGCTCTGTATCGGAGGAGGAGTGGCCATCCGGCAGGAATCGGGCCGATGCTGGGAAATAAAGCCGGTGTTCAACGTGATTTTCACCAAGGGTGAAAGCAGCACCTATCTGTCCCTGACCGCGGGGGTTACGTTTTAGCATCCCCCCCGTGTTCGCGGAGATCCCGGGATATGAAAGCGACCGCTATTTTTCTCCTGGCGTTGGCGACCTGGGGAGCGTTTTGCCTCCCGGTCCGGCCCCGCTCCGTCTTCGCCGCCGCGCCCCCCGCGCGGGGCCCGGAGGATATAACCGCCCACCGGGATTCATCCTCCCTTCCGGATTCATCCTCCCTTTCCCCCCTCACAACCTCCTCTACCGCAACCTCCCCCGATACAGCATCCCCGGGCACAATGTCTCCCGGAGCCACTCCGCCCGGTCCGGTCCGGATCGACGAATCATCCCCGGAGGTAAAGGTCTTCCGCCTGCTGAACTCGGGCGCGGCCAATGGCATCTTTGATCGGATAATGCCCCTGGTCACTGATTTTAACCGCTCCAAAATCGTGTTGACCCTGATTTGGGCGGCACTGGTGCTTTTCGGTAGGGCGAAGGGGCGCTGGGTGGCCCTGATGCTTATCCCCCTGATCACCGCCACCGACCAGATATCGGCCTCGCTGATAAAACCCCTGGTCGGCCGGCTGCGTCCCTGTGAGGTGCTGGGCAACGTTCATCTGTGGTCCGGTCCGGAAGGCTGGATCGTTACTCCCGGGGAGATCGTCAGAAGCTATAAATCTTCCTTCTCCTTCCCCTCCAGCCACGCCACCAACATAACCGCCGCCATGCTTTTCCTGGGGCTGGCCTACCGTAAATTAATCGTACCCCTGCTCCTGGTGGCATTCACCGTATCCTATTCCCGGATCTATATCGGGGTGCATTGGCCCCTGGATGTCGCCGGGGGAATGGCTCTGGGCGCCCTGCTCGCCGGGGCGGCCTGGTGGCTGTTCCAGAAACTGTACCGGCCCGCCCCTACACTATCAGAACCGGACAAACCGCCTTCTGAATGATCCGGGCGGCGGTGCTCCCGAACAGGAAATCTCCTATGCCGTGCGAACCCGCCGCGCTCACCACGATCAGGTCCACCTTCTCCTCTTCAGCCAGCTGGCGTATTTTCTTCGAGGCCTGCCCCTCCCCCACCCGGTAGTGAACCTCCAGGCCGGCCAGCTCATCGCCCACCTCTTCCTTCATCTTCGCGGCGATACGCTCACGCAGTGCGTGGTCGAGCTCGAAAATCGACTCTACCCCGGAGGTGTAGTAGATGGGGGGAATATCGACATCCACCGCATGATAGATGATTACCTGGGACTTATTTCTCTCCGCCGTGTCCCTCAGGTAGGCGAGCGGCCGGAGTGATTCGGGGGAAAAATCGAGGGGGAAGAGAATCTTCCGGATATGCACCTCCCCGGTCTGGGGATCGATAAATTCATGCTCATGTTTTTTCACCACCAGGACCGGACAGGGCGCGTAACGGATGATATTCTCCGTGACGCTCCCCAGCAGCACGTGGGACAGTCCGCTGCGTCCGTGGGTGGACATCACGATCAGTCCGACATCCCCTTCTTCCCGGATAAAATCGATAATGGCGCCGTGGGGAGAGACTCCCTGCACGATCTCCTTGCGGATCTTCACCCCCGCCTCCCCCGCTTTCTCCACGCATACCTGGAATTTGCCGTCGGCGATGGTGCGGGCCTCCTTGCAATAGGCGTTGAGGGAGGGAAAGTCGTGCCGGGGATCGTTCGGATCGTGTTCGTACAGGGTTATGGCGTGCAGCATGATAAGCTCGGCTTCATGTGTCTTGGCCATTTTTATGGCATAGGGCAAGGCGTGATTGGCCAGTTCGGAAAAATCGGTCGTTACCAACACCTTTTTTATTTCGGACATCTATTCCTCCCTGATATGCCGGTACTATCAGCGTTTTCTCATCCGGGCGCCGCCTCCGCGGATTTTGCCGGCTGAAAATCTCGCCTCGATGCTATGCGCCCGCTCTCCCTCTGTCAAGATCAATCAGGCGGCGGCCCGCGGGGTCCGGGCACTCCTGGAATCCGGGAGCAGGGCCGGTCAACTCACTTCCCTCAACCACCGCTCTCGGTCGAATGAGGGGCGGTCAACCCATCAATATTTCTTGTGAAAATCCCGGTTATCCCCTAAATAGTAGGTATGAATAAAGGATATCAGGACAGAATATATATCAGCGAAACCTTTCTGGCCCTGGTGGTGATAGCGGTGGGGCTTTCGCTCCGCGTCCTCCACGCCCTATTCACCGCCCGTCTGAATCCCCTCGCCGGAGACCTGACCATCGACGCATCGATATACGACCAATGGGCAAAAAGCCTGGTCTGGGGCGGGGATTCCGTACCCACCAGGCTGATGCAGGCCCCCCTTTTCCCCTGGTTCGTCTCCCTCGTGTACCGCGCTTTCGGCCCCAGCTTCACCGCCGTCCGCTCCCTGCAGGCGATTCTGGGCGCCTGTAGCTGCGCCTTCATGGTGGTGGTGACCCGCAGGCTTTTTAGATCCTCCCTGGCCGGGATACTGGCCGGCCTGGCCCTGGCCCTCTACCTGCCGGCGATCTTCTACGAGGGCGTCTTCATCCCGGTTACTCTCATCATTTTTCTCAACACCCTCTGCCTGCTGCTGCTGGTCCCCGAGGACGGACTCCCCGGCGGGAAGAGATTGCTGCTGGCGGGATTCGTGCTGGGGCTCTCGGTGCTGGCCAAGCCAGTTATCCTCTTGCTCGTTCCTTTCATCCTCCTCCACCTAATTTTCCGTCTGCGGAAATACTCCGGCACTACTCCGGACGGCGCGGGGAAGGAACCGGTTGAATCCAGCGGACGGAGGGAAAGCCGGGAATCCGCGGCGGACCGGAGGCGAAGCGTTTATCCTTCCCTGCTGGCGAAGGGGTTGATACTGGCAGGCGGGATCCTCGTCGCCGTTATCCCGATCACCATCCGCAACGCCCGGATCTCCGGGGAGTTCATCCCCCTCACCACCGGGGGGGGAATCAACTTCTATATAGGCAACAATCCCCAAGCCACCGGTTACTATGCCGTGCCCTTTTTCGAAAACAAACCGATCGGCGGAACCCCCCAAAGCCAGCTCCGACAGATGTACAGGCTGGCCTCCGCCCGGGAGGGCCGCCGGCTCTCCGCCGGGGAAGTATCCGGCTTCTGGTTGAGGGAGGGTTGGCGGTATATCCGCGAAAATCCGCGGCGCTGGGCCGGTTTGACCTATTCCAAATTCCTCTTCTTCTGGAACAGGCATGAAAGGTCTAACGTGGAAAGCCTGTCCTTTCATAGGCGGTTCGGGGGAATCCTGGCCCTTCCCCTTTTAAGTTTCGGGGTGATCGCTCCGCTGGGCTTGCTCGGCATATTCCTGTCCCGGCGCCGGTGGAAGAGACTATGGCTGCTTTACGGGGGAATTATCACCTACCTGCTCTCGGCCCTTATATTTTACGTGCTGGCCCGTTACCGCCTGCCGGTGGTCACCTTTCTCATCCCGTTCGCCGGTCTGGCGGCCGCGGAACTGCTGAAATTCCTCAGGGACCGGCGCTTTACCGATCTGGTCCTGATGCTGCTATTCCTTGCCGTGCTGGCATATTTCGTCAACATGCCGATCGCTTCCGATACTCCCCGCGGGATGGCCAACCGCTTCGCCAGGCTGGGAACCGTGTATCAAGAGGGAGGGGAAACGGAGCGGGCCCGGGAAGCATTCCAGCGGGCCCTGGAATACGATCCGGCGAACGATACCGCCCGCCGTGGACTAAATGAATTGCCGCCTCCGCGCGGCAGACGGGATGCCTCGCCTCATTAGACCTACATCTTCTCGGCTCCCTCGGCCGGTATCTCCCTTCCCCCGCGCCTCAGCCACTGCTCGAACCAGTCGAGAATCGAGGCATTCCAGAACCGCTGGTTGTGCGGCTGCAGGATCCAGTGGTTTTCGTCGGGGAAACGGATCATCTTGGAGGGAACCTTCATCCGCTGCAGGGCGGTGAACATCTGTTCCCCGCCGGTGATCGGCACCCGGTAATCGAGTTCCCCGTGGATTATCAGGTGGGGAGTGGAAAAATCCTGGGCATACCGGATGGGAGAGTATTTATCGTTCATTTCCGGATTATCCCAGGGGGTGCCGGACAACTCCCATTCGGGGAACCAGAGTTCCTCGGTGGAACCGTAGGAGCTCCACTGGTCCGCCTCGCCGGCATGCGAGACCAGCACCGAGAACATCCCGTCCTGGTTATGGCCCTGGAGCCAGTTGCAGACGAATCCGCCGAACGATCCGCCCCAGGCCCCGACCTTGGAGGCGTCGATCCAGGGATAGTCTTCCAGCACCTGGGCGACCCCGCTCTTTATGTCCCCGATCACCTTGCCGCCCCAATCGCGGTTTATGCCATCGCAGAACTCCTGTCCGTAGCCGGTGGAGCCGCGCGGGTTGCAGAAAAACACGGCGTAATCGGCGCCGGAGAAGATAGCGAACTCGGTGCGGTAGGCGTAACCGAACATCTGCTGGGGTCCTCCATGGATCCTTACCAGCAGCGGATATTTCTTGCCCGGATCGAAGTTCATCGGTTTTACCAGGAATCCATGGACCCGGGCCCCCGCCACCCCCTCGTACCATATCTCCTCGGCATCGGGAGTATGGAACTCCCGGTAGAGGTCATCGTTGACGTGGCTCAGCCGCTCGACCTTCTTCCCCTTGCTGTTACACCTGAACAGCTCGTAGTAATGGGTCATGGGACGGTAACGGTAGACGAAGAACTTATCCTTCGGCCCGGCCCGGAAATCCAGATGATAACCATGCCCGGCTTCACCCTCCCCCCCCACCAGGGTGGTCACCTTACCCCCCCGGAAAGGAACCTGGAACAGGTTTATGTCGGCCCGGTCCTCGGCCGTGAAATAGAGCTTATCTCCCTTGTACCCCCAGAAAAAGGCGCCCACGCTGAGGTCCAGATCGGCGGTCAACGACCGGGGCTCCCCATCCGGAATGAGCATCACCATCAGCTCGTAGCGGTCCGACTCGTATCCGGGCCGGCGGGTGGCGCGGTAGGCCAGGTACCTTCCGCAGGGGGAGACGCGCGGATGGCTGTCCGCCGCCGGATTGGAGGTGACCCTTTCCACTCCCCCGCCCCCGGTCACCCTCCAGATCTCTTCGTTGTAGGAAACGGCCTGATCCTCGTCCTGCTTGCCCGAAAAATAGATGGTGCCGCCGTCCGGGCTGATATCGAAATCCCGGCCCGCCGAGGCCAGCCAGTAGGTAAGCGCGTCATATTGGAGCGAGGGGGTGAGATCCTCCGGGTCTCCCCCCCCGGCGTCTATATAATACAGATGCTGCACCTTTCCGTCCTCATAGGTATCCCAGTGACGGTACAGCAGGTGCTTATGCACCAGGGCGGAAACCTTGCAGTCCTCCTTTTTCTTGTCCTTTTCCCGGATACAATCCAGATCGGGGCAATCGAGATAGGTGCGGGCGGTAAAAATAAAGCCTCCTCCATCGGGAGTCCAAAGCAGATCGCCCACTCCCCCGGGAAAATCGGTGACCTTCCGGGCCTCTCCTCCTTCCACCGGCAGGATGTATATTTGATTCGATCCGGACCGGCCGGAGAGGAAGGCTATCGATTTTCCGTCCGGCGACCAGCGGGGATGGTTATCCCCCTGGGGGCTGGTGGTCATGCGGCGTCCCTTTCCTCCCCGGGAGGGCATCAACCAGATATCGGAGTTTCTCTTATTCTCCTCAAAATCGGTGACCGCCACCACGTAGGCGATCCACTCCCCGTCCGGGGAAAGCTGATGGTCGCTGACCGGTTTGAGTTTCCATATATCATCGGGGGTCCAGGGTTTTTTCGTCTGCTCCGCGGCCACAGGCGCGGCCGCCACCGCGACCAGGATAAAGACGGCCAGAAAAAAGGGCAGCCCTCGAGGAAATGAATGCTTCTTCATCTTCAAACTCCTTTCTTGACCACGGCCTAAAATAATACTATTGCATGCTCCCGCTCCCGATAAGGCTCCGGAGCATCTTTGTCGACCCTCGATTCTAACCCGAAACGGCCGCCCGGTAAAAGGAATAATGAGAAGGGAAAACGATTTATCCCAGTCCACTCCGGGGGGAGTTAAACACTGCTGGGCGCCCGCGCGGAGTGGTTACCTCGAGGATTGCTCGGCGGCCCAATTCTCCAACCTTCCACCGCACCGGTCATTATTGTCTCCCGCGGCGCGCCGCCGGGTTAACTCATTTTTAAATAGAAAATATACCGACGCGCGATATATACTGGCGAAAAATAGA
>JAFGPI010000190.1 GCA_016926065.1 Candidatus Krumholzibacteriota bacterium
AGGTCTGCACCGGCACGCCCTGGTTGGAGAATCCGACCCGCTGGAACTTGTCCACGAACATGGCGCAGCTGCCGTCTTTCGGTTCCGGAGGTTCGTCGGCGTTTATCTCCATCACCAGGTTGTCCACCTGCAGACCGGAGACGGCCGCCAGGATATGCTCCACCGTGTGGATGACCACCTGGTCCCGGGTAATGGTGGTATTTCGCTTGATTTCCCCGTTGAGGATGAAATCGGCCCGGGCGGGAATTTCCACCACCGGGTCTATATCGGTTCTTCTAAAAACGATACCGGTATCCGGAGGGGCCGGGCAGAAAACGATCTTTACTTTTTTGCCGGTATGCAGCCCTATGCCTTCGAATGAAAATTTATCTTTAATCGTCCTCTGCTGACGAACCACTTCCCAATCCTTTCTCCAGGGCCTTAACCCTGTTCTGCAGATCACGGAAATCCTTCAAGAGATCGGGAAGGCGCGTGGTAGCGGCATAGATTTTTCGCGCGAAGGAATGTTCGCGGGCGGGATATCCGGACACGTTGGTGTCCGCTGGCACCGATTTGGTGACTCCCCCTTGAGCCCCCACCTTGGCTCCCTCACCAATCCTGATATGCCCCACCAGGCCGGCCTGGCCGGCCAGCACCACGTTCCGTCCCAATTCCGTGCTGCCGGATACTCCCACCTGGGCGGCCAGAACGGAATTCTCCCCCACCACCACATTATGGGCTATCTGTACCAGATTATCTATCTTCGATCCGCGTTTGATCAGGGTAACTCCGGTGGTAGCACGGTCAATGGTAGTATTGGCCCCTATTTCGACATCGTCTTCGATCCTGACTATACCGATCTGGGGTATCTTTTGGTGCCGGTGGCCCTCCTTGGCGTAACCGAATCCGTCACTACCGACAACCGCCCCGGAATGCAGGATTACCCGGTTTCCGATTTCGCTGCGTTCCCGGATGGCGACCTGGGGATAAATCAGGCAGTCTTCCCCTATAATCACGTCCTCATTGATGCATGCCAGGGGCAAGATGGTGGTACGGTCTCCCACCTTCACCCTCTCGCCCACCACCACGTTGGCTCCGATGGAGACCTCCTGGCCTATAACCGCGCTGTCGGCGATAACGGCCGTGGGGTGAATGCCGCGGGGATATTTTTCCATCGGACCCTGGTCGAAAAGCCTTACCACCTTGAGAAAGGCCAGATATGGATTTTGGACCTTGATCACCGAGCCCCTGATGTTACCGTTTCCGTTCGCTATCACCGCCGAGGCCTTGGTGGTCTCCAGGTACGATTCGTACTTCGGATTCGCCAGGAAGGTGATTTCACCCTCCCGCGCTTCTTTTATTCCGGCCACTCCCCGGATGACGATACTGCTGTCGCCGACGACCTCGCCCTCCACCACCTGGGCCAATTCCTTTACAAGATATGATTTCATATCTCCATCCTGTAGACCTTATACCTCTATTTTACCAGCGCTGTATTTCAAGGGATTTTAAACAGGTCGCTGACAAAATGCAAACAGAATTACCCCTCCAAGTCTGGTAAAATATCGTAACCTATTCAGTTGTTTGTAGTTGCTCTTTAAGCTTTGCGATAATTTTATCCGTAAGATCCATCTCTTTTTTGGCGTATATGATATTCCCCTGGGAGGCGTCGAGGATCAGCGTATACCCCTCCTCCTCGGCCACCTGGGCGATGACGGCGTTGATCTTCTCCACCAAAGGCTCGGTCAATTCCTTGTTTCTTTGGGCCGCCTTGCCATCCTCTCCGAATATTTCGTTCCAGTATTTCTGATAGGCCTGCACCTTCTGATCGAAGACGAGTTTCTTTTCGGCCATCTTGTCCTCGCTGAGCATCAGGGTCTGGCTCTGTATTTCTTCGCGCAGCTGGGAAATTTCCGCCTCCATCTCCTCTGCTTTTTGCTTCCAGGCGTCCACCTCTTTTTTGAAAATCTCCTCGGCCTCGATAGTTTCCTCGAAATCAGCGAAGATCTTTACCGTGTCCACATATCCGACCATGACATCTTCGGCCAGGGCTATTCCCACCGGAAATAGAGTCACCAGGTACGCCGCCAGGACCAGGGTTGCTATGCTTTTCATTATCGGCCTCCTTTTGTTGGATGCTACGTTTTCCACAATATATTACTTTTCCTACGAAAATAAACCTTTTTTTAGAAGAATGTGCCGAAGGTAAAATGGGGTTCCCAGCCGGGGCCGCCTATCTTGTCGAATCCGTAACCGTAATCAAATCCTAGATTCCCCATGGCCGGCATCTCCAGCCTTATTCCCACGCCCAGCCCTCTCCTCAGGCTGTACAGGTTGGCGTCCCCGAATGAATTCCAGGTATTTCCGGCGTCGAAGAAGATCAAGCCGTGCACGGAGTTGGAGAAGGGAAAAACGATCTCCTGGGTAAAGATGGTCATGAATCTTCCCCCCACGTAGGGATCGTTCCCCTCCGGAACCACCTCGTAGAAATCATATCCCCGCAAGGGATACCGGCGGTTTCCACCCAGCCGGTACTTCTCGTAATCCTGCACCAGCGATCCGCCGTATCCTTCGATCAATCCGGCGCTCATATCCAAGTGAAAAGTGAATTTCCAGAATAGCTGCCGGAACCAGGAGATGCTGGCGTCGTACCGTATATATTTGACGTTGCCGCCAAACGGACCGCCGGCCACTTCCATCCCCAGGCTGGAGGAGGAGCCGGTGGTCGGATGGAAGGGGCTGTCGGTGGAATTGCGCCCCAGGCTCAAGGTCATCGAGCTCTTGTTCAAGGGCCAATCGATTCCCCGCAGGCTTCCGAATTCGGGGTAGGAAGCGTCAAAATTGCTCAGCTCCACCTGTTCGTACCGGTAACTGAGGTAGATTCGCGTGTAGTCCAGGAGGGGAAGGGGGTGACCCCCCTGGACCGAAAAGCCGATGCGGCGGTCGGTGTAGTATTGCTGCCTGATCCGGTCCTGGATCCAGTTGAAAACGCTGACCGTCAGGGCGGTCTCGGTATTGAAGAGATTCGGTTCCATGTAACGCAGGTTCAAATTCTTGCGCCACCTTCCAAATTCCCAGTCGAAGGCCACCGTCTTTCCCCTCCCCAGAAAGTTGTTCTCCTGGATCCCGAAAAAACCGCTCATCGAGTTCAGCTGGGAAAAGCCGAAACCGGCCTTGAAATTACCGGTCTGCTTCTCCTCCACCTGGATGAGCAGGTTGATATCGCCTTCCTCGTTCACCGGTTCGTAGTTGATGTTGGGAGGACCGTTGAAATAACCGAGCTGAAACACGTCCCGCACGCTCCGCTGCACCTCTCCCAGAACGAACTTGTCACCCGGATACACTTCCAGTTCACGGCGGATAACCGATTCGAAGGTTTTGGTGTTACCGCTTATCTTGATTTCATTTATGGAAGCGGGGTTATTTTCGATAATCTCCAGGTCCAGATCTATGACCCGTCTTTTTATCCTGCGGTGGGGAATGATCCTGCTCCAGATATATCCATTTTCCAAGTAGAGGCTGTTTATGGCCATTTGGGCGAACGAGACCTCCTGCACCGAGAAAGGATCACCCTTGCGCAGGATTACCAATTCTTCTATCTCCTTATCCTCCACTATCCGGTTTCCCCTCCAGCGGAGATTCCCCAGGTAGTATTGGGGACCTTCATCGATCAATATATATATATCCAGCTCCCTGCCCTCGTCGATCTCTTCCATCCGGCCGATGGTGACCAGGGCGTCGAGAAAGCCCGCGTTACCGTAAAGCTCCTGGATCTTTTTTAGATCCTCCTCCAATTCCTTGGGCTTGTATTCCCCCCCGCTCCACCAACGGTTTTCCTTGCTTTCCATCACCTTGCGCAGCATCTTCGAATCGAGGGCTCCGTTACCGATAAAATCTATATGTCTGATCTTGACCTTCTGGTTCTCTTCTATCGCGTAGGTGACCACCACCTTGTGTTCCTCGGGCAGGGGGGTTTGCCGGTCCTCGATTTTGGCCCGGTTGTATCCCTTCTCCGCGTACAACTCCTGCAGGGATGAAATATCACGGGTTATCATGGCGGGACGGGCGAAATATCCTTCCCGGAGCAATATTTTGGCCTGCAGATCTTCCTCCTTGAGGTTCCGGTTGCCGGTGATCTTCACCTCTTTCACCCGGGGATATTCGGTGACTCGGAGGGTAATCACGGCCTGGCCGTTCTCTTCCCCGTAAAAGGCGGTTATATCGGCAAAATCCTTGGTCTTCACCAGGCGTTTAATGCCCTGGGACACCCTTTCCGGCCGGTACTCCTCCCCCGGCAGCAGCCCGAAGATCGAGGCGATCTTTTTCCCAGTGACGAACACGTTTCCCTCTATATCCACCCTTCCCAGCTTTATGGCCTCGGCGGCGGTGGAGAGAAACAACAATCCCACCATCAGCAGCACGGATTTTCTCATGCACACCTTTCCTCGGTCGAGAGCGAGTAAAAATCCGCTGAATGTTAGCATAGGGCCTTAATCAATGCAAAGATAAACTCACTCTTTTTAGCTCTCTTCCGCGGGCGGTCCGGACCGGCTCCAGGGCCGGATTCCGGTATCCACGGGCGCTCGAGCCGCGGCCCGGCCGCTGCCGGACGCCC
>JAFGPI010000191.1 GCA_016926065.1 Candidatus Krumholzibacteriota bacterium
ATCCCTCGCCCCCAGGTAAATAAAGTCGGCCCCCATCTTCCTCATGCGCCTCTCCAGCAGCGGCAGGGATTCTCCGGTCATGACGCCGATGGTGTATCCTCCCGCCTTAAGCAGGGCCGCGCCCACCCCGTCCCGGACGTTGAATTTCTTCAGTTCCCCTCCGTCCGCGGTGTAATACATCCCTCCGTCGGTCAATACGCCATCCACGTCGGTGATGACCGTTTTTATCCGCGGCCAATTATCTTTTAATTTCTGCGTGTTCATATTTCCACCCGGCAAGAGCTTGGGACCTATTCGAATTCTTCGGTGGACACCAGGGAGTTGGCCGGAATATCGACCTTCGCCTTTTTGCCCAACACCAGGGCCCGCTGCTCCCAGCTTAATCCGGTGCCCGGGCTTCTCATGCATAGGTACTCCGGGCGCAGCTCCTGACCCTTACTCAACGGGATCTGCAAGGCCAGCGAACGGGCCAGCCTGTCGCGGGCCGCTTTCACCATCTCGCTGGCCTCCTTCTTCTCCGTTCCCAGCGACCGCTCGGTATTACGGATATCGCGGACCACGCGCCAGAGTCCGTCCGGCTCTATGGCCCCGGCATGATCGGATCCCTTCATGTTGCGGTTGAGGGTGATATGCTTCTCTATCACCGTGGCCCCCAGGGCCACCGCCACGGAGGGGATCACTATCCCGATCGAATGATCGGAATAGCCCACGCGGTGCTCGGGGAATTCCCGGCTGAGGAAAGGAATGGAACGCAGGTTAAGCTGGTTGTAGGCGGCCGGATATTGGGAAACACAATGCAATATCACGATCTCCTTCTTCACCGCCGAGAGCAGGCGCAGGGCGGTTCTTATCTCCTCCAGACCGGACATGCCGGTGGAAATGATCACTTTCCGTTTCAGAGCGCCGATCGCTTCCAGCAGGGGGATATTGGTAAGGTCCCGGGAGGCCACCTTTACGGCGTCCACCTTCACCTTCTTCAGAAGCTTCAGGCTTCCCGGCGAACAAAGGGTCTCGATAAAATCCAATCCCTTGGAATGAGCGTACCGTTCCAGTTCGGCGTGCTGCTCGATACTCAGCTCCAGCGCCCGCCGGTGCTCCATGTAGGTGTCGCCGAAAGAATGGGGAGAGAGGTAAGGCCGTCGTCCCGCCTCGTCGGTAAGCTCCTCGTCCAGGTCCCTCTTGGTAAACTTGACCGCGTCTACTCCGGCGAGCAATTCGCCGCTGAAAAAATCATAGACCGGCATCGACGCGACATCGATCAGCTTCTTGGCGATATCGAGGTCGCCGTTGTGGTTCTGCCCTATCTCCGCGATAATATAGGTTGGTTCCATCAATAATTACCCTTCACTGGTTTTAAGATTGGCCAGATTCTGTTCCTTCATCTCCCGCAGCCAGCGGGGATTTTCCTCCAGCAAACGCAGGATGTCATCTATATTGACAGATTCCGGCTCCACCGGAAAGCGGGAATAGATCTCCCGCAGCAGTTTGATATCTGCTTCGGTATCGACCGTCAGGCGGATATCCGGATTCCCGCAGGCGGGGGGCGCCTCCAGGAAAACCACCCGGTATTCCTCCGGCCTCTTATAGATGCCCAGGGTCACGTGCTCCCGTTCGAAGGGATCAGCGATATTCCGGTGCGCCCTCTCCAGGCAAGCGAAGGTCAACGCCTCGGCGAAGAAACTCACTCCGGTCAGCATGGCCGGTTTTTTCCCCACCCGGTAGCTGGCATAATCGACCGGATGCTCGCGCATATATCCGACCAGCTCATCTATGTGCCGGGGGGAAATCAACGGATTGTCTCCGTTTACCCTCACGGCGATATCTACCGCATGCGCCCGGGCCGCCTGGTAAAATCTATCCAGGACATCATCGGCGCTTCCCCGGAACAGGCCGTGTCCCAACCTTCCGGCCAGCTCCGCCAACCGGTCGTCCTCCTTCCGGACGGTGGTGGCGATCACTATTGCGTTCACTGATCCGGCCCGGGTCACCCGGGAGAGAACCTGCTCCAGCACCGTCTTCTTCCCCAGGGGCATGAGCACCTTTCCCGGCAGCCGGGTGGAAGACATCCGGGCTGACACGATGGCGGTCACCTGGGGCTGGGTGGCATTTCTCATGCAATATCCTTTACCTCTCCATGCGCTCACCGGTGCCCGGCGGCACCTCCCAAGGCAATTTCCCTTACATCTCCAACAGGCGGGCTATCCGTTCCTCTATGGGCGGATGCGTGCTAAAAAGCGATTTAGCCCTCTTCTCGAATGGTTTTATGGGATTGACTATGTACAGATGCTGGGTGGCCCGGTTGGCCACTTCCAGCACCTCCCGGTCGCCTGCGATTTTCCTCAGGGCCGAGGCCAGGCCCTGAGGATAGCGGGTGAGCTTCACCGCGGAGGCGTCGGCCAGATACTCCCGCTGCCGGGAAATTGCAAGTTGCAACAGCTTGCCGAACAAGGGAGCCAGAATGGCCAGCAGCAAGGCGATCACCAGCATCGGCCCTCCCCCACCCTTACCGCTCTTGCTGCGTTTCCTGCCGCCGCCCCAGAAAACGCTGCGTAGGAAAAAATCGCTGATCAGCACTATGGACCCCACCATTATACCCACCATCATGGCGAACAGGATATCCCGGTTGTAGACGTGTGACAGCTCGTGGGCTATTACTCCCTGCAGTTCGTCCCGGCTCAGTTTCTCCAACAATCCGGTGGTTATGGCTACCGACGAATGCTCCGGATCCCGGCCGGTGGCAAAGGCGTTGGGTGCGCTGTCCTCGATGACGTATATGGCCGGAACCGGAATTCCCGCCGCGATCGATAGTTCCTCCACCACGTTGAACAGTTGCGGATAATCCTTTTTTTCTATGCGCCGGGCCCTGCTCAGGGTGAGGATCATCTTATCCCCGCTGTAGTAACTGAAGAGAGAGCTGATAAGCGCCACGATTATCGCCAAACCCATCCCCACGTAACCGTTTCCATAGTACCCTCCCAGGAAATAACCCAGCAGGAGCAGCACTCCGGTTACCACCAAAATCAGGAAGAACGAATTTCTCTTGTTTGCCGCTATCTGATCGTACATCACTTGCTCCCTAAAGACTTCCCTATTCCCCGGCGGCCGGCCCGGAACGGGGCGGAGGAAATAGGGACGCTATCCCCGCTGCTTGCTTCCTTCAGGAAAAATCGACCCGGGGGGCCTCCCGCTGCGCTTCATCCTCCAGCTCGAAGAATTCCCTTTGCGAGAATCCGAACATGCCGGCAATGATATTGGAGGGCACTGTTTCCGTTTTGGTATTGTAAACCATCACGCAATCGTTGTAATGCTGCCGGGCAAAGGATATCTTGTTCTCGGTGGAAACCAGTTCTTCCTGCAGGGCCAGCATATTGGTATTGGCCTTGAGATCGGGGTAATTTTCCGCCACCGCGAACAGGGTGCGCAGGGTGCTGGTGAGCATATTTTCCGCTTGGGCCTGGTTCTTGACCCCCGACACGTCGATGGCCTGCTGCCGGGCCCGGGTCACGTTCTCCAGCACTTCCCTCTCGTGTTTCATATACCCTTTGGCTGTTTCCACCAGGTTGGGAATCAGATCGTAACGCCTTTTCAACTGCACGTCTATCTGGGCCCACCCGTTGTCACATCTCTTTCTCAACCGGATCAAGGTGTTGTAAACACCGATTACCGCAAAGACCAGAACTATCAGGATAATGAGGAATATCCATCCCATGATCAAAAACCTCCGTTCTTCCTGCCGGATCTTTCCGCGCCGGATTATATCTCGCAATCCCGGCGGACATTATATACCCGATCGACCCCGGACAACAATCATTCATTGGCCGGGCTTCCCTTTATATACTCCCCAGCGCCCGGATTTATTCAAGGAAATTATGGCCCAGGCACAGGGCGGTCGAACCGTTGGAACGGAAGGTATCAGCCATTTAAGGCAATAGGTAGGTAGACTGCAGAAGTAAAATACCTTCCTCGGTTGCATGTGGCATAATGAGAATTGAGGAGCAATCCTTCCCCCCCCGGAAAGGGGAATTGCCATTTTTATAACATATTATATAATAATCAATTAACTGTTGGGCCGCGGCCCTTCCGGCAATTGGCACATAGGTTGCTGAAAGCATCCAGCGTGGGGACAAATAGGACTCATCAAGAGAGAAGGAGGTCTCATCATGAGGAAGGTCTTTTTCGTCCTTTTGGCTTTGTCTCTGAGCGGTTTGCTAGTGTCCTGCTCGGAAGACGAAAACACCGTTACACCGACTCCGACGCCACCGTCGTTCGGTATAACAACGTCAGCACTTCCTGCCGGTTATACTTGTACCCCGTACAATATTGACCTTCAGGCAACTGGCGGCTCTACGCCCTACAGCTGGGCCTTGGCCACCGGTTCGACTTTGCCGACCGGAATTTCGCTGTCCGCCGAAGGTAAAATCCTCGGTGTGCTGGATGCAGCCGGATCTTATACTTTCAGTGTGGTATGTACCGATGCCGCGGGCACTCCCCATACCGACGAAGTTGAATTGACACTTGATATCGAAGTGCCGGCTTCCCCCGCCGTAGCGATCTACTATGACGGCGAAGGTACCGTCTGTCAGACCGAAACCCCGGCCTTCACGGCCCTTGATTGCTATGTATTTATCATGCTCGACGAACAAGAATGTGATTGTACATATGGAACTGAATTCAAGCTCCAGATTACCGATGTGGGTGGAGTTCCCCTGGTTTCCGGTACGCAGTTCGCGCATTCCTATGTCGACTATCCCGATAACGTGGTGTTGACCATGGGTGATCCGTTCGGCGGCCTGGCCGTATCTTACGCCTATCCGCAGCTGTATACCAACGGACCGATCGAAGTAGTAGCCTTCGGTCTGCTGCTCTTTGAGGATCTGGAAAATCTGTCCTTCGACGTCATGGCGAATCCCACTTCAGAGTGGAACAGCCCTGTCGTCACTCATTGCGACCCGCAGCGGACGGTAGAGGAAGTCGTCGGCCGCAGTTCCGCTTTGAACTATAACCAGCAGTAGAAATATCAAACCCGACAGTACGCCCCCCGGGTTAAACGGATTACCGTGGCGCCCGGGGGGCTTTTTTTTGGCTGTTCTTTTCACCCACTCTGGCGGGATCTAATCTTTCTTTTTCAAAAGATCCTTCAGTTTGTCTCCGGCGCCCTTTTTCAGCTCATCCATCAGCTTTTCACCCGCTTTTTTCCGGGCCCGGGACTGATCCAGCTGCACCCGCGGGGACTTGGCCGTTCCCCCGATATCAAAATCGAGGATCAGGTTTCCCTGATCGTCACGGAACAGCTCCACCAGGTCCCGGTAGCGGGAAAGATCCTTCATGTTTTGTTGGGCCTGGGGCGTGACGAACAGGCGCGCGGCGTACTGCAGGGTGCCGTCGAAACCGAAAAAGCCCTTTATATCCCAATCTCCCGAAGGCGATTTGATTTTCCAGTCATTGGTGCTGAACCGCCCGTCGCGGATTAAATAATTCCCTTGCCACTGCCGGTAGTTGATCTGCTCCAGGAAAGAAATCCGGGATCCCGCCAGTTGGGATACCGACCCCATCAAGGGCGCTAGGTTCACCTCTCCCCCGGACGAGGAAGCGTTACCCGCCGCTTCCAAGTTCGTGAGGGGATTTATGCCGGGGCCGGAAAGAAGATCTCCGTTCACCTTGAAAGAAAAACGGCCCGTGACCAGCGATCCCATGCTATGGATCCGGCCCAGCGCCTGCCCGGCGTCAATATCCCGGAATGCCAGGTTGACCCGGGTCTTTACGCGGCGAGGATCTCTCAGATCGACATCGATCTTGCCCTCTCCCTTGCCTCCGGCATAGTCCAGCTTGACCGGATAGGCGTTCAACCTTCCATCCCGGATGGTGCCTCCCGCCTCACAGGAGTAAAGCACCATCTTGGTGGTGATGATGGTGTCTATCCGGGCCTGGAACGCTGTTTTCTTTAGCATCAGCAGGGTGCCGGGATTGGCCACCAGGATATTGTCCTGCGGCTCTTTACCGGTCTTGCTTTGCTCCTTTCCGCTTACGGAACCGGCCGGTTTATTTTTTTCCCCCGCGGCCTTCTCCAGGGGACGGGCATCGAACGAGTGTCCGTTTACTTCGACCGATATCTCCGGAGCATTTTGGATCGAATCGAGCAACTTTCCCAGGTCGCCGGAAGAAGGATTCTCCTTCACCGTTTGAGCCAATTCCGCGAAGGCGGGGAATATCCCCTGCATCGAGCCCTTAACCCGGAAGGGGCTCTTTCCCAGCAGGAATCCGCCCTCCAGGTCGGATATTCCTCCCTTTTTGATCACCGCGTCGATATTCAGCTCCGACAGGGGAAGGGGATCTTCCGCCGATATTACCGCTCCCCCCCGCAGATTAATCTTTCCCTCCAGCTGCACCTCTTTCCAGGCCTGGGCGATCGCGGGCGGAGGGATCTTTTTCCCCCCGGCGGGAAACAGGTCGGCCAACGTCGGGCGCTTACCTCCACCCCGCAGATCGGCCTTCAGCTTGCCCTTTACCGATTTTCCCGGAAGGTTCAAGCCGGGGGAAAGATCGGCGGCATCTATATCCAGGTTACAGGCAAAGGATAGTTTTTCCGGTTTACTCCCCTTATCCAGGGTGACGTCAAAATCCAGGGCCGCCGCGGAACCGCCGGTGACGACGGCAAAACGATCCGACCGGATGTTTTCCCGGGAGAACGCGATCTTTCCGTTCATCTTCAAGGGCAGCTTCAGCTCTCTCGGATCCACCGCCACATTTTCCAATTCCAACTCCCCACGGATAACGATTGAGGCCGGATCGATCAACTCACCTGAAGCATCCACACTGAAGGCCCAGGTCCCCCCCCGGATATCCAATGGCATCTC
Organism: Candidatus Krumholzibacteriota bacterium; assembly: GCA_016926065.1. Classification (GTDB taxonomy): domain Bacteria; phylum Krumholzibacteriota; class Krumholzibacteriia; order Krumholzibacteriales; family Krumholzibacteriaceae; genus JAFGPI01. The sequence goes on from JAFGPI010000191.1 coordinate 6,855, forward strand.
CGCTTCGAGTTTCTTACCCTGCAGGGCCGGAACCATTTTTTCCAGGTCCAGGGCTAAAATCCGTGTCACCAGGGGAAGTATCTCGCCGCCGTCGCTCTGGATCCGCAGGGAAAATTTCCGCCTTCCCCGGAGATCGTCGCATCTACCGGTCAGACCGACGGACAACAGTTCCTCCATTCCCAGGCGGCACTCCTTCACCTCCAGGGCATTAAAATCGAGATCGCTCCCCAAGCGGCCCTTGATCCACAAATCGTTGAAGGAGAGCCTGGTTTGGAGGCTATCGTTGATCAGCGCGGTGGAATGAATATTGATTTCGGCTTCCATGCCGTATGCTCCACCCTCCGGTTTCATGGACATCTCGGCCTGGATCCCCTCCAGCTCCGCCCGCGTTTCCGCCTTCCCGCCGGAAAACTTTATGGCCCCTCCCTTGATTTCAACCTTATGAATCTCCGGTTGCCTCCGGATCAGGCTGATCAGGGATACCTTCACCTCCAACCGCTCAGTGTCGAAGCGCAGGGTCTTGCCCGGAGGCAGCGCTTTGGTGAAGGCTACCTCCCGGGCGCTCACGCCGAATCCGAAGGGGAACCGGATACCGATATCACCGATAGTAATCTCCGCCTGCACCGCTTTCTCTATCCGCGGAACGATCAGGGCCAGGAGTTTGTCCCGGGTTAGAACCAGGCGGAGCGCCACGCTGGCCGCCACGATTATTCCCGCCAGCACCAACAGGGTAACCACTAGTTTCTTTCTCTTCATCGATACCACCTCATTCCATTTAAGCACTACTACTCTATCCGAACGGTCGAAATAATTCAACGGGATATAAACACGGCCACAGGACGGTCTCCGCGAAAAAATATCCCCTCACCCCAGTGAGTATTTATCCTTCCGGCGTTGTTGCGGGATATGAAAAACTCAGGCCTGTCTATTAGCAGCACCGATAGCGGGCAAGGATGATTATTAGAATCGTATTTTTATTATCAGTCAAGGCTGCCGGCCCACCCGTCCCGCGCCATTGACAATTCCCCCTGAATCATCTATCTTATTAATGTAATCCACAAAAAGGGGGAATCCAATGAATACTCGAATCCCGTTAAGAGGTAGATTTCTTTCACCCCACCTACCAGTTTTAATTCTGTCTATTTCCCTTTCCCTGCTCTGTCTCGCCGCCGGCTGTGAAAAGGAATCGACTCCGGCCACGGGCCTGCCCAGCGATGCTCCTTCCGGGGCGATCATCGGCAGCACCAGCTGCAAGAGCTGGAATGAGAAGCTCACCGCCATAACCATTCCGCAGGACCAGGATTGCTTCGGATATTCTTACGACGGCGCCGATACCCTGAGGATCAAACATACCAACGCCGGCCTGAATTGCTGTCCGGGTACCATCACCGCCGTTATAACAATCCAGAACAACACCATCACAATCAGCGAATCGGAAGGCCAGGACGCCATAATGTGCCACTGTCTCTGCCTGTACGATCTGGATTACCTGATCACCGGCATAGCGCCGGGAGTATATACCGTCATCTTCGAGGAAAAGTGCCTGAACGACGAAGATGAGATCTTGCAGGAAGTGATAGACCTGTCCACCGCCACCCAGGGCGGTCATTGCGTGGAGAGAACCCACTACCCCTGGGATGACGGAGCGGCCGGAAGCCATCCGGTCGGCACCCTCCTGCACTATACCGGGTGCAAGGATATGCCGCAATTCACCGAGGGCCCCTCCAGCGTGCCGTCCAATCTATCCTGCGCCGTATATCATTACGACGGAATCGGAACACTCTTTCTGGATCACATCAACGCCGGATTCAACTGCTGCCAGGATAAGATCATGGCGGAAATAACCATCCTGAACGACCTGATCACCATAGAGGAAATGGAAATCCCCCCGGGAGGGCTATGCTATTGCAACTGCCTCTTCGATCTGACCTTCTCCATAGTGGATCTGCCTCCCGGCCAGTATACGATAAAATTCATCGAGCCCTACCGGGTTCCGGAGGATGAAGCGTTGGAGTTCACCGCCGATCTATCCTCCGCGGTCACCGGAGACTTCTGCGCCAAAAGGAATTATTATCCCTGGGGCATCTGGGGCAGGTAATCCGGCCTCCCAACCTTAATCGGGTATTATTCCAGCACCGGCCAGGCCTTTACCGGAAAAAGCGTTCTATAAAGAAATTACTTTTTATATAGATGGTCGCCATTTCCACTTGCCACCGAATTCATGGAAAAATCGCCCCTTTCAATTGAAATTCCAAATTTTTTTGAAACTTATCCCGTTCCACATCTGTATTAATAATTACTGACACTTTTGTGTCCGCTAAATCAAGTACGACCCCAACCCCTGATAAGGAGCGTTACATGGGCAACAGATGTTGGCCGTTCCTGGCCCTGGTGATAATCCTGGTGGCCGGGAGCCTACATGCCGCCTCCGAGAGCCGCCTCATGCGCTTTCCCGACATTTACGAGAATATGATAGTTTTCACTCATGGAGGAGATCTATGGACGGTGCCTTCTACGGGTGGCACCGCCACGCACCTCACCTCGCATATCAGCGGCGAGGTATTCGCGAAATTCTCGCCGGACGGTAAAAAGATAGCTTTTTCCGCCTCCTACGACGGTAATTTCGATGTTTATACCATCTCCTCCGCCGGCGGTATACCTCAAAGGCTGACCTACCATCCCAAGGCCGATGTAGTGCTGGACTGGCATCCGGGGGGAAAGAAGATCCTCTTCCGGTCTAACAAGGAGTCAAAGACCAATCCCGGCCCCCGTTACAGCAGGTTGTATACGATAGACGCGGAGGGTGGTTACCCGGAGGCTCTTCCCCTGTTCGAGGGAGAGCTTACCTCCTACTCGCCCGACGGAAAAAAGATCGCCTACAACCGCATGGCCCGGGAATTCCGTACCTGGAAGCGATACCGGGGCGGCATGGCCCAGGATATCTGGCTCTACGACCTGGAAAAAAACGAAGTGGACCGGCTAACCGATTTTGAGGGCACCGACGCCTTCCCCATGTGGCACCAGGATAAGATCTACTTCATCTCCGATCGCGAACACACCATGAACATCTTTTGCTTCGAACTGGGTTCGCGGAAGATCCGGCGGATCACCGATTTCAACGAATACGACGTCAAGTGGCCCAGCCTGGGCAAGGATCAAATCGTTTACGAAAACGGCGGGTATCTATATGTCCTGGATCTGAACACGGAAAAATCCAAGAAGCTAGAAATATACGTTCCCAGCGAACTGAACCAGAAAAGAACGCGATACGATAACGTTGCCGATCGGATAGGTTCCTTTGCCATCTCCGGCAAGGGAAAAAGAGCGGCTTTTGGCGCCCGGGGCGATATCTTTACCGTCCCCGCTAAGAAGGGGGAGGTACGCAACCTAACTAGAACCGCGGGGATACGCGAACGCAGCCCCGCATTTTCCCCCGACGGTAAGTGGGTTGCATACCTCTCCGACAAAACCGGAGAATACGAAATCTACCTGCGGAAACCGGACGGAACCGGGGATGAGGAGAAGCTGACCAGCGGAGTGAAAAACTGGCCTTTCGACCTGCGCTGGTCGCCGGACAGCAAGAAGATCATCTATTACGATCAGACCTACTCCCTCTACTCCGTGGACGTGGAAAAGAAGAAGATACATCAGATCGACAAGGACGATTGGGGAGACATAAACGAATACTACTGGTCCGGGGACAGCAAATGGATCGCCTACCGGAAGAACGCCGAGAACGGTTTCGGATCGATCTACCTCTATTCCCTGGATCAGGATAAATCCTTCCAGGTCACCAGCGATTTCCACCACGACTACGACCCGGTATTCGATCCGGGCGGCAAGTACCTTTATTTCCTTTCCGACCGGACCATAAACATTCAATTCACGAACTTCGAGTTCAATTACGACTTCGTCAGTCCCACAAATTTGTGCGTGGTGACCCTGCAGGCCGACACTCCCTCTCCCCTGGCCCCGGAAAGCGATGAAGTCGAGGTGAAAGAGGAAGAAAAGAAAGATAAAGAGGACGGCAAGGAAAAAAATAGCAAGAGCGACGAGAAAGACAAAGACAAGGACAAGGACAAGGATAGCAAGAAGGAGGAAGGAAAAAAAGAGGAGGAGACACTCAAGATCGACCTGGAAGGTCTGGAGAACAGGATTGTAGCCCTTCCTATCGGGGTGGGCAACTACGCCGGCCTTTCCGCCGCCGAGGATAAGGTCTTTTACGTGTCCTTCCCTCCCCAGGTGATAATGAACGGCCCCCCTGATTTTTCCCAAGTATCCCTCAACTACTATGACCTGAAAGAGCGGGAGAGCAAGCAGATCATAAGCGGGATAAATGGATACGATCTTTCCGCGGACGGAAAGAAGATCATGTACAGCGCCCGCGGCACCTTCGGCATCATCGACGTGGGCGCCGGCAAAAAGGTCGGCGACGGCGTCCTGGCCACCCAGGGCCTCCAGATGCAAATCGATCCGGTGGCGGAGTGGCGGCAGATGTTCGAGGAGGCGTGGAGACTGGAGCGTGATTTCTTCTACGTGGCGAACATGCACGGTGTGGACTGGGACAAGATGAAAAAGCGCTACCAGGTATTACTCCCCCATCTTACCAGCCGCGGCGATCTGAACTATATCATCGGGGAAATGATCGCCGAGCTGAACATCGGACACGCCTACGTGGGAGGCGGGGATTTTCCGGCCACCCCCGTGGTAACGGGAGGCTTTCTCGGCTGCGACTACGAGATCGATAAAAAGAGCGGGCTCTACCGTTTCGCCAAGATCTACCGGGGACGGAATTGGGACTCCCAGTACCAGGCCCCTCTCTCCCTGCCGGGAATCAACGTGAAGGAAGGCGACTACCTGCTGGCCGTTAACGGAGTAGAACTGAAATATCCGTCCAATCCGCATCAACTCCTGGAAACGCTGGCCGGCAAACAGACCGTTATCAAGGTAAGCGCCGATCCCACCGGAAAGGACGCCAAGGAATACACGGTCGAGCCGGTCGGAAACGACACCAACATCCGATACGCCGACTGGGTGGAAACCAACCGCCGCAAGGTAGCTGAAGCTTCCGGGGGCAAAATAGGATACATCCATGTCCCCAATACCACCGTGGGCGGGCTTTTTGAATTCGGCAAGTCATTCTACGCGCAAACCGAGAAAGAGGGCATGATAGTCGACGTCAGATACAACAGCGGCGGCTGGATACCCGATTTCTTTATCGAGAGGCTGGGCAGGAAGCTCAGCGGCATGTGGGCAGACAGGTATGGTAAGCCCGGGCGTACGCCCGGTTCTGCTCCGATCGGACACATGGCATGCGTGATAAACGCGTATGCCGGATCGGGCGGTGACGCGTTCCCACACTTTTTCAGGCAAGCGGGTCTCGGGCCGCTTATCGGTAAGAGAACGTGGGGGGGTCTGGTCGGTATAAACCGCGGCATTAGTCTTATGGACGGCGGCCGGGTTACCATGCCTGCTTTTGGATACTACAGTCTGGAAGGAGACTGGGTGATCGAGAACGAAGGGGTGCGTCCCGATATCGATATCGACAACCGGCCCGATCTGGTGGTCAAGGGACAGGATCCCCAGTTGGAGAAAGCGATCGAATATCTCCTGGAGAAGATCAAGGAGGATCCTCCCAGATTGCCCCAGAAGCCCCGGGATCCGGATAAGAGTTGATAGGGCGGTAACAGCCGTATGCCGGTCTGAGCAGCAACGGACGCCCGCGTGAAAGGCCTCCCCTCTATATGAGGGGAGGCCTTTTCATGCTCAGAGATAATTTGCTTGTATAAATCTTGGTGCTAGCTCCATCCACAAAGGTTAGCTTCGCCCGAAATAGTAGCTTAAACTTAGACCCAGCATGTGAAGATCGTGGTAGCTTTCCTTATATCCACAAACGGGTGTACAATCAAAATATTCGATTCGATCACCACCGGGCACAAAATAATAGTGGAGCGAAAAATTCATTGCGTGCAGCGCGGAGATATAAACACGGATCCCAATTGCTGTATTAAATCCAACTTTTGGTAGTCAACATCAAAATCATTATTTTTTTCAGTACGCCAAAGATAATATAAACCTATCCCTACCGAGAAGTAGGGGTCTATAATTTTATTCTTGCGATTGGGAGAGGAAAGCTCAAAACCACTACCGATATTTCCATAATACAGACCGTCATTATGATAAGTATAATAAGATCCAGTTTTTTCTGATTTCAGAAATGCTAATTGCCCGTGAAATTGAATAGCCAGGAAATCGTATCGGGGAACGGCAATCCATATATATCCGAACATATTGGTACCACAATTTCCGATTCTGTACATTTTGCCGAATTGGACTACGGTTCCAAGTCCCATACAAAATCCTGCCTTTGTCCAGCTGACTATTCTCTTAGGTTCAGGATCGAGTGTATATTTAATGCTGTTGGTATCTCCCGCCAATACACTAACCACTATCGAAAGCTCCCGGTATCCCGGTTTTAAAAGCTGTAGATTGACCTCTCCGATTTCCACATATTCTAAAGTCAGCGGTGAGGATCCAACCAGTTTCCCATTAAGGAATACTGCCGCAGAATCCGGAACAGAGGAGATCTTGAGCGATCCGAAAATCGCCTCCCTCTGCCGATTGAAGATCTCGCCTATAAGGGGCGGCACGAAGCGGGTATTGGGCTGGATGGCGGGAAATTTCCTTAGTGCTTCCCGGGCTGACTCTTCGGCTCTCTGCCAGTTTCCGGTCAGCATATTGGCGAAAACCATCTCGCAGTAGGCGCTGCAGGGTCTCCTCCGGTTGACCGGCATCCCGCACAACCTCCCGCAGCATCTCTATGGCCTCCTCGTACCGCCCCTGGGAACGCAGAAGCTCTATCCCTTCGAAGGGATTGTCGCCCGGAGGAATCGGATCTTCATCCACAGAATAAACCGGACTGGTATTTAGGAGCAGGATCAACGCGCAGACAGCCGGGAGGAATCCCTTCCATGCCGGGTGATATGGGAGGACCCGGTGGATCTCCGGGATAGGATATATCATTAGCACACCAACAGTTCAATCAAACGGAGCCCCTAAAGATATGCGTAAAGTGTACAGGATATAATTCGCATATTCAAAGCTCTTTTCCCATCCAAATCCTGCAATTCCGAGCCGATCCCGCCCTGGAAAAGCAATGATTTTGGTGGTGCAGAGAACGACTGTACTGGCTACCGGTGGGGAATATCGTTAATCACTCTTTATTCCGCCCGAAATAAACGCTGACTCCCAGCGTCAGCGTGTGCATATCACGGATTACCCTTTCATACGGATCGGGGGAAAACCTTAAATCGTCGAACATCTCTCCTTCGGGCACATAGTCATAGCGTATCGAGAAATCGACCGCGTTGCGGGGCGCGGAAAATACCCGGGTGCCCAGCGCTACGGTAAGCCCTGGTTTATACGCCTTATAGCTAGCTCCTTCGTACCAAACGGCATACAGTCCCAAACCCATCGAAAGATAGGGATCGGCCGAATCAAACCACAGGTCCGGATCCGAGAACTCGAATCCCAGGCTTACCTTGATCAACCTGACAGTATGAATATTGTAGGACAGGCTGCTCTCCTTCGAGCCGGGGAAAGCCGCTTGGCAGAACAGATGATAGGTCAAAAAGGGAATCCGGCGGTGGGCGAACCAGAGGAAGGTAAAGGGTGTGAATCCAAAATCCCCGAACTTGTAATGTTTCGCCATCAGGGTTACCGCACCCACCCCCAGTCCGCCTCCCCATATGGCGGGATTTTCCGGCTCACGCTCGATGAGGGATTGAAGGGGAAACTTAACGGTGGTGACGTTCCCCGCCGTCACGCTGACATCGATGGACATTTCCCTGTAACCCTGTCTGACCAGCCGCAGATTGACCTCCCCGCTTTCCACATAGTCCAGGGTGAGCGGCGAGTATCCGACCAGTTTGCCGTTCATAAAAACCTGGGCGAGGTCCGGGATGGTAGTGATCTTGATAGATCCGAAAATCGCCTCCCTCTGCCGGGTGAATATCTCGCCTATAAGGGGCGGCACGAAACGGGTGTCGGGCTGGATATCTGGAAATATCTTCAGCGCCGCCCGCGCTTCCGCTTCCGCGCTCTGCCAGTTTCCGGTCAGCATATAGGTAAATACTATCTCGCAGTAGGCGCGCTGCAGGGTCTCCGGCGGTTGATCGGCATCCCGCACAACCTCCCGCAGCATCTCTATGGCCTCCTCGTACCGCCCCTGGGAACGCAGAAGCTCTATCCCTTCAAAGGGATTGTCGGCTGAAGGAACCGGATTTTCATCCTGAGAACGAACCGGAGCGGGACAAAGAAGCAGGATCAATACCAAGAATACAGGGAGCAGATTAGCCGCCCCTGCGCCATGAGGGGAGAGGCGAGGGCTCATCAAGGCTTTAAGAATCATGAGTGTAAAAGACGGTTCAATTCAAAATAGTACATACTGGTATTGCGGGGAGAGTACAAGATATAAGTCATTTATTCAAAGGTATTTTTCGTTAATATCCGGATCTGAAAGTGGCGCATGAAGGAAGAGAATGAATCTGCTCGGGATATCGACACGGATCATTAATAATCACTTTTATTACGGCCGAAAGAAATGCCGCCCCCAAGTGTCATCAAGCGTAGATTCTCAAATTCTCGCCCATAATAAATCCCATCATAGCTCACCGCGAAATCCACTGCTCTTTTATCGCTAAAATATATGCGGGTACCTAGCGTAACGTTAAAACCAAATTTAAGATCGATGTTGCGTATGTCATTGCTCCACACATTATAAGCTCCTGCCCCTACCGAGAAATACGGTTCCAGGCAATTCAACCATAGCTCCGGATCTGAAATCTCCAGGCCGGGGCTGATTTTAATATACCTGGAGGGTACATATAATGTTTTTGAATTGAGAAAGACCATTTGAAAGCAAGTTTTATATTTAAGAAAGGGAAGCCGGGATTCGGAATACCAAAAGTAGGCGTAGGGAGTAATCCCAAAATCCTCGAAATTTTTGTACTCCTCCACTAGAGCAATTGCACCACACCCAAGGCCGCCCCCTCTGATTATTGACTTTTCGACCTTTTGTTCCGTTAACGATTGGAGGGGTATTTTTACGTTGGTGAGGTTCCCCGCCGTCACAATTACATCGATCGACAAATCCCGGAAGCCCGGTTTCTTCAGCAGCAGGTTGACCTCCCCGCTTTCCACGTAATCGAGGGTGAGGGGCGAGTGACCGACCGGCTTGCCATTCATAAATACCTCGGTTTGGTCCGGAATGGTGGAAATCCTGATCGACCCGAAGATCGCCTCCCGCTGCCTGGTAAAGATCTCGCCTATAAGGGGCGGCACATGGCGGGCATCGGGCTGGATGGCGGGAAATAACTTCAGCGCCGCCCGCGCCTCGGCTTCCGCGCTCTGCCAGTCACCGTCCAGCATGTAGGTAAAAACAATCTCACTGTAGGCACGCTGCAGGATCTCCGGCGGTTGATCGGCATTCGCTACTATGGCACGCAATATCTCTATAGATTCTTTGTATTTACCTTGGGAACGTAAAAGCTCTATATTCTCGAAGGGATCGGAAGTAGGAGTCAAGGAACCTTCATCTTGAGAATATGCCGAGCCGATATAAAGAAGCAGGATCAATACAATGGCAAAAGAAGGGAAGCCGGCAAACGTCGAATAACGATTTTCGGAACGTTGGATCATCAGTCCACAACCATTACTAGTTTAATGAAAAATTCTCTATAAAATCCCCGCTATAATCAGAGGGAGTGTATCAGAGATAACTTAACCTTTCAAAAGTTTTCTGGTTGGGTAGATCCACCCTATCCCGGCTTATTACAAGTCGATAATCGGATCAGATGGTCCTTTGCTCCCGGGTAAAGAACCAGGCGGCCAGGAAAAGGATTCCCGGTACCAGCACCAAAAGCAAATAGATCCGGGGAAGACAGATGCGGGTTTCGATAAAATTCACTATAGCCAGGGCCGCGAAACTGAAGATGATCAAGCTCCCGCCCAGGGCCTCCTTCCTCCATCCGTAAAGCATCCCTATTACCGCCCCCACCGGGAAGAAGAAAAATTTCAACCAGTCGACGCCTCTCATCAGGCCGGGATTGAATCCCTGGCCGACAACCAGCTTGATGATCAATACGATACTTGCCACGCTCCAAAGGCGGGCCGCCCACTTCAGTAAACGAACCATCTCAGATCCTCTCTCCCCTGGTCAGGGGGTGGCTCCATTCGAAAACCGTTCGGAAGTCATTTTAAAGTCGCTGTATATTTATATCAACCATTAACCCTCACCGGGGGATAGGAGCCCCCCCTAAAAAAAACGGGTGCCCACGGAGGGTAGGCGCTCATCGCTCACAAGTTCGCTTGAGCGCCGGCCGTTTCGAGGAAGCGGCCGGCTTATCTTTTCACCGCTCATCAGTTTTGCTTAAACATCTTGGCCATCTGCAGCCAATAAGTCGCGGGAGGATTCCCGGTAGAGTTTTTCATGTTCCGAGCCTATCACTTCCGCCCCGGAAACTTCGGCCCTCAGGGCTATCTCATAGGCCGCCGAACTTCCCGGAAGTTCGTAATCTCCCCCATACAACGCCTTAATGATGTTGGGCGCCATATCCTCCTTGGGCCGGGAAAGGCGGATGTGTATCCATGGTTCGCGCTGGTTGGAAAGTATGATAAACAACTTCCGGTCTTCAACCAGCCTGTAGATGCAGCATTGGACCCCCTCCGCCCCACCGTCATGGTAAATGGCGGTGACCGAATCTCCCGCGTCGTTCACGACATACCTTCGCCCCATCCGCCTCCAGGATCGGCAATCGATTCGGGATCAGTGATGGCCATTCGACGCATCCTATAATAATACGCCACACCCAGGGCATTGTTTCCACCAAACATCCAAAGTCCTGATAAAACCGGATAACCGTACGGGACCTATGCCGTCATGTGTCTGTCGAAGCAGAGGATTCCGAGAGAACGAAAAATTATCGTCGCCGCTTCGTTCAGAGAACGATAGATTGACCGAGCCGCGGTAGTACGTTAAGACCCGCTATTTTTTCTCGAAGAGCTTCAGGTACTCGCCGTACCCTTCCTTATCCAGGTCTTCCTTCCTGATAAAGCGGAGCGAGGCCGAGTTGATGCAATAGCGCACGCCGGTGGGACGCGGTCCGTCGTCAAACAGATGTCCCAGGTGCGATCCGCCTTCCTTGCTCACCACCTCGGTGCGCACCATGCCGTGGCTCCGGTCCTCCTTCTCCACGATATTGCCGGGTACCAACGGCCGGGTGAAGCTCGGCCAGCCGGAGCCCGAATCATACTTATCGATAGAGCTGAACAGCGGCTCGCCCGTGACCACGTCAACGTAGATGCCCTCATCCTTGTTGTTCCAGAACTCGTTGGCAAAGGGGGGCTCGGTACCGCAATTCTGCGTTACGGTGAACTGCAGGGGGGTTAGTTTCCTCTGTATTTCGTTCCGGTCCGGTTTGCCATAAGCCGCCTCGCCTCGCTTTTTATCCTCCCAGCGGGAGGTTTCCTTTACCGCCGGGGGAGTATTTTCTTTCCGCGCGGGGACTATTTCTTCCTGCTTCGCGGAGGGGGACTCTTTTTTCTCCGCGGGAGAAGCCTCCTCCTTCTCCACGCCCGGCCATTCGATATCCCGGTTCTTCCACATTTGGTCAATGAACCGGTCTCTTCCCGATCCTCCACGGTAGGCCTTGTACCTGATGGGGCAGGTGCGGTGGTAATCCTGGTGGTAGTCTTCGGCCGGGTAAAAAGCCTCGAACATCTTGATCTCGGTTACCACCGGCTCCGGAAAGATGCCGGAAGCGTCCAGGGCCTGCTTCGAGGCCTGGGCCAGCTGCCTCTGCTCCTCGTCGTGATAGAAGATAGCGCTCCGATACTGCGATCCCCGGTCCACGAACTGCCCCCCCCGATCGGTGGGATCGATATGTTTCCAGAACACCTTGAGGAGTTCCCGGTAGCTTACCCGCGACGAATCGTAATGGACCTGGACCGCTTCGTAATGTCCGGTCCCGCCCGAGCAGACCTCCCGGTAGGTCGGATTCTTCCCCTCTCCTCCGGTATAACCCGATACAACTTCGGTGACGCCCGCGATGCCATCGAAATCGGCCTCCGAACACCAGAAACAGCCTCCGGCGAAGGTCGCG
>JAFGPI010000192.1 GCA_016926065.1 Candidatus Krumholzibacteriota bacterium
AGGGTATATCCCTGATTTTGTACCATTGAAGAGCGGGGAAAGTTCCTCTTTATTCGGTTTTCCCCGATTTGATCTTTTTGATCAATTCGAAGCTGAGGCTGGTCGCTCCCTTATTGGCCGTTATCCTCAATTTTTCGATATCCGATATCTCGCCCTTGAGCATCCGTTCGCTGAGAGGGTCCTCCAGCAATTTCTGGATGGCTCGGCGCAGCGGCCGGGCGCCCAGTTTCGGATCGTATCCCCTCTCCAGGATGAATTCCTTGGCTTCGACCGTAATCTCGAAATTTATTTCCTGATTTCTCAGCCGGCGGTAAAGATCGGCGAGCAGGATATCAATGATTTTCATCAGATCGTCGCGGTCCAGCTGGCGGAAGACGATCATCTCGTCCAGGCGGTTGATGAATTCCGGATTGAAGATCTGTTTGGTGGCATCCAGTATCTTGTTTTTCATGTGCTCGTATCCGGTGTCGGCTTCGTCTTTCTCGGTCACGAATCCGAATCCTTTCTTGCCCTTTACTTCTTTGGCCCCGGCGTTGGAGGTCATGATCAGGACGGTATTCTTGAAATCGACCCGCCGTCCGAAAGAATCGGTGATGCAGCCCTCCTCCAGGATCTGTAACAGCAGATTGAATACATCGGGGTGGGCCTTCTCGATCTCGTCGAGCAACACCACCGAGTAGGGCTTGCGCCTGACCTTCTCGGTCAACTGCCCGCCCTCCTCGTAGCCCACGTATCCCGGAGGGGCACCCACCAGCCTGGAAATGGCGAATTTTTCCATGTACTCCGACATATCTATCTGGATGAGGGCGTCTTCACTCTCGAACAGGGTGGCCGACAGGGTCCGGGCCAATTCGGTCTTTCCCACTCCGGTCGGTCCCAGGAATACGAAAGAGCCTATGGGGCGGCGGGGATCGCGCAGTCCGGCCCGGTTTCTCCGCACCGCCTGGGCGACGGCCACCAGCGCCGGCTCCTGCCCGATGACCCGTTTTCTCAGCTCATCCTCGAGGTTCAGCAATTTGACCGTTTCCTCTTCTTCGACGTCGGCTACGGGTATACCGGTCATGCTCGATATTACGTTGGCTATATCCTTGTCCGTCACCACCGATTCGCTCTCCTGCCGGGACTCGCCCCATTCCCGGTGCTTTTCCCGCAGGATCTTGCGCAGCTCCTTTTCCTGGTCCCGGAAGGCGGCCGCTTTTTCAAATTCCTGCGCCTGGATGGAGGATTCCTTCTCCTTGGCTATTTCCTCGATCTTCTTCTCCATCTCCCTTAATTCGTCGGGCATGGTGGTCACCGAAAGCCGGGCCCGGGCCCCGGCCTCGTCGATGACATCTATCGCCTTGTCCGGCAGGAACCGGCCCTGAATATAGCGCTGGGCCAGTTGAACCGCCTGCTTGATGGCGCCGTCGGTGAATTTCGTGCGGTGATGGGCTTCGTACTTATCCCGCAATCCCTTGATTATATCTATGGTCTCTTCTTCCGTGGGAGGATTTATCAGGATCGATTGAAATCTCCGTTCCAGGGCCCCATCCTTCTCGATATGTTTTCGGTATTCATCCAGGGTGGTGGCGCCGATGCACTGGATTTCTCCCCGCGCCAGCGCCGGTTTGAGCATGTTGGAGGCGTCGATGGCTCCTTCGGCACCACCCGCTCCCACGATCGTATGTATCTCGTCGATGAAGATAATGACCTGGTCGTTATCCCTTATCTCGCTGATGATATTCTTCAGACGCTCCTCGAACTGTCCTCTGTATTTTGTTCCCGCTACTACAGATGCGAGATCGAGCGTGGTGATTCTTTTATCCTTAAGCAATTCCGGAACCTTGTTGGCCACTATCTTCTGGGCCAGCCCCTCGATTATGGCCGACTTGCCCACTCCCGGCTCGCCGATCAATACCGGGTTGTTTTTTTTGCGCCGGCAGAGGATCTGGATGATCCGGCTCATCTCATCGTCCCGGCCGATAATGGGATCGAGCTTATTGTCCCGGGCCAACTGGGTCAGGTCCCGGCCGAATTGATCCAGGGTGGGAGACTCGCTTTTACCCTTGCGGGTTTTACTGGGCCCGGTGATTCCGCCTCCCTGGTGAAGAATTTTCATGATCTCCTCGCGCACCCTCTTGCGGTCCACTCCCAACTCCAGCAATACCCTGGCCGCCACGCCCTCGCCTTCCCGGATCAGTCCCAGCAGCAGATGTTCCGTTCCCACGTAGCTGTGGCCCAGCAGCCTCGCCTCCTCCACTGAAAGCTCCAAAACCCTTTTCGCCCTGGGGGTTAACGGTATCTCGCCGAGAGTGAGGGTTCCACCGGTTGGTTTTACGATATTCTCTATTCCCTGCTGGATCTGTTCCAGATCGAGATCCAGTTTCTGCAGGACCCGGGCGGCTATGCCCTCGCCCTCACGCACTATACCGAGCAGAAGATGTTCCGTGCCTATATAATCATGCTGCAACCTGTTGGCCTCGTCACGCGCGAGATAAATCACCTTTCTTACCCGTTCGGTGAACTTATCGTTCATAAGGCTTTCAACATCCTTTCTTGGACTTTCCCACCGGGATCACTGCTTATTAAGCTTGGATCTAATAAAATCAGCCCTGATCCGGTCCCTTTCCTCCGGTTTCATGGCCCGGTCATGCAACCTTTGCAGGTGCATCGGTTGAATCATAATCAATATTTCGTTCAAATCGGTCAGGGCGACATCGGTAACGATACCGAGGCCGATTCCCAACCGTACGGCGGAGATCAGGCCCATGGCCTCTTTGGGTGAAACCAGCCTGGCTGATTTAAGTATGCCGTATGACCTCCAGATTTTATCTTCCAGCAAACTCCGTGCCTCGCGGAGCAGGCTTTCCCGGGCTTTTTTCTCGAATTCCAGCACCTTTTTCAGATGGGATTCCATATCCTCCACCGTATCGGCTTCCGTATGCCCCAGGGTTATGCTGTTGGAAATCTGGAAAAAATTCCCCATCACCTCGCTACCTTCTCCGTAACTACCCCTTACTGTTAATTTTACGTGTCTCAATCCGTCTATGACCTGGCGGATATCGTTATTATGCACCAGTCCCGGAAGATGAACCATGGCGGATACCCGCAGCCCGGTCCCCACGTTCGTGGTGCAGGCCGTCAGGTATCCCAACCTATCGGAAAAGGCGAATCCCAGGTGCTCATCCAATTCATCGTCCAGAGCGCTGATGATCCGGAAGGCGTCGCGAGCCGACAGGCCCGATTCGAGCACCTGCATGCGCAGATGGTCCGCCTCGTTCACCATCACGCTCACCCCCTCGCCCCGGTTCACCAACAGGCTCCGGTTCTGGTATTTTTGGACCATTTCCTGGGATAGGAGGCGTCTCTCGGCCAGCAGCATCCTTTCCGTTTCCAGGATATCATCCATATCGATGACCAGGGCCTCGCCCATGGCGGCGGTGCCGGCCACGGCTTCCTTTATCTCCCCTTGAATATCCCGCAGATCCTCCGCCCCGGAGATGTGCGTAAACGGTTTTCTCTCCAGGTTCCGGGCCAACCTGACCCGGCAGGAGAGAACCATCTCGTTCTCCTCGCCATCGCCTCTTAGCCAGTCGGCCGGCACGCTCAGCAGTTCATCAATAACCGACATTCCTATTCCTCCTCCGGCGGCGGAGATGAGTTTTGCAGGGCGTTTATCTCGTCCCGGAGTTCGGCGGCTCTTTCGTAGTTCTCTTCCTTCACCGCCCGTTTGAGCTCATTCTTCAGCTCCCCTACCCGTCTTTTTCGATTCACCCGGGGACTCAGTTTACGGGGCACCTTGCCCAGGTGGCGGGTGTTACCGTGCACGCTTCTGAGCAGAGGCAGCAGCTGACGGTTGAAAACCTCGTAGCAGTTGGAGCATCCCAGACGGCCGGTCTGGCGGAAGGCGTGGAAAGTCAAGCCGCAGTTGGGACAGCAGTCCGGAGCCGATGTGACCTTTTCCGGTTTTCCGGACAGATTCATCAAACCGGCCAGAAAATGGTCTTTCTCGAAGTTGCTCTTCTTCAGATAGTCGAATCCTCTCTCCTCGGCGCAGAGGGGACAACTATGTATCTTCTCCACCTGGTTGTTGATGACGTTGGTGAAATGGATGGTGGCTTCCCTTTTTTTACAGAACTGACAAAGCATATCATTCCTTTGCGACCGGGAACAGTTTTCCCTCCCGCAGCTCGAATCCCCGGTCGGCGTGGCCTAAGAGATCGCGCTTGTGGGTGACGACCACGAAGGCCTGATTTTTGGACCGGCTCAGATCGATCAGCAGGGAGTGCAGCATTTCGCTATTCCGATCGTCCAGGTTTCCGGACGGTTCGTCGGCCAGCACTATGGCCGGTTCGTTCATCAGGGCCCGGGCCACCGCCACCCGCTGTTGCTCTCCTCCGGAAAGCGCCGCCGGCCGGTGGGTGAGCCTCTCGGCCAATCCCACCTCGGTGAGCAGGGATACCGCCTTGCCCTCGATCGTTCTTTTGGAGGCCCCGTGCAGAACCGCCGGCATCATAACGTTCTCCAGGGCGTCGAACTCGGGGAGAAGGTAATGAAATTGAAAGACGAATCCCAGTTCGCGGTTCCGCAGGCGGTTCAAATCCCGGTCGGAGCATTCCCGGGGATCTACCCCCTTGATCGTGATCCGTCCGCTATCGGGACTATCCAGGGTGCCCAGGAGGTGCAAGAGGGTGCTTTTACCCGCTCCGGATTCTCCCAGGATTACCACCACTTCGCCCTCCTGCAAAGTGAAATCGAGGTCCTGCAGAACCCTGATCGGGCCCTTTTCCCCCGGAAAGGTCCGGCTTATGTTTTCCGCTCTCAGAATACTCATCTTTTCCTCAACTGAAATATACCATTTTACCTACCCCCGGGCAAGGCGCCCTTCTCCCACCGGGAGTGGGTGAAAATCATTCATACTGAATGGCGTCCAGGGGTTGCATGTGGCAGGCTTCCCAGCTCGGATAGAGCGTGGCCAGGAAAGCGATCAGCATGGAGGCGAGAGCCACCCAGACGATATCCATTTTCTGGACCAGCACCGGAAGGGTATTGATGAAGTAAACATCGGGCGGCAGATCCAGCTCGATCAGTGATAAAATCATACATACACCGGTGCCGACGGCCACCCCCAGCACGGTTCCGATAAAACCGATAATCGTCCCCTCCACCATAAAGATGGACATTATACCCCCGGAGGAGGCCCCCATGGAGCGCAGGATCCCGATTTCGCTCCTTTTTTCCATGATCACCATGGTGAGCATTCCCACCAGGTTGAAGGCCGCGATCAGTATGATCAGGGAAAGCAGCAAAAACATCAAGATCTTCTCCACCTTGATATAGCTGAAGAGGTTGCTGTTCATCTGAATCCAGTTGTTGGTGCCGTAGGCGTAAGATTGCAGCTTGTCGTTGATCTGGTCGTCCACCCGGGAGGCCTGAAAGATGTCCTTGATCCTGACGCCTATTCCCCGGATGGAGGCTTCGAAATCGAAAAATGTCTCCGCCTCGGAAATATCGATATAGGCGAAGCGGGAATCGAATTCGTACACTCCCGTCTTGAAGAATCCGATCACGCGGAAATCCCGGGTGCGGGGCTTTATCTCTCCCATCCGCAATTCGGCCGGCGCGCTGACCAGGGTCAGCTTTTCTCCCAGGGTTATCCTTAAATCGGAGGCCAGATCTTCCCCCAGCACCACTCCGGGCACCGCCCCCTCGTCCTCAAAACCACTGGTTTCAAAGGATGTTACGGGGGGGGCGAAGGAATCTATAACGGTGGAAACCATCTTCTCCCGTTCTATATCCACGCCTTTTATGATGACTCCCTTGGTTTTTACCTTCACCCCGGGAAGCATCTCGTAATAGACCAGCGCCTCGCCCCTCACGAAGGGGGAGGTGGCCACCACCTCCGGCAGTTCCTCCACCCTGGCCGACACCGAATCGATACCTCCCCAGGAGGAGGCCACGCGTGAGAACACCAGCACGTGGGTGTTGAACTCGATAATCCGGTTGCGCAGCTCGTTCTCGAAACCGTTCATCAGGGAAAGCACGATGATAAGAGTACCCACCCCCACCAGGGTGCCTCCCACGGCGATCAGGGTCACCCGTGAGACAAAACCGCTGCGCCTCCGGGCCTTCAGATAGCGGAGCGCTATGGCGAGAGAATAGTGCATGGTTATTCCTCTTTATCCCGGCCTTTCTCGGGCCGCATTTGAGGAAAAAGTATAACGTCCCGGATGGAGGCCGAATCGGTAAACAGCATGACCAGCCGGTCGATGCCCACCCCCAGTCCGCCGGTGGGAGGCATTCCGTGCTCCAGGGCCCGCAGGTAATCCTCATCGATGGGATGGGCTTCCTCCGAGCCCGCGCTCAACATCCGGTCCTGCTCCTCGAAACGGCGGCGCTGGTCCAGCGGATCGTTCAGCTCGCTGAAGGC
>JAFGPI010000020.1 GCA_016926065.1 Candidatus Krumholzibacteriota bacterium
CCGGTGCCCTCCCTTCCGGTTCGGCCCGGGCTCCTTGAAATTAACCGCCCCGGCCGTTCTTTTCCCCCCAGTTAAACCGCAGCGGGATCTTATCGGCCAGCAGGAATCCCTCCCGGGTGGGGGCCGCCCGGCCGGCGTTCACGACCACCAGCTTCTCTTCGAGCAGCCCGTTTAAAACTTCCTCCCCTCCCCCGATCTCCCGGATGAGGGTGAGGGGGACACCCTCCCTGGTCCTGAATCCCAGCATCAGCTCTTCCAGCAGCAGGCGGCCTCGATCCAATTCTTCCTCCCCCCGGAGGGGGCGCTTTTTCTCCCGCAGGCTTTCCCGGTACAGTCGCAGGGAGGATAGGTTCCACCACCTGCGGCCGCCGCGGAAGGAGTGGGCCGCCGGGCCCAATCCCAGGTAAGGGAGATGGCGCCAGTAGCGGCTGTTATGAACGGCAATGTATTTTTCTTCCCGCGCGTAATTCGACACCTCGTAGTGGATATATCCCCGGTCGGTGAGGAGACGGGAGGTTTCCAGGAAGAAGGATCGCTGTTTCTCCTCCTCGAATATAACCGGGCGGAGCAGCGACCGCTTCCCGCCCAGGGGTGTGGAATCACTGAGGGTAAGTTGATAGCAGGACAGATGCCGGGGGGAAAAGCGCAGGGCCGTTTCCAGGCTGAAGAGCCAGCTCTCCCGGGTCTGCCCTTGGTATCCGTATATCAGGTCCAGCCCGAAGTTGGTAAATCCCTCTTCCCGGATCAACTGCAGCGCCCTCTCGGCCCTCCTGGCGTCGTGCCTCCTCCCCAGAATTTCGAGTTCGCCGCCCACGAAAGACTGCACCCCCACGCTGATGCGGTTGAATCCGGCATCTTTGTATTCTTCCAGCTTATCCTTGGTGACGTCATCCGGATTGACTTCGATCGTTATCTCGGATGATTCGCTAAGGGAGAACAGTTCCCGCAAGATGCCGGTGATCCGCGCGATCTTCCCGGCCGGAAGAACGGAGGGGGTTCCTCCCCCCAGGTAGAGCGAGTCGAACTCCCGGAAATCTCTCCGGTACAGCTCCGCCTCGGAGCGGATATCGTCCGCGAAGGCAGCGGCCGTGGTGAGATCGGTGAGCGAGTAAAAATCGCAGTAGGGACATTTGGTCCGGCAAAAGGGAACGTGCACGTAGAGACCGGCCGGAATATCATTCATCATCGCTTTTTAGAACGGCGACAAAGGCGCTCTGGGGAATCATGACCTTTCCGATCATCTTCATCCTTTTTTTACCCTTGGCCTGTTTTTCGAGGAGTTTTCTTTTCCTGGTTATATCCCCTCCGTAGCACTTGGCGGTAACATCCTTGCGCAGCGCCGAAATAGTGGAGCGAGCGATGATCTTTCCCCCCACCGCGCCCTGGATGGCGATCTTGAACATATGGCGCGGTATCTCCTTGCGCAGCCGGTCGCAGATCTCCTTGGCCCGGGGGCGGGCCCGGTCCACGTGCGCTATGGTGGCCAGGGCGTCCACCACTTCTCCGTTGACCAGGATGTCTACCTTGACCAGGTTATCCCGGCGGTAATCCAGAAGATCGTAATCGAAGGAGCCGTATCCCTGGGTGATGGTTTTGAGCTTATCGTAGAAATCGTGAATGATCTCGGCCAGCGGCATGTCGAAATTTATCTCCATGCGGCCCCTGGTGATATAATTGAAATGCGAGTTCGTTCCCCGGCGGCCCAGGCAGAGCGTCATCACCGCCCCCATGTAGCGGTCAGGCACCAGTATGGTTGCCCGGATGTAGGGCTCCAGGGCGTACTCGATAAGGGCGGGATCGGGATAGTATTCGGGATTTTCCACCGTCACTTCCTTTCCGCCGGCCAGCACGAATTTATAGCGCACGCTGGGAGAGGTCATAATGATCGCCTGGTTGAATTCCCGCTCCAACCTCTCCTGGAACACCTCCAGATGCAGCAGCCCCAGAAATCCGCAGCGAAAACCCTGCCCCAGGGCGGCCGAGGAATCGCGTTGATAGGTGAGGGCGGCGTCGTTGAGCTTGTAGCGTTCCAGGGCGTCGGCCAGGGAGGCGTTATCGTCCGAATTGATCGGATAGATGGAGGAAAAAACCACCGGTTTGACCTCTTTGAATCCGGGCAGCGGCAGCGCTTTCGAATCCTCTTCCAGCACGATGGTGTCTCCCACGCGGGTGTCGCTGACGGTCTTCACCCCGGCGATTATATAACCCACCTCCCCGGCGCCGAGCTCTTTCCTCTTTTCCCGGCGCAGCCGGAACACCCCCACCTCCTCCACCTTGTGCACCGTCCCCAGCGAGAATAACCTGATCATGTCGCCCGGTCTGACCCGACCGTCAAAAATCCGGCAACTGATTATCGCTCCGCGGAAGGAGTCGTACTGGGCATCGAAGATCAGCGCCCGCAGCGGCGCTTCCACCCTCCCCGAGGGCGCGGGAATCTCCCTGGTGATGGCTTCGAAGATATCCTCGATCCCCTTTCCCTCCTTGGCGGAGCAGAGGATCGCCTTCTCCGGATCCAGACCGAGTTCCGCCTCTATCATCTCCCGGGTACGCTCGATATCGGCCGCCGGCAGATCGATCTTGTTTATCACGGGGATTATCGCCAGGTCATGCTCCAGGGCCAGGTAAAGGTTGGCCTGGGTCTGGGCCTCCACCCCCTGGCTGGCGTCGACCAGGAGCAGGATACCCTCGCAGGAGGCCAGGGCGCGGGATACCTCGTAGGAGAAATCGACGTGCCCGGGCGTATCGATCAGATTGAGGATATACTCTTCCCCGGAACGGCTCGTGTAGGGAAGGCACACCGTCTGGCTCTTGATGGTGATTCCGCGCTCGCGCTCAATATCCATGTTATCCAGTATCTGGTCATGAAACTCCCGTTCGTCCACCAATCCGGCATACTGTATCAAACGGTCCGCCAGGGTCGATTTGCCATGATCGATATGGGCGGTTATACTGAAATTTCTTATCCGGGCCATAATCTCTCGCCTGCCGTAAATGCCTCTATCCGGCCTAACGCCTCCAGACAATTTAGCTCTTTCCCCGGCCCCTGTAAATGCCAGAAATGTAGATTCCCGTTTTCGCCGGACCGGAAACCGGGTGGATCCTTACCGGTTTTCTCAGATTCAGATTACATTCTCCTTTCACCGTCCCCGGTCCGGAAGAGCTATTTATTGAAACCGATAAACGCGAATCAACGTATTATCTGCATATACGGGATACGATCCCGCCGGTTCGATATCTCCGGGGGGACCGGGCAACCAGGCCCGGGCGAAAATAGATGCTCTTTGGACTTGTAAAATAGAGGTTGATTCTGCAAAAATCCGCCTAGACGCCGAGGAGGGACATTTAATGCGCGATAGGGAAGAGTGCAACTGGGAATATTACCGGGCGGAGTTTCCGGTCACC
This sequence comes from Candidatus Krumholzibacteriota bacterium, assembly GCA_016926065.1. Classification (GTDB taxonomy): domain Bacteria; phylum Krumholzibacteriota; class Krumholzibacteriia; order Krumholzibacteriales; family Krumholzibacteriaceae; genus JAFGPI01. The sequence continues at coordinate 3,403 of JAFGPI010000020.1, forward strand.
GAAAATTATATATACTTCAACCATGCCGCCGTCAGCCCGCTCTCGACCCGGGTGAGCAAGGCCGTGGCCGGGGTATCGGAATATTTCCTGCGGGAGGGGATATTATGCCTGGAGAAGGTGACCGGGCGGATAAGCGAGGTGCGCCAAGCGGCGGCGGAATTCATCGGGGCCCAAAGCGAAGAGATCGCCTTTATCAGGAACACCACCCAGGGCGTCCTGCTGGCGGCGAACGGCATCAGATGGAACCTGGGAGATAACGTGGTCATGCCGGCCATCGAATTTCCCGCCAACGTCTATCCCTGGATGGGACTCACCTCGCGGGGCATCGAGCTGAGAATGGTCGAGCCGGAGGAGGGCCGGGTGAGCGCCGACATGTTGATGGATGTCTGCGACGACCGCACCCGGGTGATCACGGTGAGCCTGGTGCAGTTCTCCACCGGATACCGGATAGACCTGGAGAAACTGGGCCGCTTCTGCCGGGAAAAGGGGATATACCTGTTCGTGGACGCCATTCAGGCCCTGGGAGCCCTGGAGGTCTCGGTAAAGAAATGGCAGATCGATTTCCTTTCCGCCGGCGGGCAAAAATGGCTGCTGGCCGCGCCCGGAATAGGCATCTACTACTGCCGCCGGGAACTCCTGGAGGAACTGGACATACCGAATCCGGGCTGGACCGGGGTGATAGATCCGGAGGAATTCCTCGACTATAATTATACCTACCGGCGGGACGCGACCCGTTTCGAGGAGGGATGTCATAATTTTCACGGCCTC